>CAMVOF010000131.1:0-6635 GCA_947169055.1 uncultured Clostridia bacterium
GCAAGCAGATGACGTGCAGAGGCGTTAGCCGCGGGTTGTGCGGTGTTGCCTTAAAAATACCGTAGTCGTGATCGTATCGGTTTTGCGCTTAAATTCAATGGTATGATACCATTTGCAGCTGTTTTGTCAACACGGCAGGCACCTGTCAGAGGTGCTCCTCAAGCCCTTTTCCATGCACAAAAAACCTGATCTGCCAGGCTGACAGATCAGGTCTCTTTCAGTGATATTATTCAGGAATGATATCGATCTTAAAATCCTTTAAAGCCGGTTCGCGCTTTCTTGTCGGAACTGTATCATCGACCCATATCCAGCCGGCGCCCACATCCATCCAGATGCCGCCGCCTACAGCGGAAGCGTCGTCATCGGACAGTTCTCCTTCGCCGTTGTTCTGCGGCTTGAGATACTCAGCCAGTTCGCCGGCAGCATTTTTCGTCTTAACCGTCGCCGCCGGCAAAGGTCGTTTCGTCCGGTTCAAGTCCTCCGCAGTCGCTTGTTACGATAACGTCTTCTGCGTCAAACCTTATTATCTCCATTTCGGGAGAAAGATACTTGTTCTTTTCCATCAGTTATTGCCTCCCGAGAAATAAGCCTGTGCTGCCTGCCAGTAGAGATACAGCGCCTTGCAGACGTTCTTCAGCTTTGCTTTGCTTGTGCTGCTGTTGACAGCTTCGTAGCAGTAGTTCAACGGGCTGTAGGTCACGGAGGGGTTCCCCCACGTTACCGTAAAACTGTTTCCGAGATATTTTGCAGCTATGCCCCGTATACGCACGATCGTGTATTTACCGCTCTTCTTTTTCTCAACCGTGAAAAACTTCTTGCCCATCCAGTCTGCATTTTCAGAAACCTCCGTGTAGCAGGAGAAACTTGCATTATCAAGATCTCCTGTGAAATAGAGCGAAAGCGTAGTCTCTGACTTGAGCGAAAGCGTTGTGCCCTCAAAGGTAACTTCGCTTTCGTTTATGCACAGGCCGGATTCTTTATCCCATGGCGCATTGATATTTTCGGCTGTGACATTGAGCTCTTTTTCTTCTTCCTCAAGTCCCGAATTTGCGAGGACGTCGCCGACATTGAAATATTCCTGTGCAGCCGCACCGTAGTTGAGCATCGCCTTTACCAGCGGAAGCGCTCTGGCATATTCTCTTGCCATTTCATCTCCGTTTTTATCTGCGTGCTGGATCAGAAAAGCAGCATATTCCATAACGGAGTAGGTGTATTCTTTGTTGTCGCCGCTGCCGTCCACCATCTGCGCTGTGATCGTCGATGCCATATCCTTTGCGGAAACGCGGCACTTGAAAACATAGTAGGTGTTTCCGTTGTATTCCGTTTTCGCCGCATAAGGCTGGCTCGGATCAGCGGTCTGCTTGTTGACATAGACTTTCTGAGTCTCGGTATCTGTGCCGTTGGGGATAGTGAATTCCATATAGGCTGTATTGCTTTCGGCAACTTCTTCGTCAAGCGCCATATAGAAGTTCACGCCGATATCGCCGTCAAGGCTCAGTGAGTAACCGTAAAGGGAAGAATCAACCGCGTCTATGCTTTCAAATTTTGCCGATACCATAACGCTTTCGTCAGGCATCGTGAAGGTGTATTTCGTTTCGTCCTCGGGATCCTGCGTCAACTCCACCTCGGAGCCGTTTGCTTTCAGGCAGCTGAGTTTTTTAAGAACATATCCTTCGGCAGGCTGAACCTTAAGTGTGACGGTCTCGTCCTTCGGGAACGGTGTCGGAGGTGTTTTATCATTAACGAGATCAACACCGTCGATGGTGACAGTTCCGTTTGATATGCCTTCGGAAATATATACGCAGTTTTCATCCTTAGTGAATTCCGCCGAGATCACGATCATATTGTTTTTTATGCCGCTTGTTTCGGTAAACGCAGGCAGCGTCAGCTGATATTTGCCGTTATCAGGCTCTATCTCGATCGGGTCGGAATAAACGTAATTGTAATTAGTGTCAACCCCGTCCATTATTTTATAGGTGACCTTGCTCACGCTGTAACCCGGATCAGCGTCAACACCGAATTCAAACACTTCACCTGCTGCGGCATAAACAGCGTCATCGGTAAGGTCTGCGCGGAAGCTGCCATTAACTAAAGTGTCAAAATTTATCCGATAAAGATCTTCCTTTACAGATGTGAATGTCATATCTTTGGTGATTTTTACGTTCTCTCCCTGTTCATAGACCTTACCGGAGGTATCGCCGCTCAGTTTCCAGCCTGTTACTCTGTAAAAAGGCGTCGGAATGACATTGCCAAACAATGCCCTGTTTTCATAGTCGGGCAGTTCAAATTCCTGATTTCTTGCAACATAAGCATAAGAATTCCCTGATTCTACAAGCGTTACTGTGCAGGTCCCCGACATATAACCGCATTCGCAGTCAGAACCCTTGTGAGCTTCTGTTTCATTCAGCCCGCAGTACTTGCATTTCTTCTGGTGTTGATCGCCAACGATCGTATAGGTCAGTCCGCTGTTACCGTTATGATCGGTGTGAGGACATTCTGTGATGAACAGCGAGCAGTTTGAATGGCATTTACCTGTACGGTCGCCTGCTTTGGCAGTAGCGTTAGGCTCGGCAGGGGGCGAAAAGAAATCACCGTTATCTTTATTATAAGAAACACGCATATACTTCCGTGTTTTATTATTATCAGCCGCAATATAAACTGTGCCGCTGACATAATCATTGGCTCCGCTGCCTATGGCTTCTGCTTTGCCTTCGTAATCACATACGTGGATAGTCAGATCTCCGCCGCCGATATAGACTGTTCCGCCTTCGCCTCCGACAAAGAATTGCCCTGCTTCGCATCCTCCGCCGATGCCGGCTCCTCCGTAATATCCTTTGATCTTGATCTTGCCGCCGTTGATAAAGACCTTTCCGCTTACATTTCCGCCTTCTCCTGCACCGATACCTGCACCTTGTGCTCCTGATATTATGGAGATATCACTGTCAGAACCTTCACTGATCGTGATCGTTGCTTTCATATCGCCTTTTTTTAAGCTGTTATTACAGCCTCCCGAGCCGATACCGGCACCGTTATAACCGCCGGTGACATTAAGCTTTGTGGCAGTTCCCGAGATGTTTATTTCTCCGCTGACATTCTCGCCCCAGCCGCCGCCGATGCCTGCAGCACCTTCACCGCCTTTTGCAGTGACATTTCCGCCGAGGATATTGACGCCGCCGTTATCTCCGCTGCGCATACTGCCGCCTTCTTCGCCGGCACCGATGCCTGCGCCGTGGTCACCGCCTGTTGCGGTAACCTTTCCGCCGTATATCCATACGCCGTAGGTGCCTTCCTCGTCGCCGCCGCCGATGCCTGCGCCGTGCTTTTTGCTGCTTGCAGTTATATCGCCGCCGTAGATGTAGGTGCGTGCGCCGGGCTGCTCATCGCCGCCGCCGATGCCTGCGCCGTCGATACCGCCTGTTGCGGTGATTTTTCCGTCAAATATTTTGATCGTGGGCGAATTCTCGTTCGGGTCCTTGCCGCCTTCACCGCCGCCGATGCCTGCGGCGTGCTTGCCGCCTGTGGCTTCGATCTCCGTACCGTGAACGGTGATATAACCGTTTGTCTCATCGTTATCTCCGCCGATGCCGGCAGCATTCTCCTTACCTGTCGTCACGATCTTGCCGGTGCCGTAGATGTTCAGCGTGCCGTATTTGTTGTTCTTGTCATAGCCGCAGCTGATGCCCTCTTTGCAGGTCAGGGTATTTCCCGGCAGAACAACAAGATTCACGACTGCATCCTTTGCAACATTGAGACGGTCGTATAACACGATGTTGTCGGAAACAACATAGGTGCCGGTGGTCAGCTCGCTATCGCCCCAGGTCAGAGTCTTATAGTTTGAAGTTGTAATATTCTCGGATACCAGGGCAGAACCGTTCCAGCTGTAGGATCTGTAGGTCACTTCCGCCGCTGCGCTGACAGGCGGACACATCTGCGCCATAAGTGCGATCGCTGTCAGTGCCGAAACGATCATCCTTTTCGCTTTTTTCATAGTATTCACTCCTGTAATTTGTTTATGACCGCCTGGCTGCCGTGAGCAGCGGATGAAACGCGGTCTTTGATGTCTGTCCATATTCTGCTACCATTCTACCACAGATCGGCCCAATAGTCAACCGGTTTTAACGATCCTGTGTCTCATTTTTTCTGTCAGCAGAGCCGTTTTATGCCTGCCGGAACAACGACATGATCCGTAAACCATTCGGTATCATCAGCCGGAATACGCCCTGTTCAACAATCGGAACAAGCCCCTTTTGCTGCTTGTGAGGAAGAACTGCGACGAGCTGTTGCATAAGCGACACGATGCCGAAAAATTGCCGCGGAACTATTGCAAAATCCTCTGAGATATGCTATACTTGTCTCAGCAGAACAGGTGATTTCAGGGAAAGCGAGATAATAATATGACCGAAAGATCAAACGACCGCCGTGCTCAGAAAACGAGGAAAGCCCTTACCAACGCACTTTCAGAGCTTCTCACCGAGAAGGAGCTCCACAAGATAACGGTGCAGGAGATATGCGACAAGGCAGACGTGAACCGCGGTACCCTTTACAGGCACTATCTCGATGTTTATGACCTCTACGACAAGATCGAGAAGGAGACTATCGTGTCCTTCGGCCTCCTGATGCTGGAGCTGGAGGAAGAGCCTGCGGATGTGTTCTTCAAGAAGATAATAGGCTACATCTCCGAGAACAGAAGCATCTTCGGTATGGTCTTCAGCCCCAACACAACGGGTCAGCTTAGAAGCAAGCTCAGCGAGATAATCAAGGGCGTATTCATGCAGAAGCAGCTGGAAAAAGGGGAGAGCAGCCTTTCCGAGACCGAGCTCGACTATATGTGCTCCTACCGGGCACAGGGCTGCATAGCCGTCATCGCCGACTGGGTGACAGGAGGCTTCAAGGAGACTGAGGAGCAGATGATCGGCATAATCTCAAAGCTGGACAAGAACACGGAAAAGTTATTTTAAACTTCCTTAAAAAGAGGATCGCGTTGCTGCTTCGCAGCGGCGCAAAGTGCGAAAAAAACGGTACCTCAACCCCTTCGGGGCAAGGTACCGTTTTTTGTCTGAAACCGTTCGTGCAGCAGTATCGGGTTGTTCACTTTACGTTCAGCACATTTATAAAGCCCGTGAGCTTGAATACTTTTTTGACGTCGTCGGAAGCATTCTTTATGGTCATGGTCCCGCCAAGATCGTCCATCCGCTTTGTGGCGGAGAGCAGCACTCTCAGCCCTGCGCTGGATATGAGCTTGAGTTCCGAGAAGTCGAAGATTAGGGTCTGGATGTCGTTGAGAGCAGGTATCAGCTTTTCTTCAAGCTCGGGTGCAGCAACGGCATCGAGCTTTCCCTCGACGATGACGTCAAGACGTTTTTTTGTTTTGAGTATTTCAGCTTTCATTATTGTACCTCCTAATAGTGGGAATCATCCTCGCCGCCCTTCGGCGGAGATATAATATAAACAGTTTTATTCCGAGCATCGTTATATCGTCGTACTGCGGTGCTGTGCCGACGAAGCTGTCAAGCTCTGTGCGTATGCCTTCGAGGAGCTCCTTGGGCGAAGCGTCGGGGTATCTGCAAGAACAGTTTCCTGCTCTTTTGAATGTCCTTTCCGGGCGTAGGCCGACTTCCTTTTTCCGATGTTATCCTGATTATATCACATTTGTTATTATTTTGCAATTTGCTGAGAATGATCGTTGAAAAATTAGCCCGCTCACAGTTTCCGCGGCAGTGAGCGAGCTTTGTTTTTATCGGTCATTTCTCGTTGGAAATACGGATCATGGTGCTGTTCATACCTATCGAACGGTCATATTCTATGGAGGCTGCGATCTTGTTCAGCACCGAGATATTATCAAATCTCTGTTCTCCGTCTTCCTCAACTATCGTTGGATTGAAGGTCTCTCCCATATCGCGCATGGAGATAACCACGCATCTGTCCTCCTGCCTGAGCACAACATCAACGACCTCTTCCGGCGACGATCTGTTTACCTCTGCGATACCTGTCAGCATCTCTTCAAGGGCAAGGCAGGTCTTCACAGATACGGAGGAATCAAGCCTTTCCTTCACCCAGGTCTCCGCCTTTGCCGATAGTTTCACAGCATCCGGCACATTCATCTTCACGGTGAATTCGAGCCTGTCCGGAGAGGGCTCTGAGGGAAGGAGAAAGCTTTCGGGATCATCCTTTCCGTGCTTTTTCTTTGAGAGCATAAGATAAATGATTATCACTGCGGAGACTGCTGTGTCCGTGGCGATTATCGCAGCCCAAACACCCGTCATCTTGAACAGCGGTGCCAGCACCGCCATGAAGCTCACGGGAAAGACCAGACCTTCCAGAGCTGTCATGATGGCTGCAAGGCGCTGCTTTTTTATCGCCTGGAAATAGTAGGACATGATGTAGAAAAACGCCAGCCCCGGATAGGAGAGCACATACAGCCGGATACCCCTTTTGCAGGCGTCGATCACCTCGGGGTCCTTTATCCCGTAGAGGAACAGTATGATCTGGGGAAAAACTGCAAAGAGCAGCCCTATGCCGACAGCTCCGCCGAGAGCTGTCTTCACAGACCGTTTAAGCACGAATCTCGCTCTGTCATAATCCCCTTCGTGAGCATAGACGGAAACTATGGGCGAAAGGGTCTGGGCAGTACCGAT
>CAMVOF010000132.1:0-6616 GCA_947169055.1 uncultured Clostridia bacterium
ATTGCTATCCGCTGATTAGAAAATATGTTATCCAGCCCTATTATGACGCAAGAGGCGAGAAGAACCCCGAGTTCGATTACCTCGATAAGCGCGAGGACGAAAAGGTCTTCGAGGACAAGCCCGAGCTTGATAAGCCCGTGGAAAAGAAGCGCAATAAGCAGAACAAAAAGAGCAGGACTATTTCCTGACAGCTTTTGGAGGATTAAAAATGAGCGAGATCAGAGATCCCGAACTCTGGGAAAGCGGAAAACGCAAGATAAACTGGGTGCGCCGTAATATGTGTCTTCTTCGCAGCGTCGAGGAACAGTTCATAGCTGAGCAGCCTTTTAAAGGCCTTCGTGTGGCTCTGTCGATCCACCTCGAAGCCAAGACCGCATATCTCTGCAAGGTGCTTGCAGCCGGCGGTGCCGAGATGTTCGTTACCGGCAGCAATCCGCTGTCAACTCAGGACGATGTTGCCGCAGCCCTTGTGCACGACGGTCTGAACGTCTTTGCGTGGCACGGCGCAACGGAAGAAGAGTACCACAGACATATTGCTGCAGTTGTCAAGTCCGGGCCGAACATCATAATCGACGACGGCGGAGACTTGGTGAATATGATACATAACGAGTATCCCCAGCTGATAGACAATGTCATCGGCGGATGCGAAGAAACGACCACAGGCATCATCCGTCTTATAAATATGGACAAAGATGGCAAGCTCCGCTTCCCGATGATGCTGGTCAACAATGCACGCTGCAAATATCTTTTCGATAACCGCTACGGCACGGGACAGTCTGTATGGGACGGTATAAACAGAACGACGAACCTCATTGTTGCAGGAAAGAACGTTGTCGTTGCCGGCTACGGCTGGTGCGGTAAGGGCGTAGCTATGAGAGCCAAGGGCTTTGGTGCTTCCGTCATCATAACCGAGATCGACCCCATAAAGGCAATGGAAGCCGCTATGGACGGCTTCAAGGTAATGAAAATGGAGGAAGCCGCCAAGATCGGCGATCTCTTCATAACCGTCACAGGCTGCTGTGATGTTATAACCGAAAGATCCTTCATGAATATGAAGGACGGAGCTATCCTCTGCAACGCAGGCCACTTCGACTGCGAGGTAGATGTTGCAGGGCTTAAAAAGATCGCTAAGGAAGAATACCTTGCCCGCAACAATATCCAGGGCTACAAGCTGGAAAACGGCAGAACTCTCTTTGTTATCGGAGAGGGAAGGCTTGTGAACCTTGCCGCAGGTGACGGACATCCTGCCGAGATCATGGATATGTCCTTTGCGATACAGGCTCTCTCTGCTGCATATCTTGCAAAGAACAAGGGCAATCTCACCTCCATGATTAACTCTGTCCCCGAGGAGATCGACAACGATGTTGCCTGCCGCAAGCTGAAATTCTGGGGCATCGACATCGACAAGCTCACAGACAAGCAGGAGAAATACCTCAACAGCTGGCAGGTCTGAGCATTGCTCGGGATTCGTCAAAAACCGAATGATTAAAAAGCACCTTAGCTGAGCAGATTATAAATAGTGATCTGCCCGGCGGAGGTGCTTTTATTGTTAAAAAGATTTTTGAGATATTTCACTGTGTTCGCGGTCGGAGCCCTGGGCTACGGCGGCGTGGAGGTCGCAGAACGGGGCTATTCGCACATAACGATGGCGCTGCTCGGCGGAATGGCTATGCTCGTTATCCATATCCTCAACGATCAGCGGCGTGAGGGCGGCAGCCTTGTGCTCCTTTGCTTTATCTCGGCTCTGTTCATCACAAGCTGCGAGCTGCTCTCGGGAGAGATACTAAACAACCGTCTTGCCCTGCATATCTGGGACTACAGCGGGATGCCCCTGAATTTCGACGGCGTCATATGCCCCTATTACACCATGTTCTGGGCTCTGCTGTCCTTTGCGGCATTCATCCTCGACGAGATGCTCCGCTGCCGTATCTTCCGGGAAAAACCTCTGATGTTCCGGCTTCGGATAAGAAGGATAAAGCGGACTTAGATCAGCGTTTCCGCAAGCTTCAGGTCAATGGGAGATGTGAGCTTGAAATTCTCTCGCTCACCCTCAACGATGTGCACGGGTACTCCCTTTGCCGAAAAGATGCCGCAAACGTCCGTCAGCCCGGCTTTTTCGCTGTCAGAAAGCGTCGAATAGATCTCTCTGAAAAGCCGGAGCTTGAAGCTCTGGGGTGTCTGCGCATGGAAAAGGGTGTTCCTGTCCGGAGTCTCCGAGACAGTCTCTCCGTCAGAGCTTACGAGCATAGTGTCCGTAGCCCGGAGAGCTGTGGTGCATACCCCGAATTCGATCGCCGCAGCGATGTTTTCTTCGATTATCCTCCCGCTGACGAATGGCCTTGCCGCATCGTGAGTCAGAAGTATATCATCACCCGAGACCTCGTTTTCCGCAAATACAGCCTCAACGATATTCACAAGAGTGTCGTTCCTTGTCTCACCGGCCTTGACTATCCTGACCCTTCTGCCGTACTTTGCGAACATCTTTTCAACTTCAAGAATACGGCTTTCGTGAACGGCGATATATACAACAGCGATCTTTTCAGCCGACAGGAATTTCCCGGCACAGCGTTCAAGCACGGTCACATCCCCGAGCTTCAAATACTGCTTCGGTATGTCCGTGCCCATTCGAGTGCCTGTTCCTCCTGCGACTATCCCTGCATAGATCATATTTTTCTCCTTATGAAACGACCGGGCGGAGCATTTCCGTCCGGTCGTAATAGTATTTACTTTCTGTGCTTGTCCAGCAGCATCTGTATCTTCTGGTGCGGATCAATGATCTTCGATACAGACATATCGTGGTTGAGGGATTCGATGAAATATGCTATATACTTAGCGCAGTCCACTTCATGGAACCAGGGCCTGCCGAGAAGCTCCGGTGTACGGTAGGTGAGATTCGTGCCGAATACGCCGTCGATAATGCCGTCAGCATAAGCCTTGTCGAAGGTGTCAAGACCGTTGGTGAATATGGCATATGTAGCATAAGCGAATATCCTCTTTGCGTTGCGCTTCTTGAGCTCAACAGCCACTTCCAGCATGGACTCGCCGGAGGAAATGATGTCGTCGGCAATGAATACATCCTTGCCTGTGATATCGTTTCCGAGATATTCGTGAGCAACTATCGGATTGCGTCCGTTGACGATAACGGAGTAGTCACGTCTCTTATAGAACATTCCCAGGTCAACGCCCAGAACGGAAGCATAGTACATATTCCTGTTGATAGCGCCTTCATCTGGAGATACGATCATGAAATGATCCTTGTCGGTGTTGAGGTCTTCGATGCTCCTGAACATTGCCTTGAGCACCTGATAAGAGGGGATGATGTTATCGAAGCCCATCAGAGGGATGGCGTTCTGAACTCTGGGGTCGTGTGCGTCAAAGCATACGATGTTCTCAACGCCCATGTTTTCGAGCTCCTGCAGCGCAACTGCGCAGTCAAGGCTCTCGCGGTAGCTTCTTCTGTGCTGTCTTCCGCCGTAAAGGGAAGGCATGATGACATTGATCCTGTAAGCCTTTCCGCTTGCAGCCTGGATTATCCTTTTGAGGTCCTGGAAATGATCGTCGGGAGACATTGCGTTTTCTTTGCCGTAGTATTTGTAAGTACAGCTGTAGTTTCCGCAGTCAACAAGAATGAAGAGATCATAGCCTCTTATGGTGGACTTGATAAGCCCCTTGCCGTCACCCGAAGAGAATCTCGGGCAGTCGGTCTCGATAAGATAAGTGTCCTTCTCCTCGCCGTGCTCTTTGTTAAAACGGATAAGATATTCATTGATCTTCTCGCCGAGCTCGGTAATGCCGTTCATTGCGATTATCCCAAGGGGAGCAACGACCTTCTTTGAACCGAACAGGCTCTCTGAATTTAAAGTTTTATCCATACCGCACCTCCGATAGTTTTTGTATAGCGGCATCACACAATAAGCGCTGACGCCTTTGTGCCATACTGCCATATCTTTATTATACTTGATTAGAATTGATTTTACAATAGGCTTAACACAAATTTATTATATTTTAGTGTTTTTTACAAAAATGTCACGAAAAACCGCAGGCAATTCAGAAAAATGCAGACAGCCCCGGCTTTAAAGCTTCGGTTGCATATATCGTCAAATAGCCCCTGTATCTTTTATGTAAATTTGTACAAAAAACTCTTGCCTTTTTTGCCGGAATGATATATAATAAAATAGTATATTTATGCGCTGACATTTTTGGCGCACAGCTGTAAAGGAGATATTATATGTCAAAGATACAGAGATATTTTAATATGCTTAAAGACAAGCGCGTTGCCTTCATCGGAACGGGAGTAAGCCACAACGACCTTATCAAGCTTTTCCTTTCCAAGGGCATAAACGTTGTTATCTGCGATAAAAAGGACGAGGAGCATTTCGATCCCGAGGTTTACGAGGAGTTCCTTTCGAAAGGCGCTGAATTCGCTCTCGGTGAGGGCTACCTTGACGAGCTCTTCAACTGCGATATAGTTTTCAGAACACCGGGAATGTACTACAACAACGAAAAGCTGGCGGAAGTCCGCCGTTCCGGTGTCGTAGTCACCTCCGAGATGGAGACCTTCTTCGATCTCTGCCCCTGCCGCACCTATGCCATCACAGGTTCGGACGGCAAGACCACCACGACCACCCTTGTCAGCGAGTTCCTTAAAGCCGAGGGCAAGAGAGTTCTCCTCGGCGGAAATATCGGAAAGGCTCTGCTGCCTATAATCGAGACTGTCTCCGAGACAGACTGCGCAGTAGTGGAGCTTTCCAGCTTCCAGCTCATCTCCATGCGTGAGAGCCCTGACGTTGCCGGCATAACCAACATCAGACCCAACCACCTTAACGTCCACAAGGACATGAACGAGTATATCGAGTCCAAGAGGAACATCCTGCTGCACCAGAACGCCTATTCCCGTGCTGTCCTCAGCCTCGACGACGAGACAACAAGAAATCTTTCCGATACAGTCCGCGGCGATCTTGCATATTTCAGTATCAAGGAAAAGCCCGAGAACGGTTCCTTTCTCCGTGAAGACGGTATGCTCTGCTATAACGAGCGCGGAAAAGTCACAGAGTATGTGAATATGCGTGACATAAAGATCCCCGGTATGCACAACGTTGAGGATTACCTCACAGCTATCGCCATGACCTACGGCGATGTTGCTCCCGAGACCGTAGCAAAAGTTGCCGGCGAGTTCAGCGGAGTAGAGCACAGGATAGAGTTCGTCCGCGAGATAGAGGGCGTAAAGTATTACAACAATTCCATCGCTTCGAGCCCCACAAGAGTCCTTGCCTGCCTTGCAGCCTTCGACCAGAAGCAGATACTTATACAGGGCGGTTCCGACAAGGGCATTTCCTTCGAGCCCATGGCAGACGAGATATGCCGCAAGGCAAAGGTGCTGATACTTATGGGCGAGACTGCTCAGAAGATACAGGACGCAGTTATGGCTTCATCCCTCTTTGCCGACAGCGGCCTTAAGATAATCAGAGTGAAGAATATGGAGGAGGCTGTCAAGGCTGCCTACGACAATTCCTCGGCAGGAGATATAGTCACCCTTTCGCCTGCCTGTGCAAGCTTCGATATGTACCGTATGTTCGAGGACAGAGGCAGACATTTCAAGCAGTGTGTAAAAGCGCTTTGAGCCTTCGGAGAAATATATGATAAGACAAGTTTTTTCACCCTGCGAGGAGCTTCTGTCGCAGCTTTCCCATAACCATTATTCGAGGCGCGTCAAATCCCATTACTTTGCCTATAAGACCGACTATGACTTCTCCCGTATCTTCGAGATCTCCGACGAGGGCAAGGCTTTAGGCGCAGTTGCGGTGTTCAACGCTTCAATGATAGTCGCTTCCTGCGAAGGCATCACTTTCGATACAGAGACCCTCGAAGAGCTTGCAGGCTTCATCTTGATGATAGCTCCCACTGTCGTTGAGATCGAGCCCCGGTATGCCGATACCTTAAAGCCCCTGCTTGCCGAGGATTACACCATAGACCACAGAACACAGTTCGAGTTCGTTTCCCGAAACGAGCTGCCCGATCTTGAAGTCAACGAGCTGCCGAAGCTCGACGACGTTTTCCGCGTGCTTGCTTCCAGCTTCCCCTCGATAGCCGAGAGCTACGAGCTATGGACAACGGATACCTCCCACCGTATCCGCAGGGGACTTTCCCAGTCCTTCCTGTTAGGCGACTACACAACGGCTACTATCCAGTACATAGTGGATAAAGTGGCGCTCATCGGCCATGTTGCAACGATCCCCGAACGCCGGGGCGAGTTTCACGCAAGACGCCTGCTCTATTGGATAGGCGAACGTCTAACAAGAGACGGCTTCACAGTCCGGCTCTTTGCAAGACCTCACCGTGTGAGCTATTACGAGGAGATCGGCTTCCGTGCCATAGAGCACGATATAGTTTTTGAGAGGAAAGAACCTGATGATAACTGACTTTTTTGATATAGACCGCCGCCTGCTTGCCCTTGCAGCTGAGACCGAGAGCGAGTGTGCTCCGATGTTTGCCGCAGTTGACGAAACTGCTGAGCATAACGGGCAGAAGGTGCTTGCATCGTTCATAAAGAACAAAGTGAGCGAGAGCTGCCTCAAAGGCACAACGGGCTACGGCTACGGCGATCTCGGCAGAGATA
>CAMVOF010000133.1:0-6527 GCA_947169055.1 uncultured Clostridia bacterium
CACCCAGTCTCCGCGGTCAACTGTTGCCGCGTATTCGGCTATCCTGTTGCAGCGGTCGAGGATGAAAGCAAAAGTGTGCTGTGCGACGGCGTCCGTGGAGTAGCTGGGCACGTTGCAGACAACTGCTCCGGCTCCGGTCGCGGCTTCAAGGTCAACGTTGTTGTAGCCCGTAGCGAAAAGCCCCACGTATTTCAGGTTCGGACAGGCAGCGAAGACTTCTTCTGTTATCAGGCACTTGTTGCAGATAACTGCGTCTGCGTCTCCGATGCGTTCAGCCACTTTGTCGTTGGGGGTGTAGCCATAGACTGTGGATCCTCCCAGCTCCGTTATGCAGTCAAGGAAAACGTCGTTCCTCTTCACGGTCTCGGAGTCGAGGATCACTATTCTGATCTTTCTCATACCGCAGCCTCAGTCTTCGCCGTCAAAGGCGTTCTCAACGATCTTCTTCTCTTTTTCCTTCTCGATGTCCTTGGCTTCCTTGGCCTTTTCCTCGGCTTCCTTGCGTGCGGCTTCCTTTGCCTTGTTCTCGGCCTTCACCTTTTTGGCGAATTTGATGTGGAAGAATATCGTCGCACCGAGAAGCACGACCTCTAAAGTGCCGAGGAAGGCTATCATCGCGGAGGATGTCCAGAACTGTGTTATCAGGGTGGCATCTATCGCCAGCATCAGCAGCAGATAGTGTACCGAGCCCTTGCGGAAATAAAGGGCAAGATAAACAAGTGTCGCGACTGCACAGAAAATAATATGCGGCATCAGTGTGAGAGGTGTGTAAACGCTTTTGAGCGTTGTCTGTTCTGCAAATATCTCAGACATATCGTCATTCCTTTCGGATGAAAAATATACATATATAAATTATAATAACACAGATCGCCAAAGAATACAAGTATTTTTTGTTAAAAAGTTTTGCCCCGCAGCAGTATGTCTGACTGCCCGGGGCAAGATCGAAGCGATCATTTTGTTACTTGGCCTTTTCTGTATCTGCCGAAGAATATACCGTCGTCAACATACTTGTCGGCCTGGGATACCCACATGGGGAATTTGCCCGTGGCAAGGGCTGTCTGTCCGTTGAGCATACCCGTGTGGAAGGAGATGTGCCTGAACTGTCTCAGCACCAGCTCCATGCGGGTGTACTGGCAGTTTTCGGGACATTCATAGAGCATATCGTCCGTCAGGGTGTCGAGGTAGTCGTAGGTCTTCTGCTCCACCTCCGCGAGATATTTCATCAGCTGCTCGTCCGAGAGTACGACGGATGTGGGGTTGTCGGGGTTGTCCATGCCTGCCTCGTGGAAGGGGGGCTCATCGTAAACACAGGGGTTTATGAACCACTTGTCCGCGGAATGTATGGCGTGGTAAGCCCATCTCCAGCAGGGTGCTCCGCAGCATATGGCGTCCCTGTCGTAGGTTTGCAGGGAAGTCCTTATGTTTAAGAAATTGGGCTTCACCATGTCCTTGATTATCATACAGAGTTCGTTCATTTTTCTTTCTCCTTATATCAGCATGATTCGGCTGACAGTAATATTTTAAAGTCACACATTTTATCAGCATATCCTCGGCAAAAGCTCTCCGCCGGGCTGGGGCAGAAGGGTCTGTGCTCCCACTTCTGTGAGCATGACTACCTTGCCGGGGTTCTCTTCGGTAACACGGCCGATGATCGCGGCGTTCTCTGTGTATTTGCCCTGTCTCAGCTTACCGACTATGGCCTCGGCCTTGTCCTGCGGTGCGACTACCACCAGCCTGCCCTCGCAGGCTAAGTAAAGCGGCTCAAGACCCAGCATTCCGCAGACGCCCTTTACGCCGGGGTGAACGGGTATCTTTGCGGCTTCGAGCTCTATGCCCACTCCGCTCTGTCCTGCTATCTCGTAGAGCACGGTGCCCACGCCGCCTCTTGTTGCATCGCGGATAACGTGGAGCTCGTCGGTGACGGAATACATATCCTTCACAGCTCCCCAAAGAGGAGCGCAGTCGCTTGAAACGTCGGCGTCGATGCCGTAGTCGTCCCTTGCAAGGAGGATGGTGCAGCCGTGCCGTCCCACATCACCCGTGACGATTATGGCATCTCCGGGCTTTGCGAATGCTCCCGAGGTGTTGGCGTTGTCGGGGATGAGCCCTATGCCTGTGGTGGTTATGAATATTTTATCCACCTGGCCTCTGCCGGCGACCTTCGTGTCTCCTGCAACGATCTTAACGCCGGCCTCGGCAGCTGTCTTTTCCATGGCGGCGGCTATCTCCTCCAGCTTGTCGAAGGGAAAGCCCTCCTCGATAACGAAAGCGCAGGTGAGATAAAGGGGCTCTGCACCCATGCAGGCAAGGTCGTTCACCGTGCCGCAGATGCTCAGCTTGCCGATATTCCCTCCGTTGAACTCAAAGGGAGATACGATGAAGCCGTCTGTGCTCATGGCAAGTCTTCCTGCTCCGATGTTCAACACTGCCGCGTCATCTGCCGTAAGCTCCGGGTTTGCGAAATGGGCTTTGAATATCCTGTCGATAAGCTCGCTGGTCTGCTTTCCTCCTGCTCCGTGAGCAAGGGTAACTGTTTTTTCTGACATCTCTGTGTTCCTCTTTTCGGTGTAAGATCATATTGAATACTGGTAGTAAGCTGCACAGGCTCCTTCGTCGGAGACCATGCAGGCGCCCACGGGATGCTGGGGCGTGCAGCCCTTGCCATAGACAGGGCAGTCCGAGGGCTTGCATTTACCCTGGAGGACTTCTCCGCAGCGGCAGGCAGGATTGGGTCTGCCGGTTATCTTGGGCATATCATGCTTCTTCCGTGCATCGAAGTCTGCATATTCTTCGCGCAGCTCCATTCCCGACATGGGTATCATTCCGAGCCCCCGCCATTCCGTATCGCAGGGCTGCATGGTCTCAGCGATGAGCTTCTGTGCGGCAGGGTTTCCTTCCTCACGGACAACTCTCGGGTAGCAGTTGCGGAAAAAGGGCTCGCCCTTGTCGGCGAGGGTCAGGGTAACGGCAAGAGCCGTCATAAGCTCCGCTGCGGTAAAGCCTGCCACAACTCCCGAAACGCCGTATTCCTCGCAGAGATCTCGGCAGACAGCGTTGCCTGTTATGGCGTTGACGTGTCCGGGATAGAGGAAAGCATCTGCGCTGTGGAGGAGTGCCTTGTAGGCGTTGGGCATGGTCTTGTTGGCTGTGAGGATAGAGAAATTCTCAAGCCCAAGCTTCTTTGCCGTCTGAACAGCGGCGCAGGCAGAGGGGGTCGTGGTCTCAAAACCCACCGCAAGGAATACCACCTGTCTCTCGGGCTGCTGCTTTGCGAGCTCCACAGCATCGAGGGGTGAATACACGGGGCGTATCTCTCCGCCCTTGGCTCTTGCTCCTGCAAGGCTCATCTCCGTTCCGGGAACTCTTATCAGGTCGCCGAAGGTGGTTATCAGGCAGTTCTTTTCAAGGGCCAGCCAGCAGGCTTCGTCGATGTAGCCAACAGGCGTCACGCACACGGGACACCCCGGCCCCGAAATAAGCTCCACGTTCGCCGGCAGGAGCTTTCTCAGCCCCAGCCTGAATATCTCGTGGGTGTGGGTGCCGCAGACTTCCATTATCCGCAGGCTGCGTCCCTTGTAGCCGGTGATCATCT
The DNA here is from genome assembly GCA_947169055.1 of uncultured Clostridia bacterium. Lineage (GTDB taxonomy): Bacteria > Bacillota > Clostridia > Oscillospirales > Ruminococcaceae > FB2012. Next base: position 3,593 of record CAMVOF010000133.1, read on the forward strand.
CACGGGCCTTTGCAATGCTTTCGTTCATATTATCGTCTCCAGAAGATCGTTAGTTTCCTCGGCGTCGTCTGAGGTTATCTTTGCGATCGCCATGCCTGCGTGCACCATAACGTAATCGCCGGGCTCCAGCTCGTCAAGCAGAGCAGCGCTTACCTCTCTTTTTGCACCGCTGGCGTCTATCAGTGCGGTACCGTCCTTGACGCTTACCACCTTTGCGGATAATCCAACACACATAACTAAATTACCTCCTTTTTTAGTTCACCCACCAGCTTTCAAACTGTGCGCTTGGCAGGGCTTAGCCAGGCCTCCCTCTAAGGGAGGCAGGGACATTTGTTTATGAGTTCGCGTTGCAGCCGTTGGGAGAAGCTTGCTGACAGCTTCTTGCAAGGCTTGTTCGCGTGGGAAACGTTGTTTTTTTCTCGACGTAAGCAAGCTCTGCTTGCGTCACGTGTCAAGCGCAGTCGCCGCAGCGACCGCGTCAAGCCCCGTCGGGGCACCGACCGCCGCTGCGACTTGACCCAATGCCAAACCTCCGTCGTTCGGGGGTATCAGGCTGTGGAGCAGAACATGGAAGCCCTTTTCTTCCAGCAGTTTTTTGCAGAGCTTCACCAGCAGCCTGTTCTGGAACACTCCGCCGCTGAGGGCAACGGTGTCTTGCCCCTGCTTTTCCCGGAGCTTCACGCAGGCTTGCAGCAGCATCTCCGCCAAGGCCTTGTGGAAAAGATAGCTGAGCCTCCGGGCGTTTTCCTTGCTGCGGTCTGCGGCGTATCTCTTTGCCAGCTCCGCGATGAGCTGCGTCGTTTGCAGTGTGAGATATTCTTCACCGGACTGTATCTCAGCCGGAAGGCTCTCCCTCTCGTCGAAGTTATCCGACCTCTCGTGAGCCATTGCCGCGAACATCAGCGCCGTGGATGCCTCACCCTCGAAAGTCGAAGCACGCCTTATCCCCAGTATCGCCGAGGCTGCATCGAAAAGCCTGCCGCAGCTCGTGGAAGTCACGGTGTTGAGGCCACGGCTCATCATCGTGTTCAGCAGGGCGTATTCCTGCCTTGTGCAGATGCCCAGTTCTTCGCAGAGAGCGGCAGCTTCCACGGGGAAAGCATCACTCAGAACAGCCGCGGCAATTCGCCAGCCTTCCTTTGCCGAAAGGTCTCCGCCGCACTGCTTGAAGGGCTGAACACTGCCGGCTCTCTCATAGCCTTCTGTGGTGCACAGCAGCAGCTCTCCGCCCCATATGGTACCGTCTTCGCCGTAGCCCGTGCCGTCAAAGCTGGCACCTATCACAGTGCCGCTAAGATGCCCGTTCTCCGCCATGCAGGAGAGGATGTGGGCGTAGTGGTGCTGCACTTTTATCAGGGGCAGCTGCATCTCTTTCGCAAGCTCCTCGGCCAGCAGGGTGGTGTTGTACCTCGGGTGCAGGTCGCAGACGATGACCTCCGGCTTCGCTTCGAGCAGCGTGCACATCCTGCCTACGGTCTCTCTCAGAGCCTTGACAGTGCGGATGTCTGCCATATCCCCGATGTAGGGCGAGGGATAAAGCAGTCGTCCTTTGCTTATGCAGAAAGTGTTTTTAAGCTCTCCGCCTATGGCAAGCACCTGCCGCTTGGGCTCCGATTTAAGCATCACGGGCAGGGGAGCAAAGCCTCGTGAGCGCCTTATCATATATGGCTTGCCGAAGAGCCAGTCGGTGACGCTGTCGTCGGCCCGGATGAGTATGTCTCTGTTGTGGGAGAGGATGATGTCGCAGAAGCTTCGTATGCCGGCTTCGGCTTCATCGTCGCTTCGGCAGATAGGCGCTCCCCTGGGGTTGCCGCTGGTCATGACCAGGCAGTCTGACATCTCAGTCCCGTCCTCGAGCCCGAAAAGCAGGAGCTGTACAGGCGCATAGGGCAGCATCACTCCTACCGTGGGATTGCCGGGTGCTATGTCCTCGGCGATGACGGAGCAGGGCTTTTTCTCCAGCAGGAGTATCGGCTTCTGCCAGCCTGTGAGCAGCTCCTCCTGTCCCGGCAGCACCACACATTCCCGGCGTACAGTTTCAATGTTTTTCATCATCAGCGCAAAGGGCTTCATCGGCCGGTTTTTGAGCTTTCTCAGCCTTGCCACGGCGGCTTCGTCCTTTGCGTTGCAGCAGAGGTGGAATCCCCCGATGCCTTTTATGGCGGCGATGCCTCCCTGCATTATCACCTGCCGGGTACGGCTTATGGCTGCAAGGCCCCGTTCCTCACCCCCTGCGATATAGACCTCCGGCCCGCATTCGGGACAGCAGACAGGCTGCGCATCGTAGCGGCGGCTCGCAGGATCGCGGTATTCCGAGGCACATTCCGGGCACATGGGGAAGCGCTTCATTGTGGTGCGTTCCCGGTCGTAGGGCATGGCCTCGAGTATGGTCAGCCTCGGGCCGCACTGGGTGCAGTTTATGAAGGGGTGGAGATAGCGCCTGTCCTTCTTGTCGAAGAGCTCGGAGGTGCATTTCGGGCAGGTGGCGATGTCGGGAGAAACGACGATGTCGCCGTACTCGTGTTCGCTCTCGATTATGCGAAAATCCTTGCATCCAAGGGGCTCGCACTCGGCTGTCTCCACGTCCAGAACCATTGCCCGCTCGGGAGGGGAGTGCCTTATCCCGTCAACGAAAGCGGCAAGATCGCAGGCCTCGCCCTCGGCGAAAATATCTACATAAGAGCCCTTGTTCGCCACGGTGCCGGTCACCCCTGACCGCTTCGCCAGGACGGCGGTAAAGGGCCTGAACCCCACCCCCTGAACTATACCGAACACCCGGATATTTAATGCAGCCACGCTGTCACCACCTTTTTTTGTTTTTTTAATTCACCCACCAGCTTTTAATTGAGCGCTTGGCAAGGCTTCGCCAGGCCTCCCTCATAAGGGAGGCAGTTTCACTGTATGTATGAGTTCGCGTTGCAGCCGTTGGGAGGGG
>CAMVOF010000134.1:0-6493 GCA_947169055.1 uncultured Clostridia bacterium
CCCTTTTTCGTTATCGATCTGTGTCTGTGGGCGAACACATAGGTTCGTCCCTACACCAAACTTCCTCCCAGAGGGAGCTGTCACCGAAGGTGACGGAGGGGTTCCGCTTTTGTCTGCAATGCACAATAGCTTACCTTGCAGAATGAACGAGAAATATTTAATATTTCCCATTGCATTTTTGATCTGAATGTGATATAATATTATAATGTCTTGGTATGCGTGCCGGACGAAAAATTTTGAAGGGCGATGTTACATATGGCAAAGCTTAAGGTTGCCGTTATTTTCGGCGGAAGATCGAACGAGCACGACATCTCGCTGGTGTCGGCGGCTCATGTTATAAAGTCTATCCCCAGGGATAAGTACGACGTGATAATGATAGGCATTACAAAGAAAGGCCATTGGCTGAAATATATCGGAGATGTTGAGGATATACCCGGCGGAGGCTGGGAAAAGCAGCCGGATAACGTCCCCTGCATCCTGAGCCCCGACCCGCTGAACAAGGGCTTCATCGCCTTTGAGGACGGCGATGTGCAGAACATCAGGGTCGATTGCATCTTCCCCGTGCTCCACGGAAGGAACGGCGAAGACGGCACTATCCAGGGCATCTTTGAAATGGCAGAGATACCCTTCGTGGGCTGCGACCTCATCTCTTCTGCGAACTGCATGGATAAGGACGTCACACATACGATACTCGAAGCCAACGGCATAAAGACCGCCAGGTGGGTGCGGATCCTGCCCTCGGAGCTTGATGACCTTGCCGCCAAGTGCGACGAGATGGAAGCAAAGCTCACATACCCCATGTTCGTCAAGCCCTGCAACTGCGGTTCATCCCTGGGCATCTCGAAGGTCACCGACAGAGCGAGCCTCGAAGCCGGCATAAAGCTGGCCTTTGCACACGACAAGAAAGTCATCGTTGAGGAAGGCATCATCGGCAGAGAGTGCGAGTGCGGAGTCATGGGCGGACCCGAGCCCTTTGCTTCTCCCGTGGGCGAAGTCAGGGCTGCAAATGATTTCTATGATTACGAAGCCAAGTACAACAACGTAGGCTCCCAGATAGACGTTCCCGCAAAGATAAGCGAGAAGGACAGCGAGAACATAAGGAACACAGCCGTCAAGGCCTTCAACGCCATGGGCTGCGAGGGACTTGCAAGGATAGACTTCTTCCTTTGCGAGGACGGTACTGTTATCCTCAACGAGATAAACACCCTGCCCGGACACACATCCATCAGTATGTATCCCATGCTGATGAAGTACGCCGGCATAAGCTACGAGGAGCAGGAGGACAGACTTATCAAGCTGGCTCTTGACAGAGCGGGGGTAGATCATGAATAATGCTGCCATCGGCGTGTTCGATTCCGGCGTGGGAGGACTTTCCTGCGTCTCGGAGCTCTCTGCTCTTATGCCTAACGAGAACATCGTCTATCTCGGCGACACGGCCCGTGTACCCTACGGAACGAAAAGTGCCGCCACTATCGAAAAATATGCCAAGGAGGATATAAGCTTCCTGGAGCAGTTTAACGTCAAGATGATACTCATAGCCTGCGGCACCGTGTCTTCCGTGCTTATGACAAGACCCCTATTCGAGGACAGCTCGGTGAAGAACTTCAGCGGTGTTATCTACCCGACTGTGACAGCCGCCTGTGCCGCAACGAGAAACGGCAGGATAGGCGTTATTGGCACACCTGCAACTATCCGCAGCGGATGCTACGGCAAGGCGATCAGACAGCTCAACCGTGAGATAAAGGTATTTTCCAAAGCCTGCCCCATGTTCGTGCCGCTGGTGGAGAACGGCTACACCGAAAGAGGCAACGCAGTTTCCACGATGATAGCAGAGGAATATCTTGAACCCATGAAGAAAGAGGGAGTCGATACCCTTATCCTCGGCTGCACCCACTATCCCCACCTCAGCGGGATAATAAGCGACGTTATGGGACAGGGAGTCTCCCTGATCTCTTCGGGAGCCGAGACAGCAAAATACGCAAAGCGCACGCTGATCTCCGAGGGAGCAGCTGCCGAAAGAGAGGAAAAGGGAACTCTCGAGCTTTTCTGCACCGACAGCGAGGAGCTTTTTGCAGAGAACGTGGAGACCTTCCTCGGACACAAGGACAGGATAAAGATCTCAAAGTGCAGCCTTAAATAACGGCTGTGGAAAAGAGGAAATATTGAAAAACAACGTTAAGATAGCTCTTGTGAGCAAGCAGTATGACGGCGAAGAGACCGAGCAGGTGGAGATATTCACCGAGGGCATACTGAAAATGCACAGCAGCGATTACGAGCTGCATTACAACGAGACCGAGGCCACAGGCTTCGAGGGCTCGGTGACAAAGCTCATAGTCTCGGGCAAGGATAAGGTGGAGATGCTCCGCAGCGGAAGTGCCGTTGCGAGCCTCGTTGTGGAGCTTGGCAAAAAGCACCACTGCCACTACGGCACGCCGTTCGGAGATTTCATGGTAGGCGTCACCGCCAAGAAGATACACTCCGACATCACAGCCAAAGGCGGCAAGCTGAATTTCAGCTATGTCATAGATGTAAACTCAAGCTATATCGGAGATTTCGAGATAGATATCGACGTTAAGCCAATGGCTTGACAGAAAGGATGAAAACAATGGCTAACCTAATAAGATCCGCCCAGGAGCAGATAAAGGAGCTTGTGCTCTCGGCATTGGGACAGTGTGTCGCAGAGGAGGTTTTCCCTGCCGAGCCTGTTCCAGGATTCATCGTCGAGATACCTGCCGACCCCAAGAACGGCGACCTCTCGACCAACGCGGCTATGGTCTGTGCAAGGGCTTTCCGCACAGCACCCCGGAAGATCGCCGAGGAGATAATCAAGCGCATACCCCTGGAGGGTACATATTTCAGGCACTGTGAGGCAGCAGGAGCAGGCTTTATAAACTTCTTCTTCGCAGCCGATTGGTTCTCCGGAGTGGTTGAGACCGTGCTTTCCGAGAAAGAGTCCTACGGCGAGACGGACTTCGGTGCCGGAAAGAAAGTCCTCATCGAGTTCGTTTCCGCAAACCCCACAGGCCCCATGCACATCGGAAATGCCCGCGGCGGAGCTATCGGCGACTGTCTTGCTTCCGTTATGCAGAAGGCAGGTTATGAAGTTGCAAGAGAGTTCTACGTGAACGACGCCGGCAACCAGATAGAGAAGTTCAAGACCTCCCTTGAGGTCAGGTATCTCCAGCTCTACAAAGAGGGTATCGAGATGCCCGAGGACGCCTATCACGGCGCTGATATAACCGCACACGCCGAGGGTTTCGCAAAGCTTTACGGCGACAAATACGTTGACTGTGACAGCGAGGAGAGAAGGCAGGCCCTCTGCGACTTTGCCCTTCCCCAGAACATCGCAGGCCTCGAGCGTGACCTCAAGAAGTACCGCATCGTATATGACCGCTGGTTCAAGGAGAGCGAACTCCACAACAGCGGAGCAGTTTCCGAGATAATCGAGAAGCTGAAAGAGAGCGGCTACACCTACGAGACAGAAGGCGCACTCTGGTTCAAGTCCTCGGAGCTGGGGGACGAGAAGGACAGAGTCCTGGTCCGCGCAAACGGTGTGCCCACATATTTCGTCCCCGATATCGCCTACCACTACAACAAGCTGGTGACCCGGGGCTACGACATCGCCATCGACATCTTAGGCGCAGACCACCACGGCTACATCCCCCGTATGAAGGCTGCAATGCAGGCTCTCGGCGTTGACCCTGCAAGACTCGATATGGTCATCATGCAGATGGTAAGGCTCGTGAAGAACGGCGAGGCATACAAGCTCTCCAAGCGTTCCGGCAAGGCCATAACCCTGAACACTCTCCTGGACGAGATCCCCATAGACGCGGCAAGATTCTTCTTCAATCTCCGTGAGCCCAATTCCCAGTTCGACTTCGACCTTGACCTTGCTATCTCCCAGTCCTCCAACAACCCGGTGTATTACGTGCAGTATGCCCACGCAAGGATATGCTCGGTCCTCCGCAAGCTGGAAGAAGAGGGCATAGAGATAAAGCCTGCCGACAGGCAGACCCTTGCCTCCCTCGGAGCACCCGACGAGATCGAGCTCATCAAGCAGATAGCAAATCTCCCCAACATCATCGACGACTCCGCAAAGAATTACGACCCTGCAAAGATCACCCGCTACGTCTGGGATATCGCCACCCTCTACCACCGCTTCTACACCAACTGCCGCATAGTGGGCGAGGAGGAAAGCGTTATGCAGGCAAGGATAGCTCTTTCCCTTGCAGCCAAGCAGGTCATCGCCAACATTCTCTCCATGCTGAAGATCGACTGCCCGGAGAGAATGTGAAGCGTGTCTTCGACACTCAGTGAATAGTGAACAGTGAATAGTGAACAGTGAATAGTGAATAGTTGAGGTGTCCGCTGCGCGGACGGATCTTAAAAAACATCGCCGAAGGCGATACCTTAACTGTTCACTATTCACTTTTTTCACTATTCACTATTCACTCGGCTGTTTATACGCAGATAAAAAGCAAATGCACCTCCGCCGGTCTCCCGATGAAGGTGCATAAAAAAGCTATAAAACCAGATGAACTAAATACCCGTGAGGAATATCTCCCAGCCTATGCCGATGAGGACGATACCGCCGAGGATGTTCGCTTTGCCGGAGAGCTTGCTGCCTAAGCGCTTGCCTATATTGAGACCCGCAAGGCTTATGGCAAAGGTCAGTATGCCGATGATGAGAGTCGCAGCAAGAGCCTGTATAAAGCCGTATTCGGCGATGGTGAAGCCCACGGAGAGAGCGTCAATAGACGTTGCGACAGCCTGCATGAAGAGAGTCCATGCACCGAGCCGCTGCATCTTCTTTTCCCCTTCCGAGGGGTGTATGCCCTCAAAGAGCATCTTCGAGCCTATGTACAGCAGCAGTCCCAGAGCTATGTAGGGGATCGCTCCCTGGAATTTCGAGAAAAGATTTACTATGGTGTGGACGCACACCCAGCCGATGAGGGGCATCGCAAACTGGAAAAACCCGAAGGCTCCCGAGATTATGAGCTTGCGCTTCCGGGACATCCCCGGGTCGCTGAGCCCGTTGACCAGCGAAACAGAAAAAGCGTCCATAGCCAGCCCGAAACCGAGCAGCACGCTGTTTATCCAGAACATTATTCCCCAGTTCAGAGAAACCACCCCTAAAGAGATCTTTGCAGCCGCACAGGCTGCCTTTTTATTCTATCACCATTATATTCGGTTAGTCAATAACAACTTGCATTTTTCAAAAAAAGTTTCATCAAAAAATTCGCCGCAGGCGACACCGTAACTATCCACTTTTCATTAGGTAAAGCAAAAGAACACTTCCGCCAAAGCAAAGACGGAAGTGTTCAGATCAAAGCCTGTTACAGATCACTTGGAAAGTGCGCTCTCCCTGTAAATGATGTCCTCTCTCTTAGGACCGTTGGAGACCATTGTTATGGGGAAGCCTATCTGCTTCTCCACGAACTCGATGTACTTGCGGCAGTTCTCGGGAAGCTCGTTGTAGTTGCGGATACCGCGGATGTCGGTCTTCCAGCCGTCGAGGACTTCAAGCACCGGCTTGCACTTTGCAAGGACCTGTGTGGTGGGGAAGTCTGTGATGACCTTGCCGTCCAGCTCGTAGCCCACGCATACAGGGATCTTGTCGAGATAGCCCAGAACGTCGAGAACTGTAAATGCAACGTCCGTCGTGCCCTGGATGCGGCAGCCATACTTGGAAGCCACGCAGTCGAACCAGCCCATTCTTCTCGGTCTGTGGGTGGTAGCACCGTATTCTCCGCCGTCTCCTCCGCGTCTTCTCAGCTCCTCAGCCTCGTCGCCGAAGATCTCGGAAACGAACTCTCCTGCACCTACTGCCGAAGAATAAGCCTTGCAGACAGTAACGATCTTCTTGATCTCGTAGGGAGGCAGACCTGCGCCGATAGCACCGTAGCCTGCAAGGGTCGAGGAAGAAGTTACCATGGGATAGATGCCGTGGTCGGGATCCTTCAGCGAACCCAGCTGACCCTCGAGCAGTATATCCTTGCCGTCCTGAATAGCTTGCCAGAGATAAGCGGAAACATCGCAGACGTAAGGTGCAAGCATCTCCTTGTACTTCATCAGAGTAGCAAAAAGCTCATCAGCGTCAAGGGCAGGCTTGTGATAGAGGTGCTCGAGAAGGATGTTCTTCTGCTCAAGCACACGGGCGATCTTGACCTTGAGGGTATCCTCGTGGAAAAGCTCCTGCACCTGGAAGCCGATCTTGGCATACTTATCGGAATAGAAGGGTGCGATGCCCGACTTGGTGGAGCCGAAGCTGGCCTTGCCGAGACGCTCCTCCTCGTACTGGTCGAAAAGGATATGATAGGGCATAACGATCTGGGCGCGGTCGGAGATAAGGATCTTCGGCATTGGAACGCCCTTGGAGGTTATGTCGTTCACCTCGTTGAAAAATCTTTTTACATCCAGGGCAACGCCGTTGCCGATGATGCTGGTTGTATGGTCATAGAAAACGCCTGAGGGGAGAGTGTGCAGCGCGAAC
>CAMVOF010000135.1:0-6394 GCA_947169055.1 uncultured Clostridia bacterium
CCATCTTTTTTTTGGCAAATCAAGAATTTGTTCAGGGACATAGATAGAGAAGGCATTATCCAAAAAGCATCTGTCATCTTCTCCGATCGTTGTAGAAAGTACATATTTTCTGAAACTGGTATTTATGCAGTCAACGACCTGCTGTGAAAGCCCTTTGGGTATTTGGAAATCATTGATTATGATTTCATAATGAAATTCAGCTATATTATCAATACAGTTTTCAACTTTGGCAGTTAACGTATCATTCTCTTCAACTATATAGACGTTTTGAATGTTGTTAAAGTCTTGACGGTATCTAATTCTCATTATATATTTTTCATCGAATATCCTTAGTTCGTTAGTTCGCGTTAAGTATTCAGCGACTTTTATTATATCGGTTTCAAATTGAGCATAAGCATTAAAGTTTAATCCAATAAAAACAGGAGTATCTATATCGGTCAGATAGTCAACAAGTCTTATCAGAGCATAATTATAAGCTACTTCACTTTCATAATTAGAAATCTTTATTAGGAAACTGAATGGAACATAGTAATCACAATTCTTTTTTCTGACTATCTTGGTATATCTTTCCCAAAAATCAAATACAGTTTTGCAGCTCTTATAATTTGGAAAATAACGTTTAACCATTTCGTATGACAGCCATTCATCAGCGAGTATTATTCTATCGGCAGCAGCAAAATAATCCTTAACTGACATATTTATCCCCCTCTCTGATATTCATATTCTATATTCAAAAAATATCTGTGTCAAAAGAAAAATGCCCTCATCGCAGCAGCGACGAGGGCGTTTCTGGCTGGGGTAAAAGGATTCGAACCTTTGAAATGCCGGAATCAGAATCCGGTGCCTTACCGCTTGGCTATACCCCAATATGTACGGGAAAGTAATCTGGCTGGGATAGCTGGACTCGAACCAGCGGAATGGAGGGATCAAAACCCTCTGCCTTACCACTTGGCTATATCCCATTGCTTTCCCGTCATATTACACTGCTTTGTACAGCTTTATTATTATACCACCATTGATTTCCGATTTCAAGCAAATGCAGCCTGTTTTAACAGAATATTTACATATTACTCCGATAATAAAAGCCGGAGCAAAGATATCCACCTTGCTCCGGCTTCGGATAATTCTTGATAAAATCGCTTACTTCCTCGAATTCTGTATCCTTGCAAGAAGCTCGAGAACACGGATATAAATGTATATCACGCTGAGCATCAGGCTGTAGGAGCAGTACCACTCGTACTTGGCGTTAACGCCGTTCTCAACTGCCTCAACGATTATCTCGAAGTCGATGAGCAGCAGGCAGGCGCCGAGTACAACACCCAGAGCTGCAAGCAGAATGCCGATAGGACCGTTCTGCATCTTGATTATCGAGGTAACGAACGCGCTGTTCGGAGCAAGACGGCTTACCACCAGGAATACCAGGCTGCCGATAACGGAAGCGATCAGAGCCGTGAGTACAATGGTCTTGAAGCGCTCGCCCACATGAACGATGCCCTTCAGATACAGGAAAGCCATAGCCGCGATTATGAGCAGAGTGAGAAGCAGAGCTTCAATAACTATGCCCTTGTACTGAGCAGCGTAAAGATAAGAGGTTATCGCAAGGGAGTAGCCCATGCCTGCGCAGTAGATGGTGCCGGTGACGGGTATCGTCCTGATCGCAAAGGCGGCGACGAGACCTGCAACAAGAGTAATTATCCAAGCTCCGATAAGTATCGTGAGCTCGTTGTTATAGATCGTGTAGCCCTCGTAGCTGGTGCCGGAGTAGCCGTTCTGTCCGAAGTAGTAATGGGTGTACAGAAATGCAGCAACACCGAGAATGATAACGCCGGTGAAATAAGCTATCTTCATAAAAATGCCTTTGTACGAAGCGGACTCAGCCATACCGTAAGCGTCATCGAAATTATTTACCCTGTTTATGGCAGGGTTGCCGAATGATCTTTTCTGGGTATTCAATGCCATAAGAAATCCTCCTTTAGTTTGTTATGCACACATACAAGATGATTATACAATATAAAGCAAATTCTGTCAAGTCGCTGCGGCGACGGCTCTTGACGCGGTCGGTGCCCCGACGGGTCTTGACGCGTGACGCAAGCTGCGCATGCTTACTTTTGCGCAGGAGGATCAGTTTCCCACGCGAACAAGGTCTTGCAGGGGCTTAACTACGCTTAAAGCTATGTGCTGGATTATAAATAGCAGCACGCTCTTCTTGGGGGCTTTCCGATCGGTCGCTGCGGCGACAGCGCTTGACAGTCGCTGCGGCGACTGCGCTTGACGCGTGACGCAAGCTGCGCATGCTTACTTTTGCGCAGGAGGGTCAGTTTCCCACGCGAGCTGAGCTTCATTGACTGCGAAGCGATTTTCCGTCCCTTAGCGCACTATACCAAAACTCATTCAAACACAAACTCGTTTATCCTGTCGTAAATTGCAGAAAGCTCCGTGACCATGCCGACAACATCATCAAGCTGCATCTTGGTCAAACCGATCTTTTCGGCGAAGCTCTCAATGAAGCTTCTCTCGTCTGCATCTATCTTGTCGTCGGAAAGCAGAAGAGCAGAGGTCTCAAGAAGAATGATCTTGAGGTCTGTGGGAGAGCTTATGCTTATTAGCTCGGCCGCAACGCTCGAAAAAGTGTGCTGCTCTTCGTATCTTACAGGAATGTGCATCTCTTCGCAGTATTGGTCGATCATGAATTTCTCGTCTGCGCAGAAATCATTGTTGGATTTTGATGCGTGTATGCAAAGGTCAAGGAAAAGTTCCTTCTGCTTGGTCGAAAGCCTGTTCAAAAACATATATATCTTCCTTTCTGACGTGCCGCGGCATTCAGCCTGCGGTTATGATCTCGGCGTAGTAGTCGCCGGTCTGGCTTGGTGACGGTACCCGCTGCGCCTTGATGTCGATGTCGCGCAGCTTGTCGATGAATGCCCTGGCGTGGGGCTGGGTGACTTCCCGCAGCAGGATGATATCCTTGTCCCTGCGAAGCTTTTCAAGCAGCGGAGAGACCTGGTCTTCTGTCACCGGAAGCAGCTCGAAAAGCCTGTCTCCGAGACGGTAGCAGTAGGAGAAATACGTTCCTGCATCTCCCTTTAGTACAACGTCGAATTTCGTGCCGTTGTATTCAAAGCCTCGCTCCGTGCAATAGTCTGAAGCCGTCTTCATCTTGGCGTAAGCCCCTGTCAGATCAAGACGACCGAGGCCTTCGCCGTAATCGTCGTCCGCGATCTTGAAGCGGCACATATCGTAAAGCATCGCTGTCAACTGTACAAAATTCTGTACAGCAAATCTCTTTGTGTCGCCGAAGCTGTTCCAGTTCGTGTCGGGGCTTTTCTGATCCATCTTGTCGAGAACTTCCGCGTGGGTCTTGTAAAGTCCGTAGATGCTTTCCATCGACTGGGCGTACTGCTCGCTGACTATCTGCAAAGTCTCGTAGTAGTCGTAAGCGGCAAATATCCGCTTCTCTGTCTCCACAGCGCTCTGCTCGGCTTCGCCTGCATCCTGAGGCAGCAGCAAAGCATCGGTCTCCGGCAGCATCCATTCTCCCGTGTTTGAGATGTACTGGGAAAGGAACCACTTGGGATCCCTTGCGGCTTCTCTTATCCGCACATGGTCAAATCCCGGCAGAACCGTGTTCGATACCGAAAGCTCCGAAATGTTCCGGGGCTTGTTCTCTAAGCTGTCATAGCGCTTGAGAAATATGGGGAAGGATCCGATGATCTCTTCCTCGAGAGCTTCCAGCGCTGTCATGGCAGCCTTGCATTCGTCTCTCTTGGCGCTCAGCTTCTCAATGTTTTTCGCCTGTCTTTTTACGGCTCTGTCTATCCTGCTTCCCGAGCTCTTTTTCCTCAGGGCACCGATAAAAAACGGCAGCGGCATATCTTTTCCTCCTTTTTGTGTCGGCCTTTTGTTATTCCGCGAGCATTTCTCCAGAATTATTGTTCTCCCCTGAATTATAACATTTTTATGAACCAAAGTCAAGCAGTTCGGGCATTTTGCCGATGTTTGCGGTGCCTCTCCTCAAAAATATACACAACCTGATAGTATTTTGTGTGCTCTCCTGCCGAAATATTGACTTTTACGGCGGTTGGTGATATAATATTATGGCGGCTGAAAAGCCGTTTTGACCGAAAAAGATACAGGAGAATTGAGAAAGAAGTGAACGTAAAAATGACAAACGTTAAAAGAAAGATCGCTGCTGTGTGTGCAGCTTTTGCCATTGCACTTACAGCCGTAGGATGCGGTTCGTCGGACAGTTCCTCTGCCGATAAGAGCACCACTACCACCAAGGAGGCTGTTCCCGCCGATGCCGATGCAGAAAGCAAGGACGAGCCTGCCGATACCGAAAGCAAGGACGAGCCCGCTGATCCCGAGAGCGTGGATGAGCCCGAATCCGAAGAGGATGAATCGTCAGAGCCCCAGGAGTTCGTTCCTTCCGAGGATAAGTGGGAGATAGACGCCTACGGCCAGAAGATATATAAGTTCTCGGACGAGTACAACGAGTTCCTTGAGGGCGTTGTGTTCATCGGAGACAGCGTTTGCTACGGTCTCGAGCTCTATGACTATATGCCCGACAACAACGTCCTCGCAGTAGGCTCCGTTGCCGCAAGAAATATCTTCGAGTTCGGCTTTGACGTAAACGGCACCGAGTACAGCATCACCGACGCTGTACAGCTTGTCGATCCCAAGGTAGTCATCTGCTCCATGGGTATCAACGACGTCAACCTCTCAACGGAAGAGCAGTTCTGCGAGAACTACATGATGCTCCTTGACAGGCTCCACGACGCAGTTCCCGATGCAAAGCTCTATGTTGCATCCATCACACCCACAACAGCCGACTGCGATAAGATCTCCAACGAGAAAGTCCAGCGCTACAACGAAGTCATCAAGGAATACCTGGCTAACTGCGGCAAGGACTACGGCTTCGTAGAGATCGGCAACTACCTGAAGGACGACCAGGGCTATCAGTCCGTTGAATATGCAGGCGGCGACGGCGTACATATGCTTTCCCACGCTTATTCCGCTATCCTCTATCAGGTATGCGAGCAGCTCGTAGGACCCATAGTATGATCTGACAAAATACCCGCCTTTGAACGGAGTATCACATAATGAAAAGATTTCTTATTTTGCTTGTCTGTGCAGCCGCGATGCTCTCTTCCTGCGGCCAGACAGACGAAAGCTCGAAAACCTCTCCGGCGACAGCGGCTCAGATATCCGAGGCCGAAAGCCTGCCCGAAGAGACAACGACCACCACAACGACTACCACTACAACTACCACCACTACTACCACCACAACTACAACTACCACCACCACAACGACCACTGCTTCCGAGCCCGACCCCGAGCCCGTGGAGTATCCCTATTACGATGCGGCTGCGCTTTATTGCCTGGACGACGACAAGATGCTTTTCGAGGACAATATCGACGAAACTGTCTCTATCGCAAGCATGACAAAGCTGCTCACGGCGGCTACAGCTCTGAAATATATGAGCGTTGACGACGAGATAACCGTCGGCTCGGAGATAACCCTTATCAAGCCTCAGTCAAGCATCTGCGGTCTGGTGCAGGGGAGTGTCCTCACCCTCGGAGACCTCATAACAGCTATGCTCACGGTCTCCGGCAACGACGCCGCCTATACCGTGGCCGTCTCTGCCGCAAGGGCTAAAAGACCCGATATCGAGCTTACCGACAGCGATGCCGTGGGAGTGTTCGTGGTGCTGATGAACGAGCTTGCCGAGGAGATCGGCATGGAGCACAGCCATTTTGCCAACCCCGAGGGCTGGGACGACGAGGAGCATTACTCCACAGTCTCGGATATGCTCCTGCTTGCAAAGTACGTTCTCGGCATCCCCGAGATAACCCAGCGCACAAAGATATGCTTTGCGAACGTGGATTTCATCTCCGGCGAGACCTATACCTGGGTGAACACCAACCACCTCATCGACCCGGGCAGCGTTTACTACTGCGAGGACTGCACCGGCCTCAAGACCGGCACCACAGCCAGCGCAGGAGCCTGCTTGCTTGCCACCTTCGAGATAGACGGCAAGACCTACATCTCCGTAGTCACGGGCTGTGACGAGGAGGACGACAGATTCATCCTCACCCTTGCCCTGCTGAACGATTACGTCTATAAGACCGCAGAGCCCAAAGCGGCATAAATAAGACCCAAAAGCATCTCAGTCGTAAAACTGAGGTGCTTTTGTCATATTTATTCTATCTTATTCTAAGGCAACACCGCACAACCACCGGCTAACGCCTTTGTACATCATCCGCTTGCATATTTTCCGTCATATTACCCAAATTCTCCTTGCCTTGCGCCAGCAAGGCGGCGTCGAATTTAGGCAATCTGACGAAAAATCTGACTGCGCGTCTGACGCACAATGGTTGTGCGGTGTTGCCCTAA
>CAMVOF010000136.1:0-6333 GCA_947169055.1 uncultured Clostridia bacterium
ACACAGCCGCCGTCCTTTGTTCCGCAATTGGTATAATAACAGCCTTGCTTACAGGTGGTGCCGACGCCTTGTCTCAGGCTGTGGCTTCTTCCTCGGAGAAGGCCTGTATGCTCTGCATCACTCTTGCGGGCTCCATGGCTTTGTGGAGCGGTGTGATGAAGGTCGCCGAGGAATGCGGCATCGTCCGCGCTTTGAACAGGGCAGTCAGACCCCTTATCTGCAAGCTCCTGCCAGAACTCGACCGCAGGGGAGCAGCTGTCAGTGCAGCCTCCATGAACTTTGCGGCTAATCTTCTGGGTCTCGGGAATGCTGCGACACCCCTCGGGATAAAAGCCGCCCGGGAGATATGGAAAGAGCTTCCCGACAGCCGGAGCGAAAGACCCCTTGCAGCCTTCACCCTGCTGAACACTTCTTCAGTGCAGCTCATCCCGGCAAGCGTCATCGCCCTGCGCACAAAGGCAGGCTCTGCATCTCCTGCTGACATCGTCCTGCCCGTGGTGTTCAATTCTCTCATGGCTCTGCTCTGCGGTCTGGCTGTGCTTTACATCCTCGGTATCGGAGACAAAAAGATATGGGCTACATCTCTCTTGCGGCACCGCTGCTGATATGTGCGGTCTTTGCCGCGGCATATATAAAGCGTGTGGACATAGCACAAGCCTTTGCCAAGGGAGCTTCGGAGGGCTTGAAGAACGCATACAGGCTTTTCCCCACGCTGGTTTTCGTGCTGCTTGCGGTGTCCTTCTTCTGCGATTCGGGTGCAGCCGGATTGCTCGCAGAGCTTCTTTCGCCGCTGCTGGGTAAGCTCGGTTTCCCCCGAGAAGTCATACCCCTTGCAGCGGTCAGGCCCCTTTCGGGAAGTGCAGCCCTTGCGGTGTTTTCGGATATGCTCGACCGCACCGATCCCGACAGCTTTGCCGGACGGTGCGCTGCCGTCCTTCTGGGCTCAACTGAGACCACTTTCTATACCGTTGCGGTCTATTATTCCGCAGCTGCCTGCAAGCCCGGAAAAAGGGTGTTCATCCCGTCCCTCACCGCCGACCTTGCCGCCTTTCTGCTCTCCGCTCTGACGGTAAGGCTCTTTTATCCCGCAGGATGAATCATTATGTCGGTTTTTGTTTCATATTTTCTCTCAAATTTACAAATTTGCATTGAAAGATCCTGCATTTCCTGCTATAATAACTATGTATGGATAAATGTCCCCTCTGCCCGAAAGGAAGGCTTATGACCGATTATTTTGATCTCAGCGGAACATGGGAATGCCGCCTCGGCGAAGCACAGCCGGCGAAGCTCCCCAGGATAGTTTCATTTGATGCTCTTAAAGGAGAAAAATACAGTATAGCTCTGCCCGGAACGACTTCTGCGGCAGGTCTCGGCAAGCCCAACGAAAAGCGCGAGCGAGGCTTTTTGACAGATGCCTTCGCTTTTGAAGGCTGCCTCTGGCTCAACAAACAGATCGACCTCTCGGGACTTGCAGGGAAGAAGCTCTTTCTCTTCCTCGAGAGGACAAGAAGAACGACCCTTTATATCGACGGGAAGAGGCTCGGCGACAGGGACATCCTTGTTGCACCCCACATCTACGAGCTGCCTGCCGGGCTTTCCGAAGGCCTGCACACCGTAACGATCTGCGTGCAAAACTACGGCTACAAAACAGCCGGCGGACACCTGACCTCAAAGGACACCCAGTCCAACTGGTGCGGCATCACCGGCAGGATAGAGCTTCGCATCTGCGAACGCCAGCATATCCACAGCATAAGAGTGAGACAGCTTTATGCCGAAAAGGCTCTGCACATCACCGGCGAGATGACTTCCCGCAGCCGCACAGACATAATCTGCTCGGCTGAGTCCTTCAATACATACGAGACACACATCGTGCCGGAATGTCTTTTCCGCTCCGAGCACGGCAGGTTCGATCTCGTCTATCCCTTGGGCGATGATGCCCTTGAGTGGTCGCCGGAAAGACCTGCTCTCTATAAATTCGAGCTCCGCACAGACACCGATTTCTACAGCTGCACCGTCGGCCTCAGAGATTTCAAAGCACAGGGAAACAGCTTCAGGCTCAACGGCAGGAGCATATTCCTCCGGGGCAAGCACGACGGCCTTGTTTTCCCGAAGACAGGCTATGCACCCACAGACCTCGACAGCTGGCTTGACGTTATGGGAACAGCCAGGGACTGGGGCATCAACCACTACCGATTCCACACCTGCTGTCCTCCCGAGGCTGCCTTTGAAGCTGCGGACAGGCTCGGCATCATCATGGAGCCCCAGCTGCCTTTCTGGGGCACTGTCAAAGAGCCCGGCGAAGAGGGCTATAATAAGCAGGAGCAGGATTTTCTTTTCGGCGAGGGCATGGAGATGCTCCGCTGCTTCGGCAGTCATCCCTCCTTCTGTATGATGTCCCTGGGCAACGAGCTTTGGGGAAGTCAGAAGGAACTTGACCGTATGCTCGGCGAGTACAAGGCCTTTGACCCCGACAAGCTCTACACCCAGGGCTCCAACAACTTTCAGTTCTTTCCGGCGGTACTCCCCGAGGACGATTTCTTCGTTGGCGTGCGCCTTGCAAAAGACAGGCTTATCCGGGGAAGCTACGCCATGTGCGATGCTCCCCTCGGACACATACAGACAGACAAGCCCTCGACCCTCCACGACTACGACGCTGCGATATCCGGCACAGCCTCGGCAGGAGTCAGCTCCGACGGCAGCGGCACCGTGCAGATACAGTACGGCACGGGGGTAAAGACAGTTGAAGCCTCGGCAGCGGACGGAGCTTTCGTCCCGAATGTCCCTGTAATTTCCCACGAGATAGGCCAGTTCGAGACCTTCCCGAACTTTGCCGAGATCGACAAATACACAGGTCCTCTGAAACCGCGCAACTTGGAGCTGTTCCGCGAAGATATGGACAAAGCAGGGCTTCTGCCCCTTGCGGAAGATCTCTTCACCTGCTCGGGCAAGCTGGCAGCTCAATGCTATAAGGAAGAGCTTGAAGCTGCTCTGCGCTCGAAGAAGCTCTCGGGTTTCCAGCTCCTTGACTTGCAGGATTTCCCGGGACAGGGCACAGCCCTTGTGGGTATGCTGGATGCCTTCATGGACAGCAAGGGTCTTATCTCCAAAGAGGAGTGGAAAGGCTTCTGCTCCGATACCGTGCTGCTTGCTCGCTTTGGAGACTACTGCCTCGAAGCAGGGCAGCCCTTCAAAGCCGACATCGAGCTTGCGGATTTTTCGGAGAAAAAGCACAAGGGCAGCATCGCAAAATGGTCGCTGAAAGGCGAAAGCCTTGACATTTCCGGGGAGGCTGAGATAATCTCCGACGAGGAGCACTGCCTGCTCTGCAAGATAGACCTGACCCTTCCTGAGACCGACAAGCCCGAAACCTTAACATTAACGCTTTTTATTGAAGGCACGGATATACGCAATTCTTACAGCCTGATGCTCTACCCCAAGCGCCAGGCACCGAAGCTCAAAGCCTTCAAAAAGCTCTGCCCCGAGGCAGAAGAGCTTCTCGCTCAGGGGAAGACCGTGCTCATAACCCCGGGTCTTTCCGAGCTTGAGAATTCGATAGAAGGCTTCTACTGCACGGATTTCTGGTGCTATCCTATGTTCCGAAGCATCTCCGAGAGCATGGGCAAGCCCGTTCCCGTGGGCACGATGGGGCTTATGATAGACAGCGAACACCCCCTTTTCCGGGATTTCCCCACAGAGAAATGGTCAACTCCCCGGTGGTACGAGATCGTTTCTAATTCCCGTTCGGAGATACTGGACGGAAACTCTCAGGAGAAGAAAGTCATAGTCCGCACCATAGATAATTTCGAGCGCTGCCACGATCTTGCGCTCATGTATGAGTTTGAGAGGAACGGCGGAAAGGCCGTCGTCCTCAACTGCGACCTCGCAGCACTTGAACAGAGCCCGGAGGGCAGACAGTTCCTGTTTGCTCTGAAAAACTACATCGGGCAGTAAAAACAAAAGGAGTGAAATATAATGACCGACACGCAGATCTACGGCATCTGGGGAGCAATGGTTAGAAGGACTCTCAGCCCCAAGGGCAGGGAGGCTCTTGACGTTTATCCCACAGCGCAGGAGCTTTACGAGGACAGATATTCGGCGTCTATGCTTCTCGGCAGAAAAGATGCACCCAAGCTCCTCGGATTCGACCCCGAAAAGGCAAGGAACATCGCCGAGATCTGCGAGCACAACGGCATCCGCATATATCTCAGCGAGAGCGACGAATTCCCTCAAAGGCTCCTTGACTGCGAAGAACCGCCGGAGCTCGTATTCTCCTTCGGAAGTGCCGAAATGGCTCTCAATGCACATACTATCGCCGTTGTGGGCTCAAGGACCTGCGACGCCTATTCCGAGTCGGTCACAAGGCGCATAAGCGCAGACCTTGCAAGAGCAGGCATTACCGTTATCAGCGGCTTTGCAAGAGGCATAGACACCGCAGCCCACAAGGGAGCTCTCGATGCAGGGGGCTCGACTGTTGCATTCCTCGGCAGCGGTCTCCTTTACGATTATCCCAACAACACCATGGATCTAAAGCGCATGATCTCCAACCGAGGCGCTGTTATAACCGAGTATCTTCCCAACGAGATATGCCTGCCCAACTATTTTCTCAGCCGCAACAGACTCATAGCAGGCTGCTCCGAGGCTGTGCTCTGCACCCAGGCATCCATAAGAAGCGGCTCTCTCAGCACCGTAAGACACGCTCTTGCCCAGGGAAAGCCTGTCTTTGTCACCCCGCCCCACGACATCTACGACGAGACCTACGGCGGCATAATCTCTCTGCTTCGTGACGGAGCCGTGCAGGTCTATTCCTCAAAGGACATAATAGACGCTATGATGTAGCCGCAGCTGTCCGCTTTTCGGGACACTTGAAAATAATATCTTTACATTTCTTTAAAAAACTTGACATCGTCTTAAAAAAAGTGTATTATAATAATTGGTTAAATATGTTGAAAGCAAAAGCCATGTGCTTTGCTTCGTGAAAATTATGATGTTTTTGGCCCCGAGCCATTTACATACCGGCAGACAGGTCCGCAGCGCATTTCGTTTCACCACTTTGTCAGTATCTGTGCGCCAAGGGAGTCCGGTATATATATTTCTATAAGGAAGGAGCAGCCCGTGTCTGCCTGCTTTGCTGTGCCGCTTTTACGGCAGCGGCAGGAGCCCGGGCAAGTGAAAATGAATCAAAGAAAAAACAAGACTGACCGCAAGGACGTCGAAAGGACGGCAGGGGCGAACGTGTCCCGTGCCGTGCCGGAGCCTGCACAGAAGAATAACCGGCAGGGCAGACCGAACAGACAGCCCGAACGCCGTGACCCTCAGCGCAGAACGCCGGTGAAGATAATACCCCTCGGCGGTCTCAACGAGATCGGCAAGAACTTCACAGTCATCGAGTGCTCGAACGATATGCTCGTCATCGACTGCGGACTTGCTTTCCCCGATGCCGAGATGCTGGGCGTTGATATCGTCATCCCGGATTTCACCTATATCGAACAGAACATCGACAAGCTGCGCGGAGTCGTGATAACCCACGGACACGAGGATCACATCGGCGGACTTGCCTATTTCCTGAAGAAGTTCAACGTGCCAGTATATGCGACGGCGCTGACTATCGGCCTTATCGAGGGCAAGCTCCGTGAGCACGATATACTTTCCGACTGCGAGCTGCATACCGTGGCTCCGAGGCAGACCGTGAAGCTGGGCTGCATGGCTGTTGAGTTCATCAGAGTGAACCATTCTATCCCCGATGCTGTGGGCTTTGCCGTGCATACTCCTGCCGGTGTCATAATCCACACGGGAGATTTCAAAGTCGATTACACGCCTATCCAGGGCGGTATCATAGACCTGGCTCGCTTTGCCGAGCTTGGCAACAAGGGCGTGCTTGCCCTTCTCTCCGATTCCACCAATTCCGAGCGTCCCGGCTTTACCATGAGCGAGCGCAAGGTGGGAGACAGCTTTGAAAAGCTGTTCAGCAAGGCTGACGGCAAGAGGATAATAATCGCTACCTTTGCTTCAAACATCCACCGCATACAGCAGATAGTCAACCGTGCAGATGCAACGGGAAGAAAAGTTGCTGTTTCGGGCAGGAGCATGGTGAACGTTATCGGCGTTGGCATGGAGCTTGGCTATCTTGAAGTGCCGGAGGGCCTTCTGGTGGATATCGAAAGCGTGGGGAATTATCCCCCGGAGAAAATGTGCATCGTCACCACAGGCAGCCAGGGTGAGCCTATGTCGGCTCTCACAAGAATGGCAAGCTGCGAGCACAGACAGGTATCCATTACCCCCAACGACTTCATCATCATCTCCGCAAAGCCTATCCCCGGCAACGAGAAATACGTC
>CAMVOF010000137.1:0-6284 GCA_947169055.1 uncultured Clostridia bacterium
AGCTTCCTTGACTATTTCCTCTTTACCTCGCAGAAGGGCTACTGTATGCACTATTCCACGGCCTTTGTGCTTATGGCAAATCAAATGGGCATCCCCTGCCGCCATGTGCAGGGCTACGCTGCAAGAAGAAGCTCCGACGGCACAGTGACCGTCACGCAGAACGAAGCTCACGCATGGCCGGAGGTCTATTTCGACAACGTGGGCTGGGTCGCTTTCGAGCCTACACCGGGCTATTCCGTACCCGCAGGCTGGAAGGTCAGCGATAAGATGCAGGAGGACTGGACCAAAGACCTTGACCCGGACATCGAGCCGAAGGACATCGCAGAGATCTCGGAAGATACCGAAGACGAAAGAACGAGGATAAGCCCTCTGATCTTCATTATACCGCCGCTGGCAGTAATAAGCTTCCTGCTTTTGTTCTATGCCGTCAGCCGGCTGATCTCCGCCGGAAAATACAGGCGCATGAGCACCGACGACAAGTTCAGGTTTACTGCACAGCAGAGCATCAGGTTCATCGGATATCTCGGGCTGCCTCTTGAAGAGGGCGAGACTCTCGCCGAGTATTCAAAGAAGATAAAGAAAGCGGAGGAGCAGGAGCTCGGAGAGCATATAGGCTTTATCCCCATCTACGAGACCCTGCTGTATGCCGACAAGAAGATAACCCCCGAAGAGCTCAGCTCTGCGGAAAAGACAGCCCGCACTCTCCGCAGGCTGGTGAAAAAGCAGCGGCTGAGAAACAGGCTGATGCTGCTTTTCAAAGATCGGTGACCGCATAAACTAAAGCAAAATGAATAAGGCAACACCGCACAACCCCTGTGCGTCAGATGCGACGTCCATTTTTTTGTCAGATTGCCTAAATTCGACGCAGGAAGGCTGGCGCCTTTCAAGGAGAATTTGGGAAATATGACGGAAAAATGGCAAGCAGATGACGTGCAGAGGCGTTAGCCGCGGGTTGTGCGGTGTTGCCATAAATAAAAACAGAGGTATCGACCTTCGCCCGACGATCATTAAGATCATCGGCGAAGCCGATACCTTTACTATTTGATGAACACGGCTCCTTTGCAAAAGAAAGTTTCATCGGCGGCAGCCTTTCAGCACCGGAGGATATTTCTCTGGACTTCGGCGGCAAAGAGATATCGCCCCGGAGGTTTACGTCAAGAGGTCCTCTTGCAGCCTTCACAGATACTGAGAACAGATTGTTCGTGAAGCGGTTTTCAAGCTTCTGAATGATCTATCACAGAGTTGACAGAGGAGGGAGCAGCTTTTATGAGCACGAATAAAGAGCCTGTCTGTGCTGTGCCGGGATATGAGATAGTGCCGGCGGAAGAAAAGGACAGAGCTGAGATACTTGCGCTTTACGATGCTCAGAAAGGGTAGGAGTTCTGCCCCTGGGACGAAGGCTACCCCTCGGACAGCGAGATAAGCTTTGACCTTTCACGGAACGCGCTGTTCGTCCTGAAAGCCGACGGGATAATAAAAGCCGCAGAAGTCTTTTTGCATACCCTCTGCGGCTTTTTGATCGTCTCAAAAAACTCTTCATTATGTGCTGTTCTTGACAGTCGAAAGATGCTCCGGCATAGAGCCGATCAGTATTTTCTTAAGATCTGGTTCCCAGCAGAAGTATATCCGTATCAGCTCCTCTGACTGATTGCCGCGCTTGATGTGCTGGTCGAGAAGATACTGCCTGCCGCCCACGGTCACGGTGTAGTCGGTGCGGAACATTTTAAGTGCTTCCTTGCCGCAGCCCTGTATGTCCCACTTGCCGCGGTTTGCGTAAAGCTCCAGCTCCTCGGCGGTGATCTTCTGCCGGCGGTATCTCGCATAAGCGGAAAGATAAACTATCCCGTCACAGAGGCTGAAAAGATCGAGGGCTCCGCTGTATTTTCGCATCTCGCTGGCTGCCCTCGGAGCGGCGATCAGCTCGTCGGAGAAGCTTTCCTCTATCCACTTGCAGACATCGTTCTTATCTCTCGGGAAATCTGCCGCAAGCTCATACATCTGCTGATAGAACTGTATCAGCTCGCTGCTTCTTCTGTAGGAATCCTCCTTTGCCGACATGGTCTCGCTGAGCTTCTCGCATTCCTCGGTCTTGTCTTTCAGGTCTCTTTCAAGCCCGTCGATCTTCTTCTGCATCGCCCGTACATTGGCAGCCGTCTGGGTCATATCAGTCTGCTGCTGTTTGAGCTCCCTGACCTGCTTGGTGAGGCCGTCTCTTTCAAGGCGGTACAGCTCGCAGCGTTCCTCGAGGGAGCTTGTCTTTTTCCGCTTCGAGTGATAGTCCTTCTGCTTTGCCTCCGAAAGGAAAAGCACCTCGCCGTATCTGAACGCGCTGCGCTTGGGGCTCTCGACTCCCGAAGCAAAAAGCTCGTCAAAGGCTGCCTGCATATTTTTGCTGTACTTTGGATAACTAAGGCGCTCGGTCACCTGCTGACCCTGCACCGTTACTATATCTCCGTGCTTCAAAGCGATACGCGTCTTGTTTTCGATCTGTCTGAAAAAGCCTTCTTCGGCAAAGACCACTATCGCATAGCCCGTCAGCTTTCGGGCAAGCTCCGTGTAGTCAAGCAGCGGCAGCTTTTCGGCGGTCAGCTCCTTTACCGGCTTGCCGACAGGCTTTGTTTTCTGCTTTTTGACCTTTACCTCTCTTACCATTCCCACCTTGTACTGCATCAGCTCGGGGGATAAGGTTATCTTCTGTTCGGGGATGTCTGCCGCACCTGAGAGCTTGTACTGACTGATGCTGAGGGACGGGATACCCGTTGTGATATCCTCGGCCGCAGGCAGCTTTACCTCCGCTGCCGTGTCTGCAAAAACTATTATCGGCAGGCTCCTGTCGGGGTCTTCAAAGATGCCGGTAAAGCGGTCAAACTCTGCCTTTGTCGTGACCTTCAGCGGCTCGCCGTTAAGAATAAATCCGCTGTGGATAAGCCTGAGATCGGGGTTTTCCGCAAGAGCCCTGACCACTCTCGGACGGAACACCTCGCAGTCTGTCTGATTGTCCGAGGGCTCGGAGCATATTGTCCTGACGCCGATCTCCACGGTATCGCTCAGCTTGCGGAAAGCGATCTCCGTGGTGAATGACCTGCCGTTGACAGGCGGACGCTCCTTATCCGTTCCGGGATTAGCACCCAAGTCCGGCTCAACGATACGAAAGGACCATGCCCCCTGCTCCTCGATATATACGACCTCGATCTGAAAGCCGCTCTCGCAGCTGAAAGAGGCGATGCGGTCATCGGTGAACAGGGCATGATCCCGCGGTTCGGGGGTGTCGATCTCCGGAGGGAGATCAGCCTGACCGCTGAGCCGCGACCTTATCCAGCGCATGGTCTCAAGTATGCAGATCTTAAACACTCCGTCGGTATCGGCAGCCGCCGAATCCGCAGAAGCATAGAACTGATATGTGGGGTAGCTTTTCAGAGTATGTACTTTGGTCGTGATATATGTCATTGTCCCGCCTCCCAAAACAAAGATCATTTCTGTATCTGATTATAGCACAAAATCGTATGGTATTCAAGCGTTCCGGCGGAGAAAAAATAAACTTCAATGAACAGATGCGGAAGTATAGGCAACACCGCACAACCCCTGTGCGTCAGATGCGACGTCCATTTTTTTGTCAGATTGCCTAAATTCGACGCAGGAAGGCTGGCGCCTTTCAAGGAGAATTTGGGAAATATGACGGAAAAATGGCAAGCAGATGACGTGCAGAGGCGTTAGCCGCGGGTTGTGCGGTGTTGCCTATAATATACACATCAAGCCCGGCACCTTTCGGCATCGGGCTTGGTAAGGGATCAAATTTTATTGCGCTTCTAACTCCTATAGACCTGTTCATCGAGAAGGTTTTCTTTTTTGGCGACAATCAGAGCAGCTGCCATATCGCCGGTGGTGTTGTTCATGGTGTCGAACATATCCATAATGGGATTGACCGCTATTATCAGCCCTATCGCCTCCACCGGGACGTTTATGCTGCGAAGCACAACGCTGAGACAGACAAGTGCCGAACCCGGGACCCCGGGAGCTCCCAGGGAGAGCAGGATTATGGTGATCGCTGCGGTCATTATCCCCGAGAAGGTGACGGTCACTCCGTAGGCTCTTGCCAGGAACATACCTATTACCGAAAGATATATGCAGACGCCGTCCATATTGATCGTTGCACCGAGAGGTATGGAGAAGCTGCATATCTTTGGAGAGATACCCAGCTTGTCGGTGCACACCCTCATATTGGTGGGCATAGCAGCCGAGCTGGAGGAAAGGGCAAAGCTGGTGAGCATACCTTCCTTAGCCTTTCTGTAAAAGGTCAGCGGATTGATACGGGCGATCATAAGGATTAGCAGTCCGTAGATACATATCATCGTCAGGATAGTCAGTATCTGCACGCCCACTCCGGAAAGCACCGAAAGCAGCTCTTTTCCGCCGACTTTCATTATGAGCAGCCCCAGCGAGCAGAACACCGCCACAGGGATGAACCTTGAAATAATGGTGGTGACAGTCAGGAACAGCGAATTGAGGGTGTCGAACATACCGCGGAGCCTTGAGGAGTGTTCCCCTGTCATCCCCACAGCGATGCCGCAGACGACTGCAAGAAAGATTATCTGCAAAGTGTCGGAAGTATAGAAGGGCTCGATGAAGTTCTTGGGGATGATGTTCATGATAATATTTTTGATAGAGGGTTCAAACCCCTCGCCCAGCTGTTCAAGGGATTCCTCCGACGCCAGAGACAGGGCAAAGCCGGGTTCTCCGGGCTGTATCAGGTTCGCGGCACCCATACCCAGACAGACCGCTATGGCCGAGGTCAGCAGATATATCCCGAACACCTTAAGACCTATCCTTCCAAGCTCCATAAGATTGCCGAACTGCGAGATGCAGCTTGCTATGGAGAAGAACACCACGGGGGCGATCACTATCTGCAGCGCTTTAAGGAACAAGGTCTTGACCGGCTCAAACAGCTCCGAGCAGATAGCAGCCGTTGCCGCTTCCGGCAGCACAAGCTTTGCAAACACACCGAAAACGATGCCCAGCACAAGGGCTATAAATGTGATACGCAGCGACCTCTGCTCCGACCTTCCGGTGAGAATGCGGACGTTGTTGAGCCTGTTGCGGTGGGTGTATTTAAAGGCTTCGCCGTATGACCTTAACAGTATGGAACGGATTGTGTTCTCGGTGATCTCTTCCTCGCCGTCCAGGTCTTCCTTTTCCTCGGCATAGGGGTCGAATTCATCCCCCTCCATAGACAGCACAACGCTGGTGTCGCCGAGAAAGTGCTTTATCTTTATGTGGAGCCTTGCTCCCTCTTTGGCAAAACGCCGGAACTGGATTACAGACTCCTCGGTGAGAAGCGCCGATTTCATCATCAGCCTCTTGCCTATCCCCAGCTTTGCAAGCTCTTCGCAGACGTATTCCCTTGCAGTTTTCTCAAGATCGGCAGTGTCAGCAGGAAATTCTTTCTTTATGGTAACGATCTTCTTTCCGAACATTTCGATATACCTCCCGGCCGCCGGCATCGGAAAACGCCGGCGTTTTATGCTTTGCCTGCCCGGACATCATTCCCCTCTGTCCCAGATAAGAGCTGATGCGGCAGATTTCGGCTTTTCTTAATTATATCATTATCATATTATGAAGTCAAGGCAGGACAAAGAAATACGCTGTCTCAGGAAACTCTGAAACAGCGTATTCTCATAGTCTATACCGGTCAAGGCAAAGGATGTTGAACAGGGTCCAAGTCTGCGCTTCGACCGATCAGGCCGTTATCATTGTGGGAAACATAGCCCTCTGTTGTTTTTCTGAACATTGTCAGCCTCCGTTATCCAGCTGTCATTACGCATATCCATCCGAGGATCGCCGTAGTTGTTGATGACTGCAAAGCTGCTGCCGGGTCTCAGACAGCGGAACACCTCTGAAAAGCCTGCACGGATATCCTTCCAGAAGAACACCGTCTCAAAGGCCGTGACGAGGTCGGTGCTGTTATCCTTAAACGGCAGCTTTTCGGCGCTGCCCTTGATTATCTTTACTCGCTTGCCAAGCTCGTCCCTGTTCACCTTTTTAGCTTTGCAGACGCTCTCCTCCGAGATGTCGAGGCCCACGAATCCCGCCTTGTCTGACATAGCAAGCATACGCTTGATGTTATATCCTCCGCCGCAGCCGATATCTGCGATAACGCCCTCCTGCGGGATCCCGATCTGCGGATACGCCCACTTTGCCATAGGCAGATGCTCCCTGTCCATGCTCACAAGCATCATCCTGCCCAGCAGCCCTTTCGGGTTGCCGAAATTATCTGTAAATGACATATT
>CAMVOF010000138.1:0-6271 GCA_947169055.1 uncultured Clostridia bacterium
AAGGGGTAAGCTACGCTTAAAGCTATGCGTAGTATTATAAATCGCAGCACGCTCTTGTTGGGGGCTTTCCGATCGCCCCCAAACCCCTTCGGATACACATCTTTGTATTGGAGGCAGATCGCCCCCAAGCCCCTTCGGATACACACCTTTATTTTGGAGGGAAGAATGCCCCTAAATCCCTTTGTTCTGGAGTCAAGATCGCCCCCAACCCATTCGGGTAAACCTCTGTTTAAGAATTTACTTAATAGAAAACAGCCCTAATAGAACACCTCGCAAGAAGCTAATCCCAACGGTTGCACCGCGGCCTCATACATAAATGTACCCACCTCCCTTAGAGGGAGGCCAAAATAAGCTTGGCCAAGCGCTCTATTGAAACATTGGTGGGTGAATTAAAAAAAGGGGTTGAAATCCTTTTATAAATATGGTATAATATATAGGAACATTTTGCGCGTTTGTGATTTAAAGCCTTAAAGTGAAAAATGAAAGGAAGTGTGCGCTTTGTTTGATGCCGAAAGAGTTAAAAATGACTGCGTGCAGTGGATACGCGATTTCTTTGAAGAGAACGGAAAGGGCTGCAACGCCGTTGTCGGGATCTCCGGCGGCAAGGACAGCTCAATAGTCGCTGCACTTTGCGTGGAAGCTCTCGGACGGGACAGGGTCATCGGCGTGCTGATGCCCAACGGCGAGCAGCACGATATCGACATGGCAAAGCTGCTTGTCTCCCACCTCGGGATAAAGCATTATATCGTGAACATCAAGGACGCGGTTGAAGGGCTGAAAAAAAGTATGCCCTTTGAGCTTTCGCAGCAGAGCCTTACCAATCTGCCGCCGAGAGTCAGGATGACGACCCTCTATGCCGTTTCCCAGAGCCATAACGGCAGAGTTGCAAACACCTGCAATATGTCCGAGGACTGGGTGGGATATTCCACAAGATACGGCGACGCTGCCGGAGATTTCAGCCCCTGCGCTCATATCACCGTGCAGGAGATGAAGCAGATAGGCAGGATACTCGGTCTGCCGGATGTGCTGGTCGATAAGGTGCCGATAGACGGCCTCTGCGGAAAGACTGACGAGGACAATCTTGGCTTCACCTATGCGACACTGGACAGATATATCCGCACCGGCGAGATAGACGACGAAGCCACAAAGGAACGCATCGACCGTCTGCACAGGCTCAATAAATTCAAGCTCGAGGTAATGCCATCATTCGACCCGGGCACAGAGCTTGCCATAGAATACTGAGATCAAACAAGTTATTAAATTTGAAAGGACAGATAAACATGAAAAAGCTTATGCTGGGAAACGAAGCTTTCGCAAGAGGCCTGTATGAAGCAGGCTGCCGCGTGGTTTCGTCCTACCCGGGCACTCCCTCCACCGAGATAACCGAGGAGATCGCCAAGTACGACGAGGTCTATGCCGAGTGGGCGCCCAATGAAAAAGTTGCAATGGAGGTAGCTCTCGGAGCTTCCATTGCAGGGGCAAGGAGCTTCTGCGGAATGAAGCACGTTGGCCTGAACGTTGCGGCAGACCCCCTCTACACCGCAGGCTACACAGGCGTTACCGGAGGAATGGTCATCGCTGTTGCCGACGACCCGGGAATGCATTCTTCTCAGAATGAGCAGGATTCACGTCACCACGCTATCGCATCGAAAGTAATGATGGTCGAGCCCTCTGATTCAGGCGAGTGCAAGGAGTTCGCAAAGGCAGCCTTCGATCTCTCTGAGAAGTTCGACACCCCCGTTATCGTAAGGCTTTCCACAAGAGTTGCACACTCCCAGTCGGCGGTTGAGCTCTGCGACCGTGAAGAAAAGGAGCTCATCCCCTACGAAAAGAATATACAGAAATTCGTTATGATGCCCGGAAACGCTATCCGCCGTCATCCCCAGGTCGAGCAGCGCATCGAGGATATCCGCGCTTATGCCGAGACCTCGCCTCTCAACAGAGTGGAGTATAACGACACCAAGATCGGCGTTATCAGCGCAGGCATCTCCTATCAGTATGCAAAGGAAGCTCTGGGCACCAAGGCTTCTTATCTCAAGCTCGGCATCGTTAATCCGCTGCCTGTTGATATCATCAAGGACTTCTGCGAAAAGTGTGAGACCGTTTATGTTATCGAGCAGCTGGACGACGTTATCGAGACCCACTGCAAGAAGCACGGCCTGAACGTACACGGCAAGGATACCTTCTCGCTGCTGGGCGAGATCTCCCAGTCCATCGTCAGGGAGAAGATCCTGGGCGAGACGGACGAATTCGTAGAGTTCCCCGAGAACGTTCCGGTAAGACCTCCGGTAATGTGCGCAGGCTGTCCCCACAGAGGACTTTTCTACTGCCTCTCGAAGCTCGGCGTTACCGTTTCGGGAGACATCGGCTGCTACACTCTGGGCGCAACAGCTCCTCTCTGCGCAATGGATACCACTATCTGCATGGGCGCTTCTATCAGCGGCCTCCACGGCTACAACAAGGCTCTCGGCAAGGAAGCCGAGAAGAAGAGCGTTGCCGTTATCGGCGACTCCACCTTTATGCACAGCGGCATGACCGGCCTTGTGAACATCGCATACAACGCCACTAATTCCACAGTTATAATACTCGACAATTCCATCACCGGAATGACCGGACACCAGCAGAACCCCACCACCGGCAAGAACCTCAAGGGCGATCCGGCAGCAGCCGTTAACCTCGAGGAGCTCTGCAAGGCGATAGGCATAAAGAGCGTCCGCGTTGCAGACCCCTATCATATGGCGGAGACAGAGCAGATCATCAAGGAAGAGCTTGCTAAGGACGAGCCTTCCGTCATCATCAGCCGCAGACCCTGCGCACTGCTGAAATATGTCAAGCACAAGCCTGCGCTGAAATGCGACCATGACAAGTGCGTCGGCTGCAAGCAGTGCCTCAAGATCGGCTGTCCGGCTATCTCGATCCACAACAAGAAGATGACCATAGACCACACCCAGTGCGTAGGCTGCGGCATCTGCACCGAGATGTGCAAGCTCGGCGCGATAGTTGAATAAGAGGGAGGAGAAACAGCTATGGAAACAAGATCAATAATGATAGTCGGCGTAGGCGGACAGGGTTCGCTGCTGGCGTCAAGGATAATAGGAAACGTGCTGCTCTCGCAGGGCTACGAAGTAAAGGTCAGCGAGGTACACGGAATGAGCCAGAGAGGCGGCTCTGTTGTAACTTACGTTAAATACGGCGACGAGGTATCGAGCCCCGTTATCGTTAAGGGCGAGGCAGATATAATCATCAGCTTCGAGCAGCTTGAGGCTGCACGCTGGCTGCCTTACCTCAAAAAGGGCGGACACCTTGTGACATCCACCCAGCAGATCGACCCCATGCCCGTTATCGGCGGCTCGGCAGTTTATCCCGAGAATATTATCGAGAAGATCAAGGCTCTGGGCGTTGATGTTATCGCAGTAGATGCCCTGACCCTTGCCGAGCAGGCAGGTACAGCCAAGGCTTCAAACGTAGTCCTCATGGGCGTTGTATCCAAGAAGATGCAGTTTGAAGAAAGCGTATGGCAGGCAGCTCTCGAGCAGTGCGTGCCGGCTAAGTTCCTGGAGCTCAACAAGAAGGCCTTTGCCCTGGGAAGAGAAGCAGAGTAATAACAAAGTACTGTACAGGCGTTCGGAAAAGAACGTCTGTCAGAATATAGCTTCAGCGATTTAAAGCACAACAAACCGTAAATTATTCCTGCGAACCGGCAGGGTAAGTTATAAAGACCTGCTGCAAGGCTGCGGCAGTATCAGTAAAGGAGGAATTCCGTTTGGGAAAATACTGGAATGAAGAAATGGAATGTATGGAACCCGAGAAAATGCGTGCTCTGCAAAGCGAGAGACTCGTAAAGCAGGTAAAGCACGTCTGGGATAATGTTCCCTACTACCGCGCAAAAATGGAAGAAAAGGGCGTAACGCCCGACGATATCAAAGGCATCGAGGATCTGCACAAGCTGCCCTTCCTCTCCAAGGCCGACCTTAGAGACGCTTATCCCTTCGGGCTGCTGGCTAAGCCCCTTTCCGAGTGCGTTCGTATCCACTCGACCAGCGGCACCACAGGCAAGCGCGTTGTTGCGTTCTACACTCAGAACGACATCGACCTCTGGAACGACTGCACCGCAAGAGCTATCACCGCAGCAGGCGGCACAAAGGACGACATCGTTCAGGTGGCTTACGGCTACGGCCTGTTTACGGGCGGAGCAGGCGTTGACGGCGGTTCCCACAAGATAGGCTGCCTCACTCTGCCCATGTCCTCGGGCAACACCGAGAGACAGATACAGTTCATGGAGGACCTGGGAGCTACGATACTCTGCTGCACTCCTTCCTATGCCGCATATATCGGCGAGACCGTGAAGAAGCTGGGCAAGAGCCCTGACGACCTGAAGCTCAAGGCAGGTATCTTCGGCGCAGAGCCCTGGACAGAGGAAATGAGACAGGAGATCGAGAAGTCCCTCGGCATCAAGGCCTACGACATCTACGGTCTGACCGAGACCAGCGGTCCGGGTGTAGCCTTTGAGTGCGAGTGCCAGACAGGTATGCACATCAACGAGGATAACTTCATCGCCGAGATCATCGACCCCGACACCGGCGAGCCTCTGCCCGACGGCACAAAGGGAGAGCTGGTATTCACAAGCATCACAAAGGAAGCATTCCCCCTGCTGAGATACAGGACCCGTGATATCTGCGTGCTGACAAGAGGCAAGTGCGCCTGCGGAAGAACTCTCGTTAAAATGGCCAAGCCTATGGGACGTTCCGACGATATGCTCATCATCCGCGGCGTAAACGTATTCCCGTCCCAGATCGAGAGCGTGCTCCTTAAGATGAGCAACGCAAGCCCCAACTATCAGATCGTTGTCGGCCGCGAAAACAACACCGATACCTTCGAGATCAGAGTAGAGCTTACGGAAGAGATGTTCAACGATACTATCCGCTCCATCGAAGAGCTGGAGCGCAAGATCGCTCAGGATATGCTGGGCGTTCTGGGCATCAAGGCCAAGATCAGGCTTGTTGAGCCCAACTCTATCCCTCGTTCCGAGGGCAAGGCTGTCCGCGTTATCGACACGAGGAAGCTTGTCTGATGAGCTGCCTCGGAGTATTGTTCGCAGTGCCGGAGGAAGTTGTCCGGCACATAAAAGAGCTGCCGATGGCTGAGAGGCCGGGATATATCTCGGAGGAGCTTGAAGAAGATTATTTTGAGAATTACCCCGAACGCACCTGCGAGCTGGACAAGTCCTGGGACGCAATACACCGTTCCCTGACCGACGGCACCCTGTGCTTCGACTGTGAGGGCTATCCTCTCGGAGGGGTCATACTCGGCGGTGAGCTGCTGTATTTCGACGGCGAGGAGTTTGACGATTATATCATAACCGCAAAGTCTCCCCTTATGGCAGCAGAGCTTGCAAAGAAGCTGGATACCCTCACCGAAAAGCAGTTCAAACGGGGCTATGACCGGATCGACAGTACCTACCCCGACGAGCGTTCCAAGGAAGACATGGAGTACAGCTTCGAGTATCTTCAGGACGCTGTCCCCCTGTTCCGCTTTGCCGCGGAGCACGGCCTCTGGGTGCTTTTCACGGCAGACCAGTAATTTAATGCCGGTGATCGTAAGATCCGGCAGATAAAAACCTTATATGCTTGTAACTGCGCGGCCGCGCGGAGTTTTACAAGCGGCTGATTATTATATGACAAAGGAGATGTAAACATGACTGTCAAGCAGTTATCAATATTTGCTGAGAACCGTCCCGGACGGCTTTCAAACATCACACACCTGCTCGCGGTGAATGACATAAACATTCGCGCAATGAGCGTTGCCGACACCAAGGATTTCGGTATCCTCCGCCTTATCGTCAACGACGCAGACAAGGCTGTTGCCGCACTGCGTGAAGGCGGCTGCGCTGTCACCGTGACGAACGTGCTGGCAATTCAGATACCCGACCGTCCGGGCGGACTTGCAGCAGCTATGCAGGTGCTCTACGACAACAACGTAAGCGTTGAGTATATGTATTCGGCATTCGTCAGCGAAAAGAGCGCAGAGGCTTATCTTATCCTCCGCGCCGACAACAACGAGGCTGCCGAGCAGGCCTTCGAGGGCAAGTACACCCTGCTCTCCCAGGAAGAGCTTCTCAACAAGTAAACCGCGCACACAAAAAAGGCTTCCGAAAACCGGAAGCCTTTTTCTTATGTATTACTGAAAGATCAGTTATTGATGAGCTTGTCCTCGTCACTCCAGCTGTAGAGCTTTCTGATCTCAGCGCCGACCTTCTCGGAGGGATGCTCGG
>CAMVOF010000139.1:0-6214 GCA_947169055.1 uncultured Clostridia bacterium
GGCGGGCGTTCCGGCGGAGAATGCCATGGTGTGCGAAGGGCTGGACGCCCTCCTGGCCCGGCACGGATACGTCCGGGAGGGAGAGATCTACCGGGCGGACAAGCCCAACCGGGACAGCATCGCCCTGTTCTGCCACTTCGGTGTGACCTGCGTTATGCTCTCACACCTGCTGAACGTTTCGCCGATGATCCTCTGGCACGGCTTTATCTCAGCACCCACATCGGTCACGACCCTCATCACCGAAGAACGCCGCGAAGGCACCGTGTATTTCCGAACGAACGCCTTCGGCGACATCTCCCACCTCTACAAATACGGCGAAGAACCGGCCTTCTCCGGCCGCTTCTGCGAGATGTTTTCAAACGGAGACGAACGGCATGACTGACAGAGATAAAATGGAAAGTGCGGTATTGCGCAGAATTGCGTGATACCGCACTTTTGAGGTTGTTTAATGGGGAGTCGAGCAATTAGAAGCGCCCGAAAGCCACCTCATTTATTATAGCTTTATCAGGGTTTTGAGCTCTGAGACTATTTTCTTTCTGTTGTTTTTCAAGCCGCAAAATACACGGTAAAAGGGCAGAAAAGGCAGAAAAAAACGATGCCTATAAAATACAGGGTATCTTTTCTCCATTGACTCTGCAGGAACAAACAAACGCTCCAATACATATCTGGATTTACTTCCCGTATTTCTTATACTGTTTTCCAGATTGCCGAATGTTCCCGAAAAGATATAATAATCCAGCAGCTTTTTCTCAGGATCACTAAGCTTCTTTCCGTCAAAAAGATCAAGTGAAAGCTCACGGCTGTTCTTCTCATAATCCGCAAATTGAAGCTTTTCAAATTCAGCATCAAGGAACGACCAATCAAGCTTGTCATTGAAACTTTTTAGATAAAGATAAGTATCTACCAAATTACGAAGTCCCGTTCCGCCGCTTGAAAAATGCTTGTATTCGTGCGATTTTATATAGAGATAGAAATCCTCATCTGTAAAATGTCTTCCGAATTTGCTGTCGGGATCCTTTAAGATGCGCTTGTCAATGTCCTTGAAATAGTTATACAAAGGTGATTTACCGTCTGCTTCAAACAGCGTGATGTGCATCTGAAAATTGCAGACCGGATCCTTAAGATATACATCGTGCTTGCTTTTATCATAGGACTGAACGCGAAAGCCGCATTTAAGCATGATTTCACGAATATCAGACTGACGAGTACTGTCGATCAGAATATCATTATCCGTTATTTGACGCATACCGATCTTAGGATAATAATCCTTAAGAATAATACCCTTCAGCGGAAGATACCATATCCCTGCCTTTTCAAACTCAGAAAACACATCAGCACGTTCAATATCGTGAAGCAGAACTTTACGTATCGATCTTGCCTTTGCTTCCTCAAAATCCTTATCATATATTCCTGCCGATTCCAGTGCATACGCTGCAATAGCTGTCAGCGAATGAGCCTGGGCTACGGCAAAAACACATGACAAGTCCATCCTATCGAGCTTTTCTTTCGCGGGTATTCTATTGTGCAGCATACATCTGATTAGGTAGATCAGATAATATGCGTTTTGCTTATAATCGTGCTTGTTCATATTGATTTCCTATCTATAATTATTATATCAGACTATTCTGAAGTCTGTTTATTGTCCGATGCCGGAGAGGCCTGTAGCGAAATAACCTTGCTGATAATCTGAAACAGCTTTTTCATTGCAAATGCCAATGCAAGAGTAATAAGAAAACAAAGAATAAAATAAAGCAAGTTCCACTTTATTACCACAAATCTTTTTAGGATTATCATCGGGATCCTTTGTATCAGATATATTTCAAGGGAATATCTGCTCAAAAACCTCAAAGCCTTATTATCCACCTGAAACCTGAGGCTGAACAGCAGCAAAAACACACAGAAGGCAATTACACAAAGCTCATATACCGGAAGCAGTTTTTTTAAAAAGCCTCCCAACACCATTGATCCGCATACACAGATCAGAAGCGGATAATATGCTTTATTCCTTGACACAAACTCATTTACTTTGCCATCATTCGAAGCGTAAAACATTCCAAGCAGATAAGCTATGACGGTATTGTAGTATATCTCCTCCATAAAGCGCAGCATAACGATAAAATATACAGCAGTTAAAACGGTCATCAGTATGAGCGGTGGCAGCTTTTTCTGCTTAAAGGAAATATACGAAAATGCCCACAGGAACAGTATTGCGACCACATACCATGTGGAGTTGCCCACCGAGCGTATCCCGACAAATGAAAGCAATATCGTCTTGATACTGTAGCTCCTGCCGTATGCGAGCCCGACAGTCATAAACAGTATCACCGTGATAAAGAACATCAGATAAAGAGCAGCGATCTTTTTCGGCATCTTGTTCAGATACTTCTCCGATCTGTTATACTGTCTGACAAAAGCAAATCCGCTGAAAAACATAAAGGAGACCACGATAAGCTGTCCGGTGGAGCTGTTGATAAATCCAAGGATCCTGTCATATTTCGACTGTATGATATACTGATAGAAGTGCCGGATAAATATAATCACCACAAAGAAGCCGTTGATCGCTTGCGTCTGCCGTATGTTCAGGCAATCATCAAGGCTCTTGGTCCTCTTTATTCCTATCAGTCCCAAGCCCGCAAGAAAGGGTAGGATAAGATCCATAATTAATCTCCTGAATCAAATGCTATTTTTTCATCCTCTGAGTCTGCGGATGGCTCAATTACTTGTCGTATACGGTCATGCCTTTCCCGAAGCTTCACTGCAGCTGCATACGACAGCGTCCCTATCGCCGCTCCGAAAGTGTTCATAATAACATCATCCGTTTCAAAATGGCCGAGCTTGAACACTAACTGAGACAATTCAATGCACAGTGAAAAAGCAGCGGCTGAGATCAAAGTCAGCAGCAGCCTGCGTTTAAGCCTGAGTCTTTCAGGAAGCACATACGGCATACTCAAGCCGAACGGGAAGAAAAGGAATGCGTTCTGCCAAAGTGTTTTGAATGACGGGTGCTTGGCGGTGAACAGCCTTTTGAAAGGTATTAGTCTGACAGATCTGTTTGTCTTAACAGCACGATTTGAGATTGTATAGAAGCCTATTGTAGCGACAATTCCGAAAAGGGTAATAGCATTAAGCGCCCTGCTCAGCTTTTTGGGTGCATATACGTTTATCAGCGTATAGATCACAAAAGCTGAGCAGGTGCAGATAATTACTTTTATCAGAGACCAGCTGGAAATATCTTTGAATATGTCTTTGATCAAGTCAGACATGAAAATCAGTCTCTCCTGAACAGATCGCGGGTATAAACCTTTTCCTCAACATCGCCAAGTACGTCGGCATCGAACCTGTTGGCGAGGATAACGTCGCTCTCGGACTTGAATCTTGCAAGATCGTTTACGACTTTGTTACCGAAAAATTCGCTGCCGTCCTCAAGGGTGGGCTCGTAAATTATTATCGGAATTCCGTTTGAGCGTATGTGCTTCATAACATCCTGAATCGCAGATGCGCGGAAATTATCGCTGTTGGACTTCATTGTCAGACGGTAAACACCAACAACCTTCGGATTCTTCGCCATGATCTGATCTGCGATGAATTCCTTTCTCACCACATTGGACTCAACGACCGCCTTAATCATTGTCTGCGGAACGTCCTTGTAGTTTGCAAGGAGCTGCTTGGTGTCCTTGGGCAGACAGTATCCGCCATAGCCGAAGGACGGATTGTTGTAATGACCGCCGATCCTCGGATCCATGCAGACGCCGTCAATGATCATCTGAGTGTCGAGGCCCTTGGTCTGAGCATAAGTATCCAGCTCGTTGAAATAGGAAACACGGACAGCAAGATAAGTATTTGCGAAAAGCTTGATAGCCTCGGCTTCGGTGAGATGTGCGATAAGAATGGGGATATTCTGCGGCTCGGTGCCTGCTCTCTCCTCTTCGGCTCTTGCGCCTTCAAGCAGCAGCTCGGCGAACTTCTGAGCCTCGGCTTTCTGCGTATCATCGCAGCCGACAACTATGCGGCTCGGGTGGAGATTGTCATAGAGAGCCTTGCTCTCGCGGAGAAACTCGGGGCTGAAAATGATGTTGTTCACACCGTACTTCTCCCTGACGCTGGCGGTGTAGCCGACAGGGATAGTGGACTTGATGACCATCATAACGTTCGGATTGACTTTCAGCGTCCACTCGATAGCGTCCTCAACAGCACTGGTGTCAAAGAAATGATGAACGTCGTCATAGTTTGTCGGAGTCGCGATGATGACGAGCTCTGCGGACTTGTATGCCGCTTCCTTATCGGTGGTAGTGTGGAGATCAAGCGTGCGCTTGCCCTCGCGCGCTTCCTTGAAGAAACGCTCGATCTCATCGTCCTGAATAGGGCTGATGAACTTGTTGAGCTTTTCAGCCTTTGCTTCGGTAGTGGTGATAGCCGTAACTTCATGCTTCTGCGCCAGCAGTACTGCAAGTGAAAGTCCTACATATCCAACGCCTGCAACTGTGATCTTCATGGTATTCTCTCCCCCTTAATCTCTTCCGAAAAGGTCACGAGTGTAAACCTTCTCCTGAACATCGTCAAGACACGGCTCGTACCTGTTTGCAATGATCGCGTGACTTCTCTTCTTGAACTCATCGAGGTCATTTACGACCTTGCTGCCAAAGAAAGTGCTGCCGTTTTCAAGCGTCGGCTCATATACGATAACGATAGCACCCTTAGCTTTGATGCGCTTCATGACGCCCTGGATACTGCTCTGACGGAAATTATCGGAATTGCTCTTCATAGTCAGACGGTAAACTCCGATAACACATTCCTTTTCATCGGCAGCGCTGTAGTCTCCGCGGTTGTAGTAATCGTAATAGCCAGCCATATGAAGCACACGATCAGCGATGAAATCCTTTCGTGTGCGGTTTGACTGTACAATAGCAGTCATCATATCCTGCGGAACATCAGCATAATTTGCAAGAAGCTGCTTGGTGTCCTTGGGCAGGCAGTAGCCGCCGTAGCCAAAGCTTGGATTGTTGTAATGACTGCCGATTCTGGGATCGAGACAAACTCCATTGATTATTGCCTGAGTGTCGAGGCCCTTCATCTCAGCATAAGTATCAAGCTCATTGAAGTACGAAACCCTAAGCGCAAGGTAGGTGTTTGCAAACAGCTTAACTGCCTCGGCCTCGGTGAAGCCCATATACAGCGTCTCGATATTCTCTTTAATAGCACCTTTTTGGAGCAGACTTGCAAAAGTCTTTGCCGCCTCGACAAGATGCTCATCGTTCATATCTGTTCCAACTATGATGCGGCTCGGGTACAGATTGTCATAAAGAGCTTTACTCTCACGCAGGAACTCCGGACTAAAGATTATGTTCTTTGTATTGAACTTCTCACGCACCGACTTGGTATAGCCGACAGGAATAGTCGATTTGATGACCATTATCGCATCGGGATTTACTTCAAGAACCAGCTTGATAACCGCTTCAACTGCACTGCAATCGAAGAAGTTTTTCTTCGGATCGTAGTTTGTCGGTGCAGCGATGACTACGAAATCCGCATCCTTGTATGCGCTCTCACCATCGAGAGTTGCTGTCAGATCAAGCTCCTTTTCGGCAAGATATTTCTCTATGTATTCGTCCTGAATTGGCGATTTTTTGCTGTTTATCAGATTCACCTTTTCGGGAATGATGTCAACGGCTGTTACCTTGTTGTGCTGTGCGAGAAGCACAGCGAGAGAAAGCCCTACGTAGCCGGTTCCGGCAACTGCGATTTTCATTCCAAATCACCTATCCCCATACATCTTCTCATAATAATCCATATACTCGCCCGAGATGATAGTCTCCCACCACTCGCGGTTGTCAAGATACCACTGAATCGTCTTTTTGATACCATCCTCAAACTTTGTTTCGGGCAGCCAGCCGAGTTCATTGTGTATCTTGGTCGGGTCGATGGCGTAGCGCATATCGTGACCCTTGCGGTCGGTGACGTGAGTGATCAGGCTCTCGGGCTTGCCAAGCTCCTTGCAGATCAGCTTCACGATGTCGATATTTTTCATCTCGTTGTGTCCGCCGATGTTGTAGACCTCACCGACGCGCCCCTTGTGTATCACAAGGTCAATCGCCTTGCAGTGATCCTCAACATAGAGCCAGTCGCGGACGTTCAGACCCTCGCCGTAGACAGGCAGAGGCTTGTCGTTGAGACAGTTGGCGATCATCAGCGGGATCAGCTTCTCGGGGAAGTGATA
>CAMVOF010000140.1:0-6209 GCA_947169055.1 uncultured Clostridia bacterium
GCAGGGGCTTAACTACGCTTAAAGCTATGTGCTGGATTATAAATAGCAGCACGCTTTGTTGGGGGCTTTCCGATCGGTCGCTGCGGCGACAGCGCTTGACACGAGACGCAAGCTTCGCATGCTTACATAGAGCGAAACGCAACATATCCCACGCGTATTTGGATTCATCGAACGTGCAGCTTTCCTTGCAATTGATAGACT
The DNA here is from genome assembly GCA_947169055.1 of uncultured Clostridia bacterium. Classification (GTDB taxonomy): domain Bacteria; phylum Bacillota; class Clostridia; order Oscillospirales; family Ruminococcaceae; genus FB2012. The sequence continues at coordinate 202 of CAMVOF010000140.1, forward strand.
TTACTTTTCTTTCTGTTTATGCTATAATAATACCATAAAGATTTCGGAGGTGCGATCTATGAAAGACACAGCAATTTCTAAGAGCGTTGTTTATATCGGCGTTGATGACCACGACCTTGACCTGTTCGAGAGCCAGTATGACGTCCCTAACGGTATGGCCTATAATTCCTATGTCGTCCTCGACGACAAGATCGCTGTCATGGACACAGTTGACAGCAGATTTTCGGATGAGTGGCTTGGCAACCTCGAGGCAGCTCTCGGCGGCAAAACGCCTGACTATCTCGTCGTTCAGCACGTTGAGCCCGACCATTCAGGCTCTATCGCTGCTATCACAGCTAAATTCCCCGGCATCACCATCGTGGGCAACGCCAAAACTTTCGCCATGCTCGGGCAGTTCTATCCCGGCCTTGCCGACGGCTTTGAAAAGATCACCGTCGCTGAGGGCGATACCCTTGAGCTCGGTGAGCACACGCTGAAGTTCTTCATGACGCCTATGATACACTGGCCCGAGGTTATGATGACCTACGAGGAGAGCGAGAAGATCTTCTTCTCAGCCGATGCTTTCGGCAAGTTCGGAACTCTCGATACCGACGAGGACTGGGCCTGCGAGGCAAGACGCTATTATTTCAATATCTGCGGAAAGTACGGCGTGCAGGTGCAGAACCTGCTCAAAAAAGCTGCGGCCCTCGAGATCAAAATGATCCTTCCTCTCCACGGTCCGCTGCTTAAGGATAACCTCAGCTATTATATCGGCCTCTACGACACCTGGTCGAAGTACGAGCCCGAGAACAAGGGCATATTCATCGCTTGTGCTTCGATACACGGCAATACCCTCAAAGCCGCAGAGAAGCTCAAGACCATGCTTGAGGAAAAAGGCGCTGAGAAAGTTTCCCTCTCCGATATCACACGCGAGGATATGGCAGAGGCTATCGAGGACGCTTTCAGATACGATAGGCTGGTGCTTATGGCTTCGTCCTATGACGGAGGCGTTTTCCCGGTGATGGAGGACTTCCTCTGCCACCTCAAAGCCAAGACCTACCGCAGCCGTAAGGTCGCAGTTGTCGAGAATGGCAGCTGGGCTCCTTCGGCCGGCAGGATAATCAAAGGCTACCTCGAGCAGATGAAGGATATTACTCTCGTCGAGCCCGTGGTTACTATAAGATCATCCCTCAATGCCGCAAGCGAAGCCGCTCTTGCAGCCCTTGCTGACGAGCTTGTAAAATAAGAAAGAGATCTTGCATGGCATTCTTATATTTAAGTAAGACCGATGATCCTTCGATGTTTTATTTTCGGGTGCTGATCGTCGTTGTGCTTTTTATTGTATTCTTCGGCGGCGCATTGTGTATCATCAGCCGGAATAAAACAGTTAAAAAGATCAAGAGCCTTTCAAAAAATGCAGTAGAGGTCTCGCCTCAAGAGTTTTTTGACCTTAGAAACAGACGTTCAAAAGGGAAGAACAGCTCGTACCTGTCGAAGAAACATGATTTTTCCGGAGTTTACATTCTTTATAACGAGACGAAAAATATGTATTATGTGGGGCAGGGAGTGAGAGTCTTTCAACGGGTCAACAGCCATTTCACGGGCCACGGGAACGGAGACGTATACGCTGATTATAAGTACGGAGACTCTTTCAAGATCCGGATGATCCCGTTAAAAGGCAGCGGATTTGAGACTCTTAATGCGTTGGAGAGAAATACGATCATAACATATAATTCGTTTTCGGAAGGCTATAATAAAACTCGGGGAAACAGAGGATAAGATCAATATACAAAAAAAGAACCCTGCCTTGGCAAGGTTCTTTTTGTTTGCTTTAGTTCTGGCCATCTCTTCCGTCGGGATACGCCCTCTTGAAGGCTTCAACGAAATACCAGTAGAGCGAACGGACAGTGTTCTTTGTCTTGTCGTTCATCGTGCTGTTTGCGCTGAGGACAGAGGCAACATAGTCGAAGGGACAGTAGCTGAATGTCATTACCGCTTCGCTGTCCTTCTCAACGGTTATGGTCACAGCAACGTCAAGGTCGTATGCTGCGATGCCTGTTCTGTCGATGTAGTAGTAATCGGTTTCGTTGTACCGTTTGGGCTCAACATAACTGTTTCCGATCTTGAATTTGTAATTGCCGATCGCTCCGCCTTCTTCGATTTTGAAGTAGTGCCTCTGGGTTATGTTGGTCTTCAGCAGCAGCGAGCTTGCGTAGTAGGAGATGCCCGCATCTGTGCTGTGTGCGCCTTCAAAAGCCTTGTAATCCTGAACATCTTTGTCTGCCGATTCAAAGGTCTTGCCGGAGGGCAGGAAGTCGTACTCCACGCCTTTGCTTGCAAGGTTTTTAGTGTTGTAGCCGAACTGCTTCTGCGAGTAGCCGCCGAAGAGCAGGGCAGCCTTGACTATCGGCTGAGCCGCAGTGTATTCTGCAATGTTGTCCTCGTTTGCGAGAATTACCTGAGCGTATTCGTAAACAGAAGTCTCAAAGGTCTCGGGTTCATCTGTGCCGTTGTAGAAAATGCAGGTAACCTTGTCTGTCATCTGTTTTGCAAGAAGGTTATCCAGCTTGATCGTAAATGTATGCGAACCGTAATTATAGGGGATGGTGTCTTCCGCTACAACTTCATCATTGACCTTGAGGATATAGCTTGCGCCGCTTGATCTTTCCGGGAATGTTGCTATGAAAGAGAGACCGATATTTAAGCCGTTAGTGTCAGACATTACCATACGGTAACCGGAAAGATAGCCCTTTGAAGCCTCAAGCTTCACATCGCTATCGCCTACCTTCACTACCTTGAAGCCTCTTGGATCGTCGGCAAAGAAGGGCTCGCCGTTTTCGCCGAAATCGTAGTAAATATTATTTGAGTTATTAGTGAATTTTCCGGGAGACTCCATCGAAATACCGATGCTGCTGTCAAACTTGTCAAGACCTTCTGTTATGAGCTTGGTGCTACCACCAAGATAGAGGTTGCTCTGTGCAGCAGTTCCGTTTTTGGTGTTGCCGCTGATAATTGTTTTTTCGGTCACAAGGTGGTCGGAGTCGCCTCTGTTAAGTACAACTCCGCCGCCGTCTTCTGTGGCATCATTTTCTGTAATAGTTACTCCGTCAAGCACTGTTTTACAGTTAGAGTATAGACCTCCGCCTGATCCGTTAGTGGCTTTGTTTTTTGTTATGACCGTATTTTTTATAGGAAGAGTTTGCGCTTTGGTGTCACTGTTTAATGCGTAGATGCCGCCGCCTGATTCGGCAGTGTTCTCTTTGATAACTGCACCTGAAATACTTATAGATTTGTCGTCATCATATCTTAAAAAAATACCGCCGCCGTTCCAGTTTGCAGTGTTTGAGCTGATGCTTCCTCCGCTGAGAGTAAAGGAGCCGAAAGCAATAAATATTCCGCCGCCAGAATCCGCTGTGTTATTTGAGATTGATCCGTCGGTCATAGCCATCGTTCCGCTTTCAACATAAACGCCGCCGCCATTTCCGTCATTACCGGTATTCACGGACGTTGTGTTACCGGTAATGCTTCCTCCGGATATATTCAATGTACCATTGACGCAAACACCGCCACCTACGCTGACAGCTGTGTTGCCTGAAATGTTTCCGCCGTTGAGATTGACTGTTCCTTCCTCATAAATATAAACACCGCCGCCGAATAACGAAGCTCGGTTACCTGTTATCGAGCCTCCGTTTATATTCAGCGTTCCTTTAATTATGCCGACACCGCCGCCGGTCGCATTATAGCCGCCTGTTATAGTCCCTGTACCGTCAGTGCTGGAGTCTTCGATCGTTAGTTCAGAGCCGCCGGAAACATTTAAAACAAAGCCGGCGCCGTTTGGTTCTGTTGCCTCTGCGAGCCCTCTGTCGATAGAATAACCGTTGAGGTCTATCGTAATACTTTGACCATTGCTAACGTTTATAGGGGGCCCGGATTGGGAAACACAGTCGCCGGTGAGCTTGATAGTCTTTGACTCGCCGCTTTGTGTTGAATTGATCGCGTTGTAAATACCCATCCAAGAATCGACCTCGACCTCGCCTTCCGCACTCGCGGATATCAGCGAACTCTTGAAAAAGCTGCCGAAGAAGCTGCCCGAGGGTACGAGCGTTGCCGCCATTGCAAGCGCAACAGCTCCGGCAGTCAGGCGTTTAAGTATCGTTTTATTCATTCTGTTTCCTCCTTGTGTCAGGATAGTTTCCATATGCTATACACAGATATTATACCACAGCTTTGCCCTTTAGTCAATGCCTTTTTCCCCCTTTTTGCGATAAAAAAGCCCGGAGAACAAGCCCTTGCTCTCCGGACGATGTAAAAATATGCTATTTCTTCAGTGCCGCGATAGACTCCTCGATCTTCGCCATTTTCTCCTCTGCCTTTGCAAGCTTTGCTTTCTGTGCATCGATAAGCTGTGCCGGAGCCTTTGAGATAAAGCCCTGATTGCCCAGCTTCGACGAGAGGAAGTCGATGTCCTTCTGTACAGCGGCCTTGTCCTTTGCAAGACGGGCAAGCTCTTTTTCAACATCAACTATATCCGAAAGGGGTATGAAGATACGCGCAGAATCAGTAACAGCCGTAACTGCATCGGGGATTTCCCATTTCTCCGCGATATCGACCTCGGAAGCGGAAGCAAGCCTCTCGAAGAACATCCTGCCAGCCTCGAATACCTCGGGCTCCTTCGTCTCGATATAGACCTTGGCCTTTACCGAGGGAGCAACGTTCATCTCTGTCCTTGTTGCGCGGATAGCCTTTATGGCAGAGATCATCTTCTCGAATCTTGCCTCGTCCTCGGCAAAGTTGAGAGCCTCGTCATAAACAGGGAATTCGCTGACTATTATCGCCGAGCCGTCTGCAACAAGAGCCTGCCATATCTCTTCTGTGATGTAAGGCATAAAGGGATGCAGCAGCTTGAGCATTCCCTTCATCACCCAAACCAGCACCGTCTGAGCGGAAGCAGCAGTCTCGCCGCCTGCGGCTATCCTCGGCTTTGTCAGCTCGATATACCAGTCGCAGTATACATCCCAGATGAAGTCGTAGAGCTTCTGAACAGCCACGCCCAGCTCAAATGCATCGAGATTTGTGTTTATCTCCTTTGCAAGGGTGTTGAACTTGGAAACTATCCACTTGTCCTCAGCCGTCATGTTCTCGGGCAGGGCATCTGCTTTGAAGCCGTCGGGCAGGTTCATCATAATGAATCTTGCAGCGTTCCAAACTTTGTTGGCAAAGTTTCTGCTGGCCTTGACCTTGTCCTCGATGAAGCGCATATCGTTGCCGGGTGCATTTCCTGTAACGAGCATGAAGCGCAGAGCGTCAGCTCCGTACTGTGCGATGACCTCCAGCGGATCGATGCCGTTGCCAAGCGACTTGGACATTTTAAGGCCGTTGGCGTCTCTTACGAGGCCGTGTATCAGTACCGTGTCGAAGGGTACGGAATCAGTGTTCTCAAGGGCGCTGAACATCATTCTCATTACCCAGAACAGGATGATGTCGTAGCCCGTAACGAGGGTGTTGGTCGGGTAGAAGTATTTGTAATCCTCGCTGTCGGTGTTGGGCCAGCCAAGGGTGGAGAAAGGCCACAGCGCCGAGGAGAACCAGGTGTCGAGGGTGTCGGGGTCCTGTCTCATGGGTTTGCCGCACTTCGGGCAAATTGCCGTTGCGTCCTTTGTTACCACCATCTCTCCGCAGTCGTCGCAGTAGAAGGCAGGTATCCTGTGTCCCCACCAGATCTGGCGGCTTATGCACCAGTCCTTGATGTTCTCGAGCCAATGGAAATAGGTCTTTTCAAACCTTTCGGGAACGAACTTCGTATCGCCTTTCTTAACAGCCTCGATAGCGGGCTTTGAAAGGGAATCCATCTTAACGAACCACTGTGTGGATACCTTGGGCTCAACTGTGGTACCGCAGCGGTAGCAGGTGCCGACGTTGTGTGCGTGATCCTCAACTTTAACTAAGAAACCGCCTTTTTCCAGGTCTTCAACGATCTTCTTTCTTGCATCGTATCTGTCCATTCCGGCGTAGTCGGGATAATCGGCTGT
>CAMVOF010000141.1:0-6147 GCA_947169055.1 uncultured Clostridia bacterium
ACTGTTTGAAAAGAGGGGAAGCCCTGCAAGAGAGGGCTTCCCCTTGCCCGGGAAAACATCAAAGCCCCCTGTGCACGACAGTGCACACGATCAATGCTGTGCCGAAGCAAAAAATCCGCGGCAGGAGCAAGCCCCTGCCATACAGTTTGCGCTAAGGGACGGAAAATCGCTAACGCTCTTTCCTGCTTCATCTGACTCCCACATTTCACGGCAGCGCCATAAGTGCGATCACCCGAGATATATGAGACATTTTCATTTTGTGAGATCACAGGTCTTTAGGCGCTGCCTTATTGCGGCTTTGCCGCAACCTGAGGCTCTGCCTCAGACTCCGCAAGGGACGCTGTCCCTTGACCTTGCCAAGGGGCTAACGCCGCCCCTTGGAACCGGCGAATGCGCTGCGCGGTCATATTGCTGCGAAATTCTCCCTCTTGAAAAAACCTGCGGAAGGTGCTATACTATAAGATGACTGAATAGATCCAAAGGAGACCCCCATGATAATAGATTTCCACGTTCACGCCTTTTCCCCGAAGATCGCTGCCCGGGCTATCGAGCAGCTCGAAAATACCTGCCAGGTCAAAGCCCTCTCGGACGGCACGGCAGAGGATACCCTCCGCCTGCTGGACAAATGGGGCGTTGACAGGGCGGTGCTCCTGCCTATCGCCACAAAGCCCTCCCAGCACGGAGTCATAAACAGCTGGGCAGCAGAGCAGAGGGGCAGGTTCATCCCATTCGGCAGCGTTTACCCCAAGTCCGGCGAGGCTCCGGACGAGCTCTCACGGATAAAAAGCCTCGGCCTCCACGGCGTGAAGCTCCACCCCGACTACCAGGACTTCTACGCTGACGAGCCCGGGCTCGACCCCTTTTTCGACGAGGCCGAAAGGCTGGGACTGCCTGTGATAATCCACGCAGGCGTTGACCCCGTTTCACCCGACGACGTCCATTGCACCCCCGAAGCAGCGGCAAAGCTCGTCCGCCGTCACCCCGGCTTGACCCTTATCTTCGCCCACCTGGGCGGCAACGAGCTCTGGCAGCGTTCTCTCGACTGCCTCTGCGGTCTTGGGGAGAGGGTCTATCTCGACACGGGCTATCCCCTTTTCTGCCCCGACGAGCTGATGAAAAAGATCATCCGCAAGCACGGTGCAGAGCGGATCCTCTTCGCCAGCGACTGTCCCTGGGCACCTTCGGACGAGGTGAGGAAAAAGCTCTTCCGTCTCGGCTTGAAAGACTCCGAGCTGGAACGCATATTCCATAAAAATGCAGAGGAGCTCCTCGGGCTGTCTCTGTAAGCTCTCAGCAACTAATTTTCACCAAACTTTCATTGACAAACAGGGCGAAATAAGCTATAATCTATAGTGAGTTATTGTGAAAGGATGATCCTATGCTCATCACGCTCAGAAACGATGAAATATCAGTCAGCGCCGACACCCAAGGTGCAGAGTTACATTCGATCAGGTTCGGCGGAGAGGAATACCTCTGGCAGTGCGGATCTGCATGGAAGCGCTATGCTCCCGTGCTTTTCCCCTTTATCTGCTCGCCGAAGGACGGCCTTTACAAAGCCGGCGGCAGGGAATACAAAATGCCAACGAACCACGGCTTTGCAAGAGACAGGCGCTTCCTCCCCGGCGAGATGACGGAGACCGCCATGAGCTTCGTGCTCTCCTCGGACGACACAACAAGAGCCGTCTATCCCTACGATTTCGAGTTCACCGTAAGGTACGAGCTGGAGGGCAGGTCGGTGAAGGTCATAAACAAGACGAAGAACACCGGCTCGGAGAGGATGTATTTCTACGTCGGCGGACATCCGGCATTCAACTGCCCCATAGGCAGCGGAACAGGCTTTGACGACTGGTTCGTCGAGTACGAGAAGCCCGAGACCATTGTGCAGGACTTCAACGGCGTGCGCACCGTTCTGGAAAACAGCCGCAGGCTCATGCTGACAAGGGCTCTTTTCGACAACGATGTTATAATGAAAGACGCTCCTGCTTCGGCAAGCATCGCGCTGAGGTCGGAGAAGAGCGGCAGGTTTGTTAAGCTTGATTTCCCCGAGAGCAACTGCATAGCTGTGTGGTCTCCTGCAAAGAACGACGAAGCTTCCTTCGTCTGCCTCGAGCCCTGGACCAGCGTTCCGGTGTATGCGGACGACGAGTACCCCGACATCGAGCAGAAGCCCCATGCTATAGCTCTTGACCCCGGCTGCGAGCACAGCTACAGCTATACGATAACGGTGGGCTGAGATGAGAGCGGTAATACAAAGAGTGCTGAGTGCCTCCTGCGAGGTCGAAGGCAGCACAACGGGAAAAATAGATAACGGCCTGCTGATCCTCCTCGGTGCGGCAGCAGACGATACGGAACGCGAGTGCGAAAAGCTCGCTGACAAGATATCCAAGCTTCGCATTTTTGCCGACGAGAACGGCAAGACCAATCTTTCGGTGGCCGATGTTGACGGCGGACTGCTGGTGATCTCTCAGTTCACCCTGCTTGCCGACTGTCACAAGGGCAACAGACCCAGCTTTGTGAAAGCTGGTCCTCCCGACAAAGCCAACGAGCTCTACGAGCGGATCATGCAGCTGCTCGAAGAGTCCTCGGGCAGGAAAGTCGAGCGAGGGATCTTCGGTGCGGATATGAAGATATCTCTTGTGAACGACGGTCCCTTCACCATAGTCCTTGACTGCGTGAACGGTGAGATATTATAAACAAATCAGACAGAAAACGGAGACGTTAGAAATGAACAAAGTAAAGAGAAAAATACTGTGCGGTGTTCTCGGAACGGCAATGTGCCTATCCTTTGCGGGATGCACTCTTCCCGGCGAGAATGCAGAGACTCCCGACGAGGTAATGCCCGATTATTCCTTCGAGGATGTTTCGCAGGCCGAGAAGATCGTCAATTACGAATGGCTGATCGAGCCTATGTTCACCTTCGACAACGTGATAACCCACGACGGCAGCCTTATCGACCCCGCGGATATCCAGAGCAATGCTTATCTCGATGCCTGCATCTATTCCGAGAACGGGCTCTACGGCTTTGTGGACTACAAGGGCAATACTCTTGTGTTCCCGGACTTTGACGAGTATTACCTCAAGGACAACGCCTATATGGTGCTGAAAAAGACCGCCGAGGATAATAAGATGTTCTGCTCGATAAACAGCGATATGCAGAGGGTGGATACCTCTGACGGAACGCAGTTCGACTCGGCGTCTCAGGGCAAGCGCTATTACTGGGACGAGGCTTCGGGCAAGAGATTCATCGAGCTTCCCGACGGCTCTGCCGAGGAGTACAGCGAGGATAGAACGGTGGTAGTCAGAAAGGCCGAGATCTCCCTTACGGGATACGGCGGATACAGGATAGACAACCCCGACAATTCTCTCTTTGCCCTTGCCTCTGCCGACGGTCTGCTGACAGACTTCGAGTTCACCAACTACTATGCCCCGAAATACAAGGACGGCGCAGAGACAGCCTTTGCCTTCGAGAAGGACGGCAAGTGGGGCTATCTCGACTACGTCGGCAACGTACTGATAGACTTCATCTGTTCCCCTGTTCCCAGCGCTTTGAGCAGCACCGGCTCCGATAACCAGGAGTCCATGCACCCCTATCTCTTCTCCGAGGGACTTGTGCCCGTGCTCATCGACGGCGGCTTCGGATACTACACCATCGACGGCGATGTATTTGCAGCACCCGGCGAGTTCCAGCAGGCAAGACCCGTGCAGAACGGAAGAGCCTGGGTATGCGTGAACGGCCTCTGGGGAGTCATCAAGGTGGGAGATATCGTTGACAGACCCGTGAGCAAGCCCGATCCTTCCAGCAGCGACAGCTCACAGTCCTCGTGGACGGCCACAACTACGACCACAACTCAGGCAGTCACCACAACGGCAGCCGAAGTAACGACCACTACTGAATCTACCACACCAGAGCCCGAGCCCGAACCTCAGCCTGAGCCGGAGCCTGAACCCGAACCTCAGCCTGAACCCGAGCCTCAGCCCCAGCCCGAACCCCAGCCGGAGCCCGAGCCCCAGCCCGAACCTCAGCCTGAACCCGAGCCTCAGCCTCAGCCCGAACCCCAGCCCGAGCCGGAAAACGGCGGAGAAGTATAAGGCAGCATCCCGATAAAACAACAGACACCACAGCGGATCGCGTGTGGTGTCTTTTTTTGCTTGATATTTGATTTACAGAACAGGCTCGTATTCGATCCTTATTTCCGGCAGAGCCTCGATGGTTTGATAAGTGTTGAGCAGACCGTCCTCAAGGGAAAGATCGTTCTCTCCGCTTGCAGGAGGTGCGAACAGTCTCAGGGTCAGGTCTGTGGGTCCGTCAATGGGGTTCTCGAAGAAATAGCTCATAAGGTCGAGGCACTTCGTTCCCGGAGCCTTGTAGAACCACTTGCCGTCCAGCTCGATCATCAGGTTGCTGTCGTCCTTGAAATAGAGCTCGAAGAAATGGGGATTGCCCTCGATCTGCAGGGGTATCTCGATGCCCTCTGCATCCTCCGAACCACCCCAGCGCAGCTTGGCAGGGAAGCTCATTTCCTCTCCGCGTTCCATAGCAGGCTTGAAGAAATCGTCGTGGATGATCTCCTTGTAGGTCTTCATAACAGGCTGCTCGATGCCGCAGTTCTGGTTGTTGGGGTCTTCGATCTCAAGGCCGAGCCTGCCCCTGTCGCGGAACTGATAGAAGGTGAAGCCCGAGAACCATTCCTCCGGGTCGTATTTGAGCAGCTCGCAGAAGGTCTTCACCATCTCCGCCTGATCGTAAGGTCCCGTTACATCTCCGTCGGCGTTGAACTCGCTCATTACCATAGGCTTTGCGACACCGCCGTTTATCTCCTTGAAGCGTCTGTAGCTCAGCTTTGTGAGGGCATAGGTGTCTGCCACTTTGCTGCGGCCGAAGCTGCGGTTCTTGCTGTCTTTCTTTGCAACGTCGTAAGGCCAGCCCCAGTGCAGAGCCATGTACTTATCCACAGACCAGATATCTGTCTCCTTGACAGCCTGGGAGAACTCCTTCTCCATGATGATCTCCTTGGCGTTCATATCTTCGATTCCGCCGATGCAGAGGATAGTCGAAACATTGGGAGCATATTCCTTGAGTATCTTGTTGAAGCGGCAGTAAAAATCCGCAACCCCCTGATAGGTGGTGCGCTTTGTGAAGGAGAACCAGTTGCCCGTTGCTTCGTGGTTGATCCTGAGAAGCAGTCTTCCGAAGGGACGCAGGTCGTTAGCTATGGCGATAAGATGATCGTCGGTGACGTTTGGGTCTATTGTGAGAGTGAGGGTAACATCCTGTCCGTGACGTCTGATATCCCTCATTTCATTAAACGGCTGTCCCTTAAGGCTGCCGCCGATTCCGCCTCCGTATACAAAATAATCATCATACGGATAATCCCACTGACCATGAACCTCCATATCAGGATAAGCCTCGCTGGATCTTGTCGGCCATTCCTTGTCATTCGGATAATATGTATACATGATACCTACATTTCTGTGAGGTCTTCCAAGCTTATTTATAATATAATCCTGATCTACGTATTCAGCTCTCTCGCTTCCGTCTCCAAGATCAAGTGCACATGCTGCCGGAGTAAGCTTTACCTTTTCAATTTCTGATACCTCCTGCAATCCAAACCTGCTGGTATCTACTTTGATCTTACTAATATCCATACCTAATATACCCCTCTCTAAAACTCATTCAATGGCACATTTAAGACGCCGTAAAGAATCAAAAGTTTTCCTAAAATGCAAAATGCAGAGGAATGAACGCACTCCTCTGCATATAATTCTATACAAGAATACTAATTTAGTCTATACGAATTATTTTGGAAAAATACCATTATAATTCTAGATAATAGCTTCCTTCATGCTCTTAACATACTCAAAAAGCTTCTCAGGAGCATTCTTACCCTCTGCAGCAACTATCTTCACCATGGCAGAACCAACGATAACTCCATCAGCAACTCCTGCCATCTTCTTTGCCTGCTCAGGTGTGCTGATACCGAAACCGATAGCAGCTGGAACGTCAGTATTCTCCTTGATAACCTTTACCATAGATCCGATATCTGTATTTATCTCAGATCTTACGCCTGTTACACCCAGTGAAGAAACAACATAGATAAAGCCCTTTGCTTCCTCTGCGATCATCTTGATCCTCTGATCTGATGTAGG
>CAMVOF010000142.1:0-6125 GCA_947169055.1 uncultured Clostridia bacterium
TTACAAAGAGAACGCGAAGATGATAAACGCCGAGGCTCTTTCAAAGATGAAGCCCACGGCATATCTCATAAACACCGCAAGAGGAGGTCTTGTTGACGAACAGGCCCTTGCAGATGCGCTGGACCAAGGCATCATCGCCGGAGCCTGCATAGACACCCTGACCTTTGAGCCCATGCGGGAGGACTGCCCTCTCAGAGGGGCAAAGAACTGCGTTATGACTCCCCACGTTGCCTGGGCACCTCTCGAGACAAGAGAGCGTCTCCTGAGACGTGTTGCGGATAACCTCAGAGCCTGGAGAGACGGCAGCCCCATTAACGTTGTCAATAGATGTCAGTAAAGGAGTGTAGGCCATGGCCGAGCTGTTCGACCTGTATGACGAGAATATGCAGCCCCTGGGGCTCATCCACGAACGCGGAGTGCCTGTCCCCGACGGCAAGTATCACATCGTCGCTGCGATACTTCCTGTGAATTTCGAGAACAAGATACTGATAACCAAGCGCGATCCCATGAAGACCTACGGCGGTCTCTGGGAGATAACCGAAGGCGCTGTCATCTCGGGAGAGACTCCCCTGCAGGGAGCTGTCCGTGAGCTGAGGGAAGAGACAGGGCTCAGAGCTCTGCCGGAAGCCCTCGACTACCGGGGGAATATCGTATTTAAGCGCTCTCACCACTGCCACATCGTGACTTTCTATCTTTTCAGGGCAGATTTCCGCGAGGAGGATGTGATCCTTCAACCCGGAGAGACTACGGCTGCAAGGCTCGTTTATCCCTCGGAGATAGAGCAGATGGCAAAGACAGGCGAATTCATCCCCTTTGTATATCAACGGCTGAAAGCTGTTTACCCCGACATCTTCGGCGTGTCAATGCCCTGAGCCGGTGGTCGGTGCCCCGACGGGGCAATACGCGTCATCGCGCGGTCTCCGCGCTTACACAGCAAAAGAGGCTGGCTTTGATCACGCGTTTTTCAATACATCTAAGCTGTAACTTTGTTTTATAAAATAATATTAGCATTATCCCTCAGGAAAGGAAAGAAAAAGAAAAATGGACGGAGAAAGAAAAAGGATAGTCGTCAAGCTCGGCACCTCCACGCTGACCCACAAGACAGGAAAGCTCAACATCAGGAGGATAGAGAGGCTCGTTAAGGGTCTTGCCGATCTGCACAACGCAGGCAACGAGCTGGTCATCGTTTCAAGCGGAGCAGTAGGTCTCGGAATGGCAAAGCTGAACCTTATGCAGAAGCCAAAGGAAACGCCTCTGAAGCAGGCCTGTGCAGCTATCGGACAGTGCGAGCTGATGTACTTCTATGACAAGCTGTTCTCGGACTACAGCCTGAATGTGGCGCAGGTGCTGCTGACAAAGTACGTTCTGCTGGAGGACAGGCGCATCAACGTGCAGAACGCCCTTGAGGAGCTTCTGGCTCACAACGTTATACCGATAGTGAACGAGAACGACACCGTGGCTATCGACGAGCTGGAGCTTGAGGTGGGCGAGAACGACTCGCTTGCCGCAACGGTTGCGACCCTCGTAAAGGCGGATCTGCTGATAATCATGTCCGATATCGACGGCCTTTACGACTCCGACCCAAGGGAGAACGAGAACGCAAAGCTCATCCCCGTGGTCTACGAGATAACCGACGAGATACGCGAGCTTGCAGGCGGCGCAGGCTCGAAGCTCGGCACAGGCGGGATGCGGACAAAAATAGCAGCCGCCGAGATAGCAAACGCCAACGGCATAGATATGATAATCGTGAACGGACGCAACCCCGACAATCTCTACGCGATATTCGAGGAAGGCGCAGGCACGCTGTTTAAGGCGAGAACTTAACAAAAGGAGGAAAATCTTATGGGTTACATCGACACTCTCGGAGCAAGAGCTCAGGCCTGCAAGACCGAGCTTGCAAGTGCTTCGACAGAACAGAAAAACGACGCTCTTATGGAGATCGCGCACATCCTCAGACGCTGTGCGCCGAAGATAATCGAGGCTAATGCCATCGACATCGAGAACGGCAGAAGACGCAATATGTCTCAGTCGCTCCAGGACAGGCTGCGCCTTGACGAAAAGCGCATAGATTCTATCGCTGCCGCCTGCGAGAAGCTGGTCTCTCTTGACGACCCGGTGGGCGAAGTCATAGGCGGAAGCACAAGACCCAACGGCATGAACATCAAGAAGATCCGCGTGCCTATGGGAGTTGTGGGAATGATCTACGAGGCAAGGCCGAATGTTACCGTGGATGCTGCCGCACTCTGCTTAAAGAGCGGAAACTGCGTTATCCTCCGCGGCGGCAAGGAGGCCATGAACTCCAACAAGATGCTCGCCGCTCTTATGAGAAAGGCCGTTGAAACGGCAGGCTTTTCTCCCGACATAATCCAGCTGGTCGAAGACCCGGACAGAGGCATCGCAAACGACATGATGCGCGCAAACGGGCTCATCGACGTGCTCGTTCCGAGAGGCGGAGCTCAGCTCATAAAGGCTGTTGTGCAGAACGCAACTATCCCTGTTATCGAGACAGGCACAGGCAACTGCCATGTTTATGTTGATTCCTCCGCAGACCTTTCAATGGCTCTGGAGATCGTTGATAACGGCAAGACTCAGAGACCTTCCGTCTGCAACGCCATAGAGACAGTTCTTGTTCACAGGGATGTTGCCGACGAGTTCCTGCCGATGATGAAAGAGCGTCTCGACGAGCACAATGTTGAGCTGAGAGGCTGCGAGCTCACAAGGATGATACTGGGTAAGGAGAATGTGGTCCCGGCTGACGAGGACGACTATGCTACGGAGTTCCTGGATTACATCCTGGCTGTAAGAGTCGTTGACGACCTGCTCCAGGCTATCGGACACATACAGAAATACTCCACCGGACATTCCGAGTGCATCGTTACGGACAGCGTGTTCGCCGCACAGGAATTCCAGAAGAGGATAGACGCAGCCTGCGTTTATGTAAACTGCTCCACAAGATTTACCGACGGCGAGGAATTCGGCCTCGGTGCGGAGATCGGTATCTCTACTCAGAAGCTCCACGCAAGAGGTCCTATGGGTCTGCGTGAGCTGACGACGATGAAATATATTATCACAGGCAACGGACAGATTCGCGGATGACCCGCAGGAGGGCCAAAATGAAAAAATTATCGATTTTACTCGCTGCTTCCATGCTGCTGCTTGCAGGCTGCGGAAGCTCGGACTCCTCGGCGCAGAAGGCCGAGACCACAACCAAGGCTGCCGATTCACAGCCGGCAGGAGACAACTCCGAACAGCCGGGAGAGCCTGCACAGTCTGTGCCGGGCTTCCATGTTGACGGCACACAGCTCCTTGACGCAAACGGCAACCCCTTCATCATGAGAGGCATCAACCACGCACACAGCTGGTATGCAACAGAGGACGTCTATGCTCTGGACGCTATCTCCAAGACAGGCGCTAACACCGTCCGTATAGTTCTTGCAGACGGCGATCAGTGGAGCAGAGATTCCGCAAGCACCATCTCGACCCTTATCGAGACCTGCACCCTGCGTGAGATGATCGTGATCCTCGAAGTTCACGACGCAACGGGCAAGGACGACATCCAGTCGCTGCAGAACGCTGCGGATTTCTGGATAGAGGTCAAGGACGCACTTATCGGCAACGAGGACAAAGTCATCCTCAACATCGCAAACGAGTGGGTAGGACAGTGGAAATCCGACACCTGGGCCGAGGGCTACACCACAGTTATCCCGCAGCTGCGTGAAGCCGGCATCAAGAACACCATTATGGTGGATGCAGCAGGCTGGGGACAGTACGGACAGAGCATCGCCGACAAGGGCATGGAGGTATTTGAATCCGACCCCGACAGGAACACCATGTTCTCTATCCATATGTACGGCTCGGCAGGAGGAAACTCCGACAAGATCGAGCAGAACCTCACAGGCGTTACCGACCAGGGTCTCTGCGTCTGCGTAGGCGAGTTCGGATACACCCACTCCGACGGAGACGTTGACGAGGGATATATCATGGAATACTGCCAGGACGAAGGCATCGGCTGGCTCGGCTGGAGCTGGAAGGGCAACGGCGGCGGCGTTGAATATCTCGACCTTGCTCTCGACTGGGAAGGAACACAGCTTTCCGAGGACTGGGGAGAGGTGCTCGTAAACAGCGAATACGGCATCAAGGCCACCAGCCAGAAGTGCTCGGTATTCGCCGGCTGACAAAGTCTTACAGCTTCCGGCAAAATATATGGCAATACCGCACAAGACAGGTGCGGCAAAGCCTGTAAAACAAACAAAATGCGCCTTTCCGCGGCTCTGCGGAGGGCGCTTTTTCTTGCGTCGGAACGGTGAGTTTTGTCAAGGGTGGATGCGCATTTCGGCGGTCTCCTATCAACTTGAACAAAAGCTGTATATTTCTTAGTGTAATATCGACAAAAAGTGAAATAAGTTTATAAAAATTTGTTAAAGCACTTGCAATTCCCTGCCGGATGTTATATAATAAATAATGTAACGGCAGGGCTTATTATGCCCTTTTTTCGGGAAAGTGATCCTGTCGTATTATGCAAATATCATGAGTGCTGTTTTATGGTTTGCAGCTCTCTGACGGCGAAAGCCGATTATTTTGTAGGAGGTTATGTTATGAGTGAAAAAGCCACCATTCCCTTTGCGGGAACACCCGAGCAGGAAGCAGAGCTGATGAAGGTCATCGAAGCTCACCGCGATCAGCCGGGCGGACTTATGCCTACACTCCAGAAAGCGCAGGGCATCTATGGCTATCTGCCTGTTGAAGTACAGAAAATGATAGCTGACGGCCTCGGCGTTTCTCTTTCAGAAGTGTTCGGTGTTGCAACATTCTATTCGCAGTTCTCCCTTACCCCCAAGGGTGAGCATCAGGTGAGCGTGTGCCTCGGCACCGCCTGCTATGTCAAGGGTTCGGATAAGATCCTTGAGGCTGTTGAGAAAAAGCTCGGGATCAAAGACGGCGAATGCACCGCTGACGGAAAGTTCTCTATCGAGTGCTGCCGCTGCGTAGGTGCCTGCGGACTTGCCCCTGTAATGACTATCGGAGAAGAGGTTTACGGTAAGCTCACTCCCGATCAGGTGGACAAGATCATTGATTCATATCTCGCAGATAAAGGAGGAAAACAGGAATGACCTTTGAAGAACTTACTCAAATAAGAAAGAAGCACTCCGATCTTATCAAGGTAAGAAAGCTTGTTGCTTCCGAAGCGGCAAAGATGGCTGAAAAGACCGAATACCGCAAGCAGATACTTGTCTGCGGAGGAACAGGATGTACCTCGTCGGGAAGCAAGAAGATCCTCGACGCTCTCGATAACGAGCTCAAGGCTCAGGGCCTCGAAAACGAGATCCTCGTTGTAAGAACAGGATGCTTCGGTCTCTGCTCCCTCGGCCCGATAGTTATCGTTTACCCCGAAGGCGTTTTCTATTCTCAGGTAACACCAGAGGGTGTTGTAAGAATAGTTGACGAGCACCTCAAGAACGGCGAGATCTGCAAGGATCTTCTCTATCAGGAGACTGTTCACGAGGACGGCTCTATCATCCCCCTGGCTGAGACCAACTTCTACAAGAAGCAGAAGAGAATCGCTCTCAGGAACTGCGGCGGTATCGACCCCGAAAATATCGAAGAATATATCGGAACAAGAGGATATGAGGCTCTTTATAAAGTTCTCGACAGCATGACCCCGGATGAGGTCGTTAAGGAAGTCCTCGATTCCGGCCTCAGAGGAAGAGGAGGCGCAGGCTTCCCCACAGGAAGAAAGTGGATGTTCACAAAAGACGCTCCCGGCGATGTCAAGTATGTTGCCTGCAACGCTGACGAAGGTGACCCCGGCGCATTCATGGACAGATCTATCCTCGAAGGTGACCCCCACGCTATCATCGAAGCCATGACCATCGCTTCCTATGCGGTAGGCGCACATCAGGGCTATGTATATGTAAGAGCTGAGTATCCCGTAGCTGTTCACAGACTCGAGATCGCTCTTCAGCAGGCAAGAGAATACGGCCTGCTCGGAAAGAACATCTTCGGCAAGGGCCATGATTTCGATATCGAGATCAGACTCGGCGCAGGTGCTTTCGTCTGTGGTGAGGAAACCGCACTTCTGACCTCTATCGAGGGTAACAGAGGTGAGCCGAGACCTCGTCATCCGT
>CAMVOF010000143.1:0-6124 GCA_947169055.1 uncultured Clostridia bacterium
TCGTCGATGTGCTTTATATCGAGCATCACAAGATCTGTCACTTTGCAGAGCTGTACAAATTTTTGTACTCTTTCC
The DNA here is from genome assembly GCA_947169055.1 of uncultured Clostridia bacterium. Lineage (GTDB taxonomy): Bacteria > Bacillota > Clostridia > Oscillospirales > Ruminococcaceae > FB2012. The sequence continues at coordinate 76 of CAMVOF010000143.1, forward strand.
TCATTCTCGGGATCGAAGCAGATGCCGGAGGTATCGAGGCAGGTATGGATGCCTCTTTGCTTTGCCTTTTCAAAGAGGGAGATCACAAAATCCAGCTGCATCAGCGGTTCTCCGCCGGTGACGGTAATGCCGCCGTTTTTGAGGAATTCCCTATAGCTCTCGTACTCGGCAAGGAGATCGTCCTCGGTGCGTTCCGTGCCGCCTGTAAGGGACCAGGTGTCGGGGTTGTGGCAATAGAGGCAGCGCATGGGACAGCCCTGCATGAAGACCACGAATCTTATCCCCGGACCGTCAACGGTGCCGAAGCTCTCAGTTGAATGTATCCTGCCGGTCATTGGTCTGCCCTCCCTCCGGGCTCATCAAAGCAGCCTTTCGGGGGCTGTTGTCTTCGAGATGTCTGTCGGCATCAGCCGCAACGCTGCACATACACATTGTCGCAACGCCTGCTGCTCCGCCGAGAAGTGTTCCTATCAAAAAACCTATCATGATATCCCTCCGTTCAGGGATTAGTATGTCCCGAAACGGCAGAGATATTCAGATCACAAATAAGAGCGAAGATCTATTTCTTCGGTAAGCGCCTGCTCGGTGCGGTCGAGATAGCTTTGCAGGGCATCTTTATCTGTTCCCAGCTTTTTCAGCTTGTCCAGTTTGTTTGTCCACAGGGGCTTCAAGCAGCGGTACAAAAGGAGTGCCGCCTGCTTTTCTTCCTCGGAGAAAACATAAGTCTCCCGGACGATCTTCAGCACCCGGAATATCATTTCAAGCTCCTTGTCGAAATCGGCAAAGAGCTCGCGGAAGATATAATTCAGAAAGACTTCCCTGCCGCTCAAGTTGAAATCATATACCCCGACGAACTTGCCCTCATCGTCCAGGAGGATATTCGTTGAGTTGAGGTCGGCTTGCAGGACAGATGTCGGCAGCTTTTTATACAGCGGCTCAAGCCTGCTGCGGTTATCGTTCCAGAGCTGCCATATCCTGTCGATCTGAGGCTGGAATTTTTCCGGCAGGGTCTTAGCGTATTCGAGCCAGCTCTGAGCGTTCTCCAAGACTTCGTCGGTCTTGTCGCTTGGAGAGAAGGTCTCGAAAAGGCAGTAAGCCGAGGGATGGTCGGTAAAGTCAAAGCGTTTTGCTGCGGCTTTTGCGGTCATGGTCCAGATGTCACGCTCGCAGCTTTCGCAGGACAGCGTACCCGAGGCATCGGGGTCGGACATCCTGTCTTCGAGGGGCTTATATGGGGAAAATTCCTCGGCATAAGCAAAACAGCTGCGGCCTTTGTATCTCACAGCCGGGAAGGTCCCGCTTTTGTCGTGCATTATCTTCGGGCAATAATAGCCGAGGGTCCGGTATTCTTCAGCACAGCGCCGCCAGCTCTCGATCTGCTCCGGGTAGGTGAAGTCGTTGTCGCAAAGCTTTATGACCAGCTTTCCCCCGGAGGCAAGAGAGACTATGACAGTTTCACGGAAATCGCTTTCGTCTCTGCTTGTATTTATGACCTCGGCATCGAGGATCGTCTCGTTTGAGAAAAGGGAAAATATTTCCAAAAATTCTTTATCGGGGATGCTCATTTAGTTTTCCTTATGTATATTTGTGCTGTGCAGCGGGTCATGCTCCCTGCTTGTTCAGGAAATCGTCAAGCTCTCTGAGGAACTGGCGTTCGAGCTCACGCTCTGCACCGATGGAAAAATCAGCAACGACCTGCTGGGCTTCTGTAAGGAGCTTTCTTGCCTTGGGGAAATCCTGCTCGATACCGAAAGCGTAGTAAGCACGGATACGCTTGCCATTGGCATCGGGGTCGCTCATAAGTATGGTACTGACTTTATCAAAGTAATAGGTCGCTTTCTGAGGGTCGAGCCAGTAACGGGAATAATAGAATACCAGCCAGTAATACATACCTGTATTCTGGATGATGAAATCTTTATTATAGACTTGCTGCTCGAGATATTGTATATACTCGGGCATCTCGTCTTCCTTTCCGTTTGAGGCAAGATAGCAGAGATATATCTGGGAGTACATCGCTTTTTCCACAGGAGAAGCAGCGGGATAAGGCAGCTCTCGCAGGGGCTTGAGATCCATTGATTCAAAGGGATAGCCCTGACGAAGTTTATTAAGAGCTTTGCTCGTATATCCGCCGAGGCGCTTCATCATAACGAAATAGACTCTCAGGAAGATGACCAGCGAGCCTATGCTTTGCAGCACATAGCCGATGATGAACCAATCCAGGAAAGCCATAAGATAATTGCCGGAGTAGTTCTTTATCCTGTCGATCATACCGAGCTTTATGCCGAGGAATATGAGCCCTGCGCAGACCGCCATATTGAACAACTGTTTTGTAAAGCTCAGGAGGAAATCCCGTCTGTCCATGTTATCGGGGATACGGGACTCTAAGTCGATGGACATATTATGCTGGATTATCAGGGAGTCTTTATCTCTTCTGTATTTCCATTTCTCGGACTTCTTTCTTCTGTAGAATGTTCGACCGAAGAAGGAGACCTGATTGCAGTAGAAGGAGAAGAAACGGCCGAATATGAAATCATAGCAAAGAGAAACGATCGTTCTTGCGATGACTGCTGTGGGAAGAAGCGCTGTGATTATGATGATCAGCTTTAGCATAGCTCTTTTCCTTTCTGATTTAACTTCTCTGTTTTCAGCCGTTCAGGGCTTTATCTATTGCTGCTGCGGCTTTTTTGCCGGCACCCATTGCGGAGATGACCGTTGCCGCACCTGTGACTGCATCACCGCCGGCATAGACGCCTTCACGGGAGGTAAGTCCTTCTTCGGTGACAACTATGCCTCCGCGGCGGTTGACTTCAAGGCCGTCGGTGGAATTCTTTATAAGCGGATTGGGAGAAGTGCCTATGGCGATTATCACCACATCGAAATCGAGAGTGTACTCGCTGCCCTCTATGGGGGTGACGCTTCTTCTGCCCCGTTCGTCAGGTTCTCCGAGCTGCATCTCGACAACACGCATTCCCGTAACAAAGCCGTTTCTGGGATCGCGTCTGTCGTCGGGGTTATTGTAGCCCGTTATCTCGATGGGGTTTGTCAGCAGGCGGAACTCTATGCCCTCTTCCCTTGCGTGCTCGACTTCTTCGCGCCTTGCAGGAAGCTCTTCGAGTGAACGCCTGTAGACTATGGTGACCTTTTCGGCACCGAGGCGCAGAGCTGTACGGGCTGCATCCATTGCGACGTTTCCGCCGCCGACAACTGCCGCTTTGCCGCCTTTCATTATAGGGGTAACGGGGTTGTCGAGGTAGGCCTTCATCAGGTTGCTTCTCGTGAGGAATTCATTGGCGGAATAAACGCCTTTGAGAGTTTCGCCGGGTATGCCCATGAAATTGGGAAGTCCGGCACCGGAACCGATGAACACGGCTTCAAAGCCTTCTTCTATAAGCTCGTCGATAGTGAGGGTCTTTCCTATTACCACATTGGTCTCTATCTTGACGCCAAGAGCTTTCAGAGTCTCGACCTCGCGGCTGACTATCTTCTTGGGAAGACGGAACTCCGGGATGCCGTAAACGAGAACGCCTCCTGCCATATGCAGGGCTTCATAGACCGTAACGTCATAGCCGCGTTTTGCAAGGTCTCCGGCACAGGTAAGGCCGGAGGGTCCCGAGCCTATTACTGCGACACGGTGTCCGTTGGGCTCTGCCTTTTCGGGGAGCTTGTCGGAATTCTCGTTGTGGTAGTCGGCGACAAAACGCTCCAGTCTGCCGATACCCACGGGCTCGAACTTTATGCCGAGAGTACATTTGCTCTCGCACTGGCTCTCCTGGGGACAGACTCTTCCGCAGACAGCCGGCAGAGACGAGCTCTGGGAGATCATCTGATAAGCCGCTTCGAAATCCCTCTCTTTTATTTTCGAGATGAAATCGGGTATGGCGATATTCACGGGACAGCCGGTAACACAGGGACGGTTCTTGCAGTTGAGGCAGCGGTCTGCTTCCGCAAGAGCTATCTCCTCGGTATAGCCTGTGGCGACTTCTTTGAAATTATGTGCTCGCACCTCGGGAGGCTGGGTGGGCATTTCGTGTTTCTTGGGAATAACAGCCATTTTACTGTACCTCCGGGAGGGTGAAAAGATTGCAGGCCTCGTCATAGGAACGGCGCTCGAAATCGGTGTAGATAGTTCCGCGGAGCATGGCTTCGTCGAAATCAACTTCATAGCCGTTGAAATCGGGGCCGTCAACGCAGGCGAATTTGGTCACTCTCTTGCCGTCCTGAACGAGGGTAAGGCGGCAGCCGCCGCACATTCCTGTGCCGTCTATCATTATGGGGTTCATGGAGACTGTAACGGGTATGCCGTAGGGCTTTGCAGCCTCCACCACGAATTTCATCATTATCAACGGCCCGATGGTTATTATCTCGTCGAAGCGCTCTCCTGCTTCAAGCAGCTCTTTGAGGGGTGCTGTTACGTTGCCGTGTCTGCCGTAGGAGCCGTCGTCGGTCATGACGATGAGCTTTTCGGAGCAGGCCTTGAACTCATCCTCGAGGATAAGGAAATCCTGACTTCTGAAACCTGCTATGCTCGTGACCTCTGCACCGAGGGATGAGAGCTTCTGAGCAATGGGCAGAGCTATGGCACAGCCGACTCCGCCGCCGATTATACAGGCTTTCTTTATGCCGTCCAGCTTTGTGGGAACTCCGAGAGGTCCCACGAAATCCTGAATGGATTCTCCCTGCTCCTTTGCGGAGAGGGCAAGGGTCGTTGCTCCCACAGCCCGGAAGATTATTTTTACTGTTCCCTTTTCGGAGTCGAAGCCTGCTATTGTGAGGGGGATACGTTCGCCGTCCCCGTCAACGCGGAGGATGATGAACTGTCCGGGCTGAGCCTTTCTTGCCACCAGCGGAGCTTCTATATCCATTTCCACAACTGCTGTATTCAAAACTTTCTTTCTGATTATCTTATACATAAAATCACCCTATATTTTTTGCGAAGGATCACATACAGGTATATCCGCCGTCAACGGGCAGGACGGTACCGTTCACATAAGAGCTGAGAGGAGATGCAAAGAACAGAGCTGCGGTATCCAGTTCTCCCTCTCTGCCGTAGCGGGACATGGGGATCATTGTATTTGCGTAGTTCACGAAGAACTCGGAAGTGAGAGTCTCCTCGGTGAGAGGGGTATAGAAATATCCCGGGCAGATAACGTTGACGGTTATGCCTTTATCTCCCCATTCTGCAGCCAGGGCTCTTGTCATGTTTATCATGCCGCCCTTTGCAGCGTGGTAAGCTGCGCAGGGTGCTGCTTTATTTCCTACGAGCCCGTACATGGATGCAATATTTATTATCCTGCCGTAACCTGCCGGGAGCATAGCCAGCTTTGCTACCTCTCTTGCCATTTTGAAGGAGCCCAGCAGGTCGATGTTTATCTCGTTCTCGAACTGTGCGTCGGTTATGTTTTCAGCAGGAGCGACTGCTCCCGTGCCGGCGTTGTTGATAAGAATATCTATCCTGCCGAACTTATCCATTACGGTCTTGACAGCTTCGCCGACTCTTTTGGTCTCGGTGATGTCGCAGGGTACGCCGATGGCTTCCACGCCGAATTCTTTGGTGATGTCGGCTGCAACTTCGTCGATAAGGTGCTGCCTTCTTGCCATACAAACGATCTTGGCGCCCTGATTTGCCAGAGCCTTTGCCATCTGAACGCCGAGGCCTGTTGAAGCTCCCGTTACAACTGCGACCTGTCCTGTGAGATCAAAATAATTCTTCATTTTCTAATTACCTCCGGTTATATATTTATGAAAAAAGCGGAAATTTATACATTATAAATTCTACCACAACAGCACATAAATGTCAACCTTTCGGAGCCTTGAAGATATGGGATCTTTGCTATAATAACGCGCCTCTGCCGCCTGGACAGAAGCGCATTGTTCTTTTGTGAGATCACTGGTCGATCCTGATCTTGAAGGGAGGATTGATCCTGTAATCGGAGCCGTTGGCGTTGTAGTTGGCGTTGAAATCACGGGCCTCGGCAAAGAGAGGATCGTAGAGCTTGCCGTTCATTATCATCCAGCCGTGGCCTGTATCGTGGCAGGCCCAGATGTCGGT
>CAMVOF010000144.1:0-6020 GCA_947169055.1 uncultured Clostridia bacterium
TGATCCCTTCGCTAAGCTGGACCAGGATGGCGTAGGCAAGCTCATGAAGATGGCTATCGAGCTTGGTAAGCCCGTAAATCCGAAGCTCCACTGCGGTATCTGCGGCGAGCATGGCGGCGATCCTTCGTCCGTTGAGTTCTGCCATAAGATCGGTCTTGACTATGTATCGTGCTCGCCTTTCCGCGTTCCGATCGCAAGACTGGCTGCTGCTCAGGCTGCTATCGCAGAGGCAAAGTAATTTCCGAAGCTTTGGAAAACGTTTAGATATTATATCTGAATAACAACGAGCCCTCACGGTTTGATCCGTGGGGGCTTTTTGCTGTAATATGAGGGCTGTTCTTGGGCATATTGCATAAAAATCTGTATTTGCTGAAAAACTTATTGATTTATACGAACAAATGTAGTATAATAATTATATATATCATTCATTCGGGGAGGTGTTTTCGTGATAAACAATGACCCTATATTTAACAAGATCGCTGAGGCGCTGCTCGTTGAGTACACCAGCGTATATTATGTCAATGCAAAGACAAATGAATATCAGTGGTATTCTGCCGATCCGGAGTTCCGTTCGCTGCATATCGAGCAGGGAGGAAAAGACTTCTTCAAGAACCTTATCAGGGATGCCGACAAGGTCATCTTTGAAGATGACAAGCATATCTTCATGCAGGATATACAGAAGGAAAACCTGCTCTCCCTTGTTGACAAGGGTTCAGCCAAAAGGATAGAGTACCGCCTTATGATAGACGGCAAGCCTGTTTATCATGCACTCAGTCTGATACGCGGCGTCGGAAAGGACGACGATTATTTCATCCTCGGCGTCATGAACGTTGACAAGCAGGTCAGGGAGAGGATGCAGGCAGAAAAGCTCGAAAAGGAAAACGAGATCTACAATCAGATCGCGGAGAGCCTTGCCGAGCATTTCGACACCCTTTATTATGTCGATATGGAGACGAATGTCTATTTTGAATATTCCTCCACTGATACATACAAGAGCCTGAACGTGCCTGTCACCGGCAGCGATTTCTTCAGCGAGAGCAAAAAGAACCTGAAAAAGTTCATTCACCCAGACGACCGTGAGCGCGTGATGCCGTTGTTCGAGAAGCAGAATATGCTGGACAACCTGAAAAACATCAAGATGTTCACTGCCGCATACAGGCTGCTGGTGAACGGGATCATCATGCACTGCCGCTGCTCGCAGATATGGGCAAGCGATAAGAAGCATATCCTTGTCTGCCTCGAAAACATCGACAACGAGGTCAAGGCACTGGAAGCCTTTGAGGAGTCGAAGAGAAAGAACGACGCCTATGTTCAGATGGTAAACAGCCTTGCCCAGCGCTACGACCTAATCTATTACATAAACAGCGAGACCGGCGAATACTTCGAGTATTCCTCCGGTGCTATAATAACCGACCCGTCGCTGATATTTGAAGGAAAAAGCTTTTATGTTGAATCTGTAAATGTAGTAAATAATGTTGTCCACGAGGAGGACAGAGACCGTATCCTTGCCATCACAGACAAGGACTATATCATCTCGACACTTGAAGATTCCAGACAGTACTGCGCTGATTACAGACGTATCGTCGATGGAATAATGTCTTATACAAGGCTCACGATAATGCGATCAAACGATAACGTACACTTTATCGTAGGTCTCGAAAATATCGACGAAGAGGTAAAGAAGGAGCAGGAGCAGATAGAGGCTCTCAACCGTGCCAACGAGCTTGCAAGACGTGACGGACTTACGGGCACAAGGAACATGACCGCATACCACGAGTTCGAGGAGGCGATACAGAAAAGCATCGACAGCGGCTTGGGTCATTCTCCCTTTGCTATCGTTATCTGCGATATAAACGACCTCAAGCACGTAAACGACACCCAGGGCCACAAGGCAGGAGACGAGTATATCAAGGCTTCCTGCAGGATGATATGCGGAATTTTCGCTCACAGCCCTGTTTTTCGCATCGGCGGTGACGAGTTTGCTGCCGTGCTTGCAGGAAACGACTACGAAAAGAGAACGGAGCTTGTGGATATGCTCCGCAAGCGTGTGCTCAATAACTTAAAACGCGGCAATGGTCCTGTCGTTGCTGTGGGCATCGGAGTTTACGACATACGATCCGACCTCAAAGTATCGGACGTTTTCAAGCGTGCCGACGAAAATATGTATAACGATAAGGTCGCTCTTAAAAAAGGCGATCATGCCGTAGAGATCGAACAGCCAAAGACCGAAAGAGTCGAGATACCGGCAAACCGCAAGAGGATGCTCGACGGCCTGTTCGAGATGAACTCTCTCTCCGCAGAGGGACTGTACGTCTATATCTGTGACATAAGATACGATTTTTCAAGATGGTCGAAAGCGGCTGTCTCCGCCTACGGACTGCCTTCGGAGTATATGTACGGCGCAGGAAAGCTCTGGGAAGAGCGTATCCACGAGGAAGACAAGGAAGCATACCGCACCGGTATCGATATGATCTTCCGCGGCGAAGCAGCAGACCATGATATGCAGTACAGAGCCAGAAGGATAAACGGCGAGTATAATCTCTGCACCTGCAAGGGCAAAGTGCTTCATGACGGCAACGGAGTGCCGGATTTCTTTGCCGGCATCATAAGAGACCACGGCGTTCAGAGCAATACCGACAGCCTTACGGGCCTTATGAACCAGTACGGCTTCTTTGAGGAGATACAGTATAATATCGTCAAGAACATAAAAATGCGCATCTCCATTGTCGGCATCGCAAAGTTCTCCGAGATAAACGAGGTCTATGGCTATCATTTCGGAAATCTCGTGCTGCAGAAGTTCGGGCGTTATCTCTTTGAGTACGTCGGAAACGGCGGAGACGTTTTCAGGCTGGACGGCACGAAGTTTGCGATACTCAGCACGACCCTTTCCTTGGAAGAATCCAGAGCCCGTTACGATAATCTCCGTTCGTATTACAGAGAGGGCATCTATATCGACGGTAAGCATATAATGCTGGAGCTCAATTCCGGCCTTATTGATATAGACAATTTCAATATCGACAGCCAGACCATTATGGCCTGTCTCACATTCGCTTATAACGAATCGAAGACCCTGAAACACGGCGACCTCGTTGAGTTCAACGACGACCTGAACAGCGGCAACCGGCGGAAGGTCGAGAAGTTCCACTCCATCAGAGCTTCCATACCCCAGGGTTTCAAGGGCTTCTATCTTATGTATCAGCCCGTTGTGGATGCTCAGAGCGAAAAGCTTATCGGCGCCGAAGCACTTTTAAGGTGGAGGAATGACGAATACGGCGTAGTACCGCCTGATCTCTTTATCCCTATGCTCGAAAAAGACCCGCTTTTCCCGTCGCTCGGAGAATGGATACTTTCCACAGCCGTGAGAGAAGCCAAGAAGGTGCTTGAGGCTGACCAGGATTTTGTCATCGACGTCAATCTGTCCTATTCCCAGCTGGAAAAGCCGGATTTCGTCGATATGGTAATGGGCATTCTCGAGGAGGAAGACTACCCGCCGGATCATCTCTGCCTGGAAGTAACAGAGAGGTGCAGGCTCCTTGACATCAATATGCTGAATAATATAATCACCAGTCTCCGAAGCAGGGGAGTGAAGGTGGCTCTCGACGACTTCGGAACAGGCTTCTCATCTATCGGCATCGTCAAGAACTTGCAGTTCGACACGATAAAGATAGACCGCAGCCTTGTCCGTATGATCGAAAAGGACAGCAAGGAACGGGAACTTGTAAAATCTTTCGTTATGATAGCAAATACCTGCAGAGCGATTGTCTGCGTAGAGGGTATCGAGACTCCGGGAATGAGCGAGATACTCAGGCAGTGCAATGTCCACAGCTTCCAGGGCTATTACTATGCAAAGCCCCTTGAATATGATGATTTCCTTAACTGGAGGAAGAAATGAGTTTTTTTGCACATTCAGATAATTACACTAAACAGACCGGCAATTCTTTGAAATGGAGGCGGATAGCTTGAAAGAAATCAATAAGACCGAAGATCGGTTCCCGATGCTTTTTGAACAGCTGATCTCCGAGATCGCTGTCAACAAAGACCAGTTCGTTATTCCTAATATAGAACGGCTGCTGAACGAGATCTCTGCGCTGCTCAGGCTCTCCAAGGGCGTTACGAGTGTTTATATGAGCCCTGTGGACGAACAGCTCGGACGCGGAGAAACTCTTATAAGCTATGACACGGGCAAGGGAGGCAGACCTGTCCATACTGTCCGTATAGAATCGCGCCTTATGTCGATCGCAACTATGACGATCTATATGGCTGATGACGAGCCCGACCTTACCGAGAAGGAGTTTGAGAGAGCAGACCTTACCATGCGTACCGTGCTGAGATTTATCAGCCGCAACAGGCTCCAGGATATCGCGGTCCAGCTTGCTTTCTATGACGACCAGGATTTCAGGAACTCAAGAAGCTTTTTCAGATTCCTCGCCTGGCACGGAAAGCCCGGCGGCTTTGACGGCATGGTTGCCATGAATTACAATCTCAGACATTTTTCCCTTGTGAACGAGAGCTACGGCCGTGACGCAGGGGACAAGGTGCTGATGAACCACTATAAGCACATTGAAGAGCTTTCAGGCGGCAAGGGCATAGTCTCGCGTCTCGGCGGAGACAGCTTTGTCTGCATATTCCCCCAGGACAAGCTGGACGAGCTGATAAGTTATCTTAGCCACGCAGATGTGCCATATGACGACGAGGGACACACCACGCCCATAACCTGCTGCGCCGGTATATTCATCATACCCGACGGCTATATGGTGGCAGAGCCCAATATGATAATGGGCAAGATAATGTATGCCTGCCGCATAGCCCAGACCGGAGGACAGGACAGCATCTTGTTCTATAACGAGTCTCTTATCGAAGGCAGAGAACACGCCATGCGTATCCGCCAGCAGTTCCCGGAGGCTTTGGAAAATAAGGAGTTTAAGGCTTTCTTCCAGCCTAAAGTCGATACCGAAACCGGCGAGATAAGGGGAGCTGAGGCTCTTTGCCGGTGGTTCAAGGACGGCAGGATAGTTCCGCCGCTGGAGTTCATCCCCATACTCGAGCAGACCAACGATATCTGCAAGCTGGATTTCTATGTCCTTGATCTGGTGTGCGGATATGTCCGCAAGTGGCTCGATGAAGGCAGGGATGTTGTGCGTACATCCGTGAATTTCTCCCGCAAGCACATCACGAACGAGCGTCTTCTCGACGATATACTGAAGATAGTGGATAGCCATAACGTTCCCCACGAGCTTATCGAGATAGAGCTTACGGAAACGACGACGGACGTTGAGTTCAAAGCTTTGCAGCGGATAGTCGTCGGTTTGCAGGAAAACCGGATCTGCACCTCGGTGGATGATTTCGGCATGGGATATTCTTCGCTTAACCTTATCCGAGTTATACCCTGGAACGTGCTGAAAGTTGACCGAAGCTTCCTGCCGGAGGACAAGGAAGACGCCGACATCACAAGGAACATAATGTTCCGAAATGTTGTCACCATGGCAAAGGAAATGGGGCTGACGACCCTTGCGGAAGGCGTAGAGACCACCTTGCAGCTCAGTATCCTCAAAAAGAACAAATGCGACCTCGCACAGGGCTTCCTCTTCGACAAGCCGCTGCCTGTGGATGAATTTGAAAAGCGTCTGGAAATGAAGAGATACGAGTTATAAATATTTTGCTTACGCAAAAGCCCTCACAGTCGATGACCGTGAGGGCTTTGAGCTTTTTGCATTTACGGCGATACGCACGCATCGGCCTTGCAGAATCGCTTAAAATCAGGGACGCAATTCTTGGGGGCTTTCCGATCGCCCCCAAACCCCTTCGGCCGAAAAGCTCTGCATCCATATCGACATAACAAAAGCCCTCACAGCCGATGACCGTGAGGGCTTGTTTGTATTCTCTTATTTCATTATGTGGTTGATTGCCGAGAGGAGAGCGTTGATGGAGGAAACGATGATGTCCGTGTTCCTGCCTGCGCCCCAGACCGTTTTGCCGTTGGCTGAAATGCCCACGTAGGTAACGGCTTCGCTGGTGGAGTG
>CAMVOF010000145.1:0-6008 GCA_947169055.1 uncultured Clostridia bacterium
GCAAAGATGACCAAGTATATGAAGAAGTTCTTCATCGAGCAGCAGATCATCCTCGGAAAGATAAACAGCCATATCGAGGAAATGGTGACGGGCTACAGAACTGTCGTCGCCTATTCAAAGGAAGAAGCCGCAGTCAAGGACTTCACGGAAATGAGCAACGAGCTCCGCAAGACAGGCATAAAAGCCCAGATCTGCGGCGGTATGATGGGCCCGCTGATGAACTGCATCTCGAACTTCGGATTCGTGCTCATAGCTGCCTTCGGCGGCTGGTTCAGCATCAAGGGCTGGATAACCGTGGGCACGATACAGGCCTTCATCCTCTATTCAAAGCAGTTCTCCCGACCCATAAACGAGATAGCCAACCAGTATGCGAATATACAGACAGCTATCGCAGGCGCAGAACGTATCTTTGAAGTCATGGAAGCAGAGCCCGAGCCGGATAACGGGACCCTCTCCCTGCCTGCCGAGAACGTCCGCGGAGAGATAAACTTCGAGGATATCACCTTCTCATACGTTGAGAACGAGCCGGTGCTCAAAAACCTGGACCTCCGCGTCGGTCAGGGACAGAAAATAGCTATAGTCGGAGCAACAGGCTCCGGCAAAACGACCATAGTCAACCTGCTGACAAGATTCTACGATATCGACAGCGGAAGCATTACGATAGACGGGCAAAGCATCTACGATATAAAGATGCAGGACCTCAGAAAAGCTATCGCCATAGTGCTGCAGGATACCGTGCTCTTCTCGGGAACGATAGCCGATAATATCCGCTACGGCAGAGAGAACGCAGCCGACGAGGAGATCCGCGAAGCCGCAGCAAAAGCCTATGCCGACGAGTTTATCGAGCGTCTGCCCCAAAGATACGATACTCCCCTTTCGGAAGGCGGAGCAAATCTTTCCCAGGGACAAAGACAGCTGCTGTCTATAGCCAGAGCCGTCCTCGCAGACCCGAAAATACTCATCCTCGACGAGGCAACTTCAAGCGTCGATACCCGAACAGAAATGCATATACAGTCGGCTATGGTGGCGCTGATGAAGGACAGAACCTCGCTGATAATCGCACACAGACTTTCAACTATCCGCGACGCTGATAAGATAGTCGTCATCGACAAAGGAAAGGTCGCCGAGATAGGCAGCCATAACGAGCTGATAAAACGCAGAGGCAGATATTTCGACCTCTACAGAACGCAGTTCGCAGGTAATAAAACATAAGGCAATATCGAATAAAAGGAAACAAAAACATGAAGCTGACAGATTTCAAGGGGTTCATCTTCGACCTCGACGGCACACTTGTGGAATCCTCCCACGTCTGGCACGACGTTGACAGAGTATTTCTCGCAAAACGGGGATTCTCCGTGCCGGAGGACTACAGCCGGGCCCTCTCGACAATGGACTTCAATATGGCGGCTGTCTATACGAAAGAGAGATTTTCTCTGCCCGACAGCCTGGAGGAGATAAAGAACGAGTGGTTCGGACTTGCCCTGGACGAGTACGCCAACAGGATAGGCACGAAGCCCCACGCAGGGGAGTTCGTCCAGGGGCTTAAAGCCCGGGGAAAGAAGATAGCGCTGGCAACGGCGTCGAACGTGCTGCTTTATTCGGCGGTGCTGAAGAACAACGGGATATACGACTGCTTTGACACCTTTGTCTCGACGGAAGATGCAGCAAGAGGAAAGGGCTTCCCGGACGTTTACGAGCTTGCGGCGGAAAGACTGGGGCTCGAGGCGAGGGAGTGCATAGTCTTTGAGGATATAATCGAAGGGATAAGGGGAGCAGCCGCAGGAGGATTTGCGACAGCAGCGTGTTTAGGCAGCGGCTTCCCGGAAGACGAAGAGAAGATGAAAGAAGAAGCGGACATAGCGTTTTACGACTACGCAGAGCTGAGCACACCAACCGCGTAGCGCATTAAAGTTTAGGGTCAAGCCCTTTTTAAAGGGCTTGCGGGTCAAGGGCAGAGCCCTTGCAGAGTCATTTCTTCCTTGGAAGAAATTAGGCAGCGCCTCAGGTTGCGGCAACGCCGCAACAAACGGCATCGCACAACAAAATAAAACAGCACAAAATAAACGGCATCGCAAAGCTGGGGTGGACCCACTGTGCGATGCCGTTTTAGGTTGTAAGTCAGAACTATCAGGAAAGAGCGTTAGCGATTTTCCGGTCGCAGCGGCGACGGCGCTTGACAAATCCCACGCGAGCTCAGCAGCGATTTTCCGTGCCAAAGGCGCACGACTGTAGGGTGGGGGCTTGCCCCCACCGCGGAACCCCTCCGTCTCGACTATCGTCGAGCCACCTCCCCTTTCAGGGGAGGCAATTTTCCGTTATCCAACTATCTCAATAGAAGTATTTCCTGTTTCGCCGTTATCAAGTTCGTAATCTATTTTGAGAATGCCGCCAGTCGCCTTTGCTCCAAGTTCTTCCATGTAGCTTCCAATGCCTTTTTTCCAGCAAAAAGATTTGTGTGAAGAAACCGGTATCTTAATAGTCTTTTTAACTGCTTTCTCGTTGGGAAAAGAAAAGATACATTCCATGTTCAGTTCTTTTAAAGAGCTTAAATTCACAACGTTCAAATATAACGGTTCTTCCATTTTTACTGCTTTTTTGCTCTTTTCCATTTCGTCGGGATCAGTCGTAAAAACAAAGCGGAATACATCAGGTTTCTTTGTAGATTTCTCTATTATAATAGAAGAGCTTCCTGTTTCGCCATTATCAAGCCTGTAATCAATTTTGAGTATTCCCATTGTAGCATTAATGTCAATATCCCTTAAATAATTTGCAATGCCATCTTCCCAACCGATCACACTGGCAAAACCGGGCTTAAGTTTACCGATATCGGTTTCTTTATACCCACCGGGGTAAGTAATAGTATAATTTATATTTGCTGGTTTTGGACAGCTGATGTGCAAGAATAACGGATCGTAGTATCCGACTACTCCTTTACAAAGATCTTTCATATCTTTATCAAATGAAAAATCAATTTTAACATTTATGTTTTGATTGTTTATTGTCGGTGCAGTGTTAATGGGCTGCGCCGGCGATGCATATGATAATGAAGCAGGTGCAGTATGAATCTTTTCCTTAGAGGATATAACAGAAAGCGCAACAGCAAATGAACAAATAATTACTCCGCCGAAAAATATTAAGAAAGCACTGAATCTTCTATCTGCTTCTATAACAGCTCTTTTTCCCTGCGCAACAATACGATAGATTTGATTTGCTTCAAGAGCAGCCGCACGAGTCGCTTTATATTCATAAGTGTAATAATCTGCATTAAACCTGGTCGATGTAAGTTCTTTTGTGTTCGCGTAGTTTTCAGCCGTATCGAAAGATTTTAAAGATTTATTGTTATCATAAAATGAAATAGCACCAAAAACGATAATACCAATTCCAATCAGTATTCCCAGCACACAAAATGGTTTTCCCATTAAATCCCCTCCTAACTGTTTTTTGCAGACAAAACCGCTTCTTTAAACTTATTTTAGCGGATAATCCGCTAAAAGTCAATAGAATTCATCAAAGTATTATATAATGATTCTGACAAAAATAACAATGTGATTTTGTAAAACTTGTCAAAGGAGATCATTATGTATAAACGGATCCGGGACTTGCGCGAAGACGCGGATATGACTCAGACACAGATATCCGAGATACTCCATTGCAGCCAGAGAGTCTACAGCAACTACGAACGAGGCGATCTCGATATCCCGACGGACATCCTAATAAAGCTCGCCGACCTCCACGACGTTTCCGTGGATTACATCCTCGAAAGAACTGACGAACGCGAGACCAACAGATGAACAAAGCACCCGCAGACGGCTTCCGCCAAACAGCGAGTGCTTTTTTACCCCCAAGATCTGCCCGTTTCCCGTTATAATAAACAAAAACCCCGGCAAAGGGGCTTTATTATTTTATTTGCAAAAACCGCGCATCTGTGTTATAATATTGTTTTGGAAGATGAAACAAAGACGCTTTCGGAGGGAAAAAGTATGATAAGAGAAGATCTGAGAAACGTTGCTATTATAGCTCACGTCGATCACGGCAAGACTACCCTTGTGGACGGTATGCTCAAGCAGAGCGGTACCTTCCGCGAGAACCAGGCAGTCGATGAGAGAGTCATGGACTCCAACGATATCGAGCGTGAGCGCGGTATAACTATCCTTGCAAAAAATACCTCGATACATTATAAAGATGTGAAGATAAACGTCATCGACACACCGGGACACGCTGACTTCGGCGGCGAGGTTGAGCGTGTGCTCAAAATGGTGAACGGCGTTATCCTGCTGGTGGATGCGGCTGAGGGCCCTATGCCCCAGACCCGTTTCGTGCTTCAGAAAGCCCTTGAGCTCGGCCACAAGATAATCGTTGTCATCAACAAGATCGACCGCCCCGACGCAAGACTCAACGAGGTGGGAGACGAAGTCCTTGAGCTGCTCATGGATCTTGATGCCACCGACGAACAGCTGGACAGCCCCATAATCTACTGCTCGGGCAGAGACGGCACGGCTTCCTACAGCCCCAACGTCCCCGGAGAGAACCTTATCCCCCTGCTGGACGAGATACTTTCCTACATCCCTGCACCCGAAGTTGACGACGGCGGAGATATGCAGTATCTTGTTTCTGCCATCGACTACAACGACTATGTGGGACGTATCGCTATCGGCCGTATCGAGCGCGGAGAGATGAAGGTCAACCAGGACGTCACCGTGGGAGATTTCCACCAGTCCAAGAAGGAATACCGCGGCAAGATCGTTACAATGTATCAGATCGAGGGACTCAACCGTGTTCCCGTTGAGACTGCAAAGGCAGGCGATATCGTCTGCATCAGCGGAATAGAAAATATCACCATCGGCGACACCATCTGCGACTTCGGGAAATTCGAGGCTCTGCCTTTCGTGAAGATCAGCGAGCCGACAGTCGAGATGACGTTCTCGGTAAACGATTCTCCCTTCGCAGGCAGAGAGGGCAAGTTCGTCACCTCCCGCCAGCTGAGAGACAGGCTCTTCAAGGAACTGCTGAAGGACGTTTCCCTCCGTGTCTCCGAGACCGACCAGACCGACAGCTTCAAAGTCGCCGGACGCGGAGAGATGCACCTTTCCATACTCATCGAGAATATGCGCCGCGAGGGCTACGAGCTGGGCGTTTCCACCCCGAGAGTGCTTTATAAAGAAGTCGAGGGCAAGCTCTGCGAGCCTATCGAGAGACTTGTTATAGATGTTCCCGAGAACTGCGTGGGAGCAGTTATGGAAAAGCTGGGCACACGTAAGGGCGAGCTTACGCAGATGACCCCTGTTGGCAGCCGCATGAGGCTTGAATTCCTTATCCCTGCCCGGGGACTTTTCGGCTACCGCAGCGAATTTCTGACCGACACCAAGGGCGAAGGCATACTGAGCTCGGTGTTCCACAGCTACCAGCAGTACAAGGGCGATATCCAGAAGCGTGCAACAGGCTCCCTCGTTGCCTTTGAGACCGGCGAGGCCGTTACCTACGGACTTTATAACGCCCAGGAACGCGGCGAGCTGTTCATCACCGCAGGCACTCCCGTCTATGAGGGAATGATAGTCGGCGCTTCGCCGAAATCCGACGACCTGGTTGTCAATGTCTGCAAGAAGAAGCACCTGACCAATACCCGTGCAAGCGGCAGCGACGATGCCCTCCGCCTTATCCCGCCGAGAAACCTGAGCCTTGAGGACTGCCTCGAGTTCCTCGCCGACGACGAGCTCCTTGAAGTAACGCCCAAGTCCCTGAGGATAAGAAAGCAGATACTCTCCAATACCCAGAGAGCAAAGGACCGCGCAAAGCATTGATGCGCTTCCCCGAATAATCAATAACAAAGAATAAACAATAATGAAGGCGATCTTCTTGTTGTTTATTCTTTTTGTTTTTTAGCGATGAATGCTTATAAAAAGCGAAAGAAAATGGCTCCCACGCGATCTTAAATTCATCAACCGCGAAGCGCATTAAAAAGGTTTTCGGTCAAGCCTTTTCCTTAAAAAGGCTTGCAGGTTCTTAGGGCA
>CAMVOF010000146.1:0-5994 GCA_947169055.1 uncultured Clostridia bacterium
TCGGAGGCAGGACTTTCCCTGCGCCTTCCTTCGGCTCGGACAAGATGAAAGCCATAGTCATGAAGTGCTGCGCCTACGATCCCGAGAACCGCTTTGAAGATATCGACGAGCTTATCGAGGCCCTGAATTCCCCTGTTTATCCCATACCCGACGAGGATGACGAGGAAGAAGGAAAAGGCGAGGGCGAGGATGCTGATATCTCCGATATAAAATACAATTCAAGGCTCAAGACACTTGCTCTGCTTATTTTTGCCGTGCTCATCATTTTTATGACAGCGATGATACTTATTATGCTGCATATCTACCGGAAAGAGCATACCGCCGACAGCAACTCTCCCGAGAGCGGGCTTTCCGTGCCGGACGAAAGCGGAGCAGACAGCATTCCGGGCTCAACAACGACAACCACAGTTACCACCACGACCACTACGACCGTCACCACAAGAGACCCGAAGGAGCTTTATATACCGCCGAAGGTTGAGTATGTCTCGACGAAATACACCTACAACGGCGGTACGAGCATAACCTCTATCGAGATGAGGACAGCTCCCGGAGATGAGGGAATAGTCATCGAAAACGCGAATATCCCCACGGGCAAGTCCGTTGACATCTACGCCGAGGAGCTTGACACGAAGACTCTCGACACCTGGGCTTATCTTACCTACAGCGGAAAGACGGGCTGGGTCAACGAGAAGTATCTCTCCAAGGTCCTTGTGCCCGACAGCTACAGCTATAAGAAGACAATGTTCGTCAACACCCAGGACGACGACCTGACTATCTGGACGGGTCCGGGCTACACCTACACGGGATTTGCCATAATCCCCATGCACGACGACGTTGACATTTATGCAGAGACCTATGTTGCCGCGAGCTCCGAGACCTGGTGCTATATCTGCTACAAGGACGAGTGGGGCTGGGTAAACAAGAAGTATCTCGAAGAGCTCTCCGAAAAGGACAAGCCCGACGACGAGAGCAAAGGAGACAGCAGCGAGGATGACGAGCCTCCTCCCTTTGAGCCCGGCGAATTCTACTCAAATTACGAATTCCGCTATGCAAGCGCATCGAGCACTCTCGGCTCGGAGATCGTCCGCGGACATATCCAGTCATATTATGCCTCCAATGCCGCAGATAATGATTTCAGCACCTGCTGGTGTGAGGGCGAAGACGGCGACGGCATAGGAGAATCCATCAAGCTGAGAAGCTCCAACGAAGTGACTATCGACACCATCTACATCGCCAACGGCATACTCACCAGCGAGACCAGCTTCTACAACAACAACAGAGTCAAAGACTGCACCATTGAATTCTCTGACGGGTCGTCCATTGACGTTACGCTCAACGACGGCTATTCGCAGCAGCCCGTGCGTATCGATCTGCCGGAGCCGGTATCCACACGGACGATAACGCTGACCATCAACAGCGTTTATAAGGGCCTTGAATACTCTGATACCTGCATCTCTGAGATCGCAGCCTACAACCATTACCACATCTACGACTTTGACTTCTGAGGAGGCGAAGAGCTTGAAACTGCTTTTTATCCGACACGGAGAGCCTAACTATGAGCTCGACTGCTTAACGGAAAAGGGAAAGCTCCAGGCGGAAAAGCTGGGGCTTCGGCTGGCTGACGGACCTCTGACTGCAGCGTATGTTTCTCCCATGGGAAGAGCAAAGGAGACTGCAAATATCGCTCTTGCAGGACGGGATATAGAGCCTGTTGTCTGTCCGTGGCTCCATGAGTTCGATGTCAGGACCTGGAACGAATATATGGGAAGAGAGACCGAGCTCTGGGATATTAGTCCTAAAATTTGGACAGCTGATAAAAGAAACTACGACAAAGAGCTTTTCCAAACTGCTGACGGTATGCCGGAAGAAGCCTTCACAAGATACGATGCCGTAAGGAAAGGCCTCGACAGCCTCCTTGCAGGATACGGGCTTGTCCGCGAAGGCGGATACTTCAAAAGGACAAAGCCTGCCGACGACTGCACCCTTGCTTTCTTCTGCCATTTCGGTGCGACCTGTGTTTCGGCAGCATATCTGCTGGGCATATCTCCCATGCTTGCACTGCAAAGCTTCAGTGCCGAGCCCACAGCCATAGCCACGCTCTGCACCGACGACCGTTTCGGCGAGGATGTGAATTTCAGGCTCCACGGCTTCGGAGATATTGCTCACCTGAGCGGAGATAGAAAATGAACAAGGACTGGTCCGAAAAGAATAAGAAGATGCAGAGCCTCATCGGAAAAGAATCGACTTTCCGGGAGGGCATCGCAGAGCTTCTTGAACTCAGAGCCCGGCTCTTCGGGCAGATAACTTCTATCGTGGACACCTGTCCCGACGAGGCTTTTTTTCAGATGCCCTTTGCCGGCGCCGACGGCTATCACAGCAAGACCCTTGCCTAATCCATGTGGCACATTTTCAGGATCGAGGACATCGTTGCCCACACCCTGATAAAACAAGACAGCCAGGTGCTTTTCAGAGATAGTTGGCTCGATAAGACAAAGAGCCCGATCATCACCACCGGCAACGAGCTTAAAGGCGCTGAGATCGCTGAATTCTCGAAGCAGCTGGACGTAAAAGCTGTCTGCGGCTACTGCGAGGCTGTGATGAATGAGAGCAATGAGCTGCTTCAAAGCCTTGGGTACAAGGAGCTTAAGCGCAGATTCACGGATAAAGACAAGGAAAGACTTATCGACAGCCGATGCGTCAGCACCGACGAAAGCGCTTTCTGGCTGATAGACTACTGGTGCGGCAAGGACATAAGAGGGCTGATAAAAATGCCTTTCAGCCGGCACTGGATAATGCACATCGAGGCAATGATCCGGATAAAGGACAAGCTGTCTCAGAAGTCATCTGTGTAAAAATATGGATAGAAACAGATCGTCCCGGAACGGCAGAAGGCTGTTCCGGGCTGTGTTTTTGAATCCAAACGAAGCCGAAGCCGCGCAAATACGCGGTTTGAAAACTATACCAAAAAAGTACAAAATAAATTTGAAAAAACTATTGACAAATACTATATCTTGTGTTATAATGATAATCGAAGTACAACGGGTGCCGTTCAAAATGACTGTGATTGTCCCTAAACAGGCGCTTTTACGGCCTTTCCGTTTGTCAAAAAAATTTTTTGATGAAAGAGGTAAGGACTTATGGTAAATGTAAACGTTAAAAACGGAGAGATGTCACAGGAAGAGATCAGCGCATATATCCAGAGAGGTCACGAGCTGTATCCCGACAAGACCATCGAGGCTATCGACATCGCTTTAGACGGCGATTTCGTTGATGTTGATTATCACTTTGCAGATGTTCCCTTCCAGAGGATCCGCAGGATCACAGGTTATCTTGTAGGAACCATCGACCGCTTCAACAACGCTAAGCGCTCTGAGGTTACTGACAGAGTTAAGCACAGTCTCTCCGCATAATACGAAAGACAAAAGAAAATTTTCCCCTTTTCTTCGGAAGAGGGGATTTTTTTAATTTGTTTTAAGCTTTGCGATGTATTATTGTCTCAAAGAAGAACAGTGAGACGATGACAAAGGAGGCTTAGATATGGAACAGATACAGAAAAGGATAGTATTGATACCTGCTTATATGCCGGACGAAAAGCTGCTCGGTGTAGTTGATGAGCTTGCGGATAAGGGTTTTGAGATCGTTGTGGTGAACGACGGCAGCGGCAGCGCATACGACGGGCTGTTTGAACTCGTGAAGGAAAAGGCTGCGGTGCTTGACCATCCGCAGAACAGAGGCAAGGGAGCCGCCCTCAAGACCGGGCTCAAGTTTATCTCGGAAAATTATGAAGCGCCGTACATCGTTGCGACTGCCGATGCCGACGGGCAGCACAAGACAGAGGACATCGCCGCAACAGCCGGCGAAGCCGCCATAAGCCGGAGCTCTCTCGTCCTAGGGAGCAGGAGCTTCGACAAGGACGTCCCTTTGCGAAGCAGGTTCGGCAACACCGTGACAAGAGGGGTTTTCAGGCTGTGCTCGGGGGTGAAGGTCTATGATACCCAGACAGGCCTCCGGGCTTTCTCAGACAAACTCATCGAGCTTATGCTGCACATCGGACGCGAGAGATACGAATACGAGATGAACGTGCTCATGGAGCTTTCAAAGCGGCGTGTGCCGATAAGGGAGCATCATATCGAGACGGTATATCTCGACGGGAATTCATCCTCCCACTTCGACACCCTGCGGGACTCCGCACGGATATACCGCAGCATTTTCAGCTACGTTTTCGGCAGCCGCCGGAAGGTCAGTAGTGTGCGGAGCTAAACCTGAGATAACGGAACAAAAGAAAGGTGATAATATGAAGAGATTTGTTTATGCAGCCGTGTTCACAGCGGCTCTGACGGCTTTCACGGCTTATGCCGCCCTTGACACCTTCGTTCTGAAGGACGTTATGCAGACCGATGCCACAGAGATGAACACGGCGATATTTGAAGGAGTCGAGAAGAAGGAGATCACACGCTCGGACAACGGAACTGCAGCGGAGGGCGACAACACGGAAAAAACAAAGCCCGAAAAAGACACCCAGGAAAAATCAGATAACGGCGATCCAGGCGGCTCCACAAAGAGTAAGCGTGCTGCGAAAGGCAGGCACGAGAACGGCACCGAAGCCGGAAGATCCGACACAGGCAACACGGGCAAGGTGACGGCTGAGGGCTCGAAAACCGCGGACAGCGAGAATTACAGCATAGTGCTTTCGGAATACGAGCAAAACGGCACAAAGATATACGTTGCGGATATACAGGTGACTTCTGCGGAGTATGTCAAGACCGCCTTTGCCGACGACACCTACGGCAGGAATGTGACAGAGACTGTCTCCGACATGGCTGACAGGACAGATGCCGTGCTTGCCATAAACGGGGACTATTACGGCGCACAGGAGAGGGGATATGTTATAAGGAACGGCGTAGTCTATCGGGATTCCGCAGACGGTGACGATATATGCTGCCTCTATGCGGACGGGACTCTCGAGATCGTTTCGGCAGGAGAAAAGACGGCGGAGGAGCTTGTTGAGGACGGCGTTTGGCAGGCTTGGAGCTTCGGACCCGGCCTCGTTGAAGACGGAGAGATCACAGTCTCGGTGAACGACGAGGTAGGACGGGCAAAGGCCAGCAATCCCAGGACGGCCATAGGAATGATCGACAGCTGCCACTATGTGTTCGTGGTATCCGACGGCAGGACTTCCGAAAGCGAAGGGCTGAGCCTCTACCAGCTTGCGCAGTTCATGCAGAGCCTTGGCGTCAGGAACGCTTACAACCTGGACGGCGGCGGCTCCTCAACTATGGTCTTTGAAGGCGAGATAGTAAACAACCCGACCTCCGGCAATTCCATAAAAGAACGAGCCGTGAGCGACATGATCTACATCGGATAAGGGGTGAGCAGAATGAATGAGAACAACACTCGCACGCTTCGGCACGCAAAGGGGCACCTCATAGCGGCTGTATTCACGGCGGTATTCGGCGCTGTATATGAGCTTTTCAGCCACGAGGTATATTCCTACTTTATGATCTACGCCTTTGCCATACCTCTCGTTTCCGGGACGCTGCCGCTTTTTTTCATCGGCACAGGCAAAAGGCGCCAGCCCTCAAGGTTCTCCCTGAACGCATATAACTCCGGCATCGCTGCGCTGACAGTGGGCTGCGTGTTCAAGGGCGTGCTCGACATCTACGGCACCACAAACAAGCTGGCGGCGGTCTATCTCGGCGCGGGAGTCCTGCTGGTGCTTGCGGGGCTGTGGGCTTATGTGCTTGCAAAACCGGAGAGCGAAACAATAAAGGCAGAGCCCGGGACTCAGCCTTAAAACACAGATGCCGTCTTCTGAGAGGCTTCGGAAGACGGCACTTTTTCTTTTCAGGCGGCAAAAAATTTGTGAAAACGATTGACAAAGCCCTGCAGAAATGTTATAATAGTAAAGCTTGATAATGCCCCCATAGTTAAATGGATATAACAAGCCCCTCCTAAGGGCTAGTTGTAGGTTCGATTCCTACTGGGGGTGCCAAT
>CAMVOF010000147.1:0-5979 GCA_947169055.1 uncultured Clostridia bacterium
ACGATGTCGTTGAACCTTGCGTCGTCTGCAACGAGGGTCAGCTTCTGCGTCAGAAAGCTGACTGTGCAGTCCTCAACGCCGTCTATCTTCTTGATAGCGGCCTCCATTTTTGCTCCGCAGTTCGCGCAGTCAAGCTCGTCAAGTTCAAATACCTTTTTCATAATGATCGTCCTTTCCGTATCTCATTTATTGTTTCTGATGATCGCGATCGCACAGGGCATACGTCCGTCGGCTATCCTGAATTCTTCGATCATAAAGCCTTTCTGCTCAAGGAATTCCGTGTAGCTCACAGAGCTGAATTCGCTTTTGAAATCGACCCCGATCATCCCAACAGCTTTGGCTCCGAGATTTGTTTTGCCTTCTTCTTTGTTGATGTAGGTCGGCAGGATGATGAGACCTCCGGGTCTGCAGACACGTCTCAGCTCCGAAAGAGCAGCATCCGGGTCGTCAAGGAGATGTATCACATTCCCTGCAACGACTTTATCAAAGCGGTCGTCACCGCAGTTCAGCTTTGTGATGTCAGCCTTTTTTATCACAGCGTTGTAGCAGCTGCGGAGCTTTTTTTCGCATTGTCTCAGCATCGGCACGGACATATCCGTTGCCACCAGCAGGCGGCATTTCCTTGCGATGTGTATGCTTATGGCACCTGTTCCGCAGGCGCATTCAAGCACCGTGTCTCCCGGACCGATGTATTCAGCCACCAGCTCTCCCGTGCGGTGATAGACTTTTCCGTTGTAGATCGTCTCGGCTGCATCGTAGGGCAGCGCAAGCTTATCCCAGATCATATTTCCACCTCATTCGTTTATATGCTCCATACCGATCTCAAGTATCGTTCTTATGTGGTCGTCGGAAAGAGAGTAGTATATCTGCTTTCCGTCGCGCCTGAACCGTACCAGCTTGTTGTTTTTCAGCACCCTCAGCTGGTGAGAGCAGGCTGTCTGCGTAACTCCGAGGCACTGCGCAAGATCGCTCACGCAAAGCTCACCGGGCAGCAGCGCAAACAGTATCTTGATCCTCGTCGAATCCCCGAAGATCTTGAAAAGCTCCGCAAGGTCGTAAAGCTCCTCGTCCGGCGGCAGAGCAAAGCCGCTTTTCTTCTCATTCAATTCTATTCCCCCTGGTTTTATGAATGTTTGTTTAATAAAACACTTGAACATCTATTCATATATTAGCACAAACTTTTCTGTTTGTCAAGAGGGATTTATAAATTTTCTGTAAAACAAAAGGGCAGCTGTCTTGCTGCCCTATAAAGATCAATGACTGTGTGAGAGCTCTGGCAGGGGAACAGCCTTTTTCGGGCTGCCGTCCTTACGGCGAAGCTCCTTGTTGGTGAAAAATCCTATGCCGAGGATCAGCGCCATGAATATCCACACCGCAGGCTCCGAGATGATTATGCCGTCGTAGCCTATCCGGGGCGCCAGGAATTTTGAGACTATGATCTTCCCCGCAAGCTCGATGAAGCTCGAGACAAGAGGGAAGAGCTTCACGTCAACTCCTTGCAAGGAATTTCTGAATACTATTATAATACCCAGCACGAAATAGAAGGGCACGTTGAACCGCAGGTATCTCGTGGAAAGGTCGATGATGAACTTGTCCTCCGTTCCCGTGACGAGCTTTATGAACACCGGTGCAAAGAGATAGTTTGCGATTATGGAGATCACAGCCCATATCCACGTCAGCAGGGTAGCGTCGTAAAAGCCCCGGCGGACACGGCTGTATTTTCCTGCGCCGTAATTCTGTCCGCAGAAGTTAGCTGCCGCCATACCGAAAACAAAGGGCGGAGTCATGAACAGCTCACTGACCTTTCGCGAAGCCGTGTGGGAAACGATGGTCAAGGTGCCGAAGCTGTTGATAGCGCTCTGCATTATCAGCGAGCCGAGACCCACAAGAGAGATCATCAGCCCCATGGAAAAGCCCGAGGCATACATATTTGCGGCAAGCTTCTTCCCGAAGCGGAAATGGCAGCCGGAGGGTATAAGCTCCGGGTGGCGTCTGAACATATATATCACGCAGGTGATGACGCTTGCAAACTGAGAGATCAGCGTCGCGTAAGCTGCACCCTGAACTCCCATGCCGAACCCACGGATGAACAGAAGATCGAGCCCCACGTTCAGCACCGTCGAGATCATGAGGAACACCAGCGGCATCACAGTGTCTCCCACAGCCCTCATGACCGCTGCGCTGATGTTGTAGCACATTGTGACAGCCATGCCGGCGATGATAACCGAGATATAAGCCTTTGCCTCGCCGAATATATCATCCTGAACGTTTATCGCGTGGAGCAGAGGATCAAGCAGCAGCAGGCTCCCGACAGTCAGCACCGCAGCTGTCGCAGCTCCGAGGACGAGTGTTGCCGCAACTGTCCGCTTGACCCCGTCCCTGTCCTTTGCGCCGAAGCAGCGTGCAGTGGCCAGAGCAAAGCCGTTGGTCAGTCCGTTCAGAAAGCCGATTATTACGTTGTTCACAGACGACGTTGCGCCTACGGCAGCAAGAGAGCTTTCCCCCAGGAACTGCCCGACGATCCTCGTGTCGGCAAGATTGTAGAGCTGCTGGAAAATGTTCCCCAGCAGCAGCGGTATCGCAAAGAGCAGAAGCAGCTTCATGGGTCTGCCCTGTGTAAGGTCTTTCATCGGATGCACCTTCCCAAAAAGAGAAAAACGTTTTCATATTGTTATATTCTTATTGTTGCAGGGGATAGTATATCACTTTGCAAAAGCTTTTTCAATAAAAAATCGTAGTTTAATTTTATAATTTTTTGTTAAGCCTTGAAAAATTCTCCCGACTGTGCTATACTTTATTCAAGGCGGAAAACAAAGCTCCGCTTCAATAAACAGGAAAGGAAAAACACTATGCCAAATATACTTGTGACCGGCGGCGCCGGCTTTATCGGCAGCCACACCTGCGTTGAGCTCCTTGAAGCAGGCTACGATATCGTAGTGCTCGATAACTATTCAAACTCCAAGCCCGAGGCTCTCAACAGAGTGAGGAAGATCACCGGCAGAGATTTCAAATTCTATCAGGCGGATATCCTTGATCTCGAGGCTATGAATAAGATCTTCGACGAGAACGAGATAGATGCAGTGATCCACTTCGCAGGGCTGAAGGCTGTGGGCGAAAGCGTTGCAAAGCCCGTTGAATACTACCATAATAATATAACGGGAACTCTCATGCTCATCGAGGCTATGCGTTCCCACGGCTGCAAGAAGATAGTCTTCTCCTCCTCTGCGACGGTTTACGGCACGGACAATCAGGTGCCCTATGTGGAGACCATGCCCACCCATACATCCACAAACCCCTACGGCTATACAAAAGTAATGATAGAGCAGATACTCAAGGATGTCTATACAGCCGACAACGAGTGGAGCATTTCCCTGCTTCGCTATTTCAACCCCATAGGCGCTCACAGCAGCGGACTTATCGGCGAAGACCCCAACGGCATCCCCAACAATCTCTTCCCCTATATCGCACAGGTGGCAGTGGGCAAGAGAGAGTTCCTTGGCGTCTTCGGCAACGACTACGACACCCCCGACGGCACAGGCGTCCGGGACTATATCCACGTTGTGGACCTTGCAAAGGGTCATCTCTGTGCAGTTAAGTATGTGCTGGAAAACAAGGGCGTTGAAGCCGTGAACCTCGGCACAGGCAAGGGCTCCAGCGTTCTCGATGTGCTCCATGCTTTCGAGAAAGCCTGCGGCAGAGAGCTGCCTTACAAGATAATGCCCCGTCGTCCCGGCGATATAGCCTGGTGCTATTCCGAGCCGAAAAAGGCCAAGGAGCTCTTCGGCTGGGAGGCAAAATACGACATCGACGATATGTGCCGCGACGGCTGGAACTTCGCAAAGAACAATCCCGACGGTCTCTGATCTCGGACAAAACAGGGAGTGATAAAATGCTCAGGATAGGACACGGCTACGACGTTCACAGGCTCGTGCCGGATAGAAAGCTCATGATCGGCGGCGTCGAGATACCCCACAGCCTCGGTCTTCTCGGTCATTCGGACGCAGACGTCCTGCTCCATGCGGTGATGGATGCTCTGCTGGGTGCCGCAGCTCTCGGGGATATCGGGCATCTTTTCCCGGATTCCGACCCTGCATATAAAGGCGCCGACAGCCTCGAGCTTCTGCGAAAAGTGGCACAGGTGCTCAAAGATAAAGGCTACAGCTGCGTGAATATAGACTCAACGGTCTGCGCACAGGCTCCGAAGCTTGCGCCCCACATCATGGCTATGCGGATGAATATTGCAGCAGCCCTCGGCATAGATACAGACGCTGTCTCGGTCAAAGCGACTACCGAAGAAGGCCTCGGCTTCACAGGCGAAGCTCTCGGCATCTCGGCAACGGCAGTCTGCCTCATCTCCTCCGCAGGATAAAACAAACAAATACGGCATCGCATCAAGGGTTCTTCTGCCCGGTGCGGTGCCGTTTTTTGAAATGTACCCGGTCAATAGAGGTTGACATCGGGCAGCTTGCGTGATATAATTAAAGTTGATAACATAGGACATTTTATCAGAAAGATACATTCTCTTTTGTAAGGAGTGTTGATAAATGCAATACTTACTTCTGATCGCCGGCTTTGTGCTGCTGGTGAAGGGTGCCGACTTCTTCGTTGACGGAAGCTCCGGCCTTGCCAAAAGGCTTCGTGTGCCCACAATGATAATCGGCCTTACCATAGTTGCGATAGGTACGAGCCTGCCCGAGACTTCGGTCAGCATCGCAGCCTCCGTTGCCGGAAAGAACGACCTCGCCATAAGCAACGCCATAGGCTCGAATATCTTCAACCTGCTTATCGTCTGCGGAGTCTGTGCTGCCATCGCACCGATAACCATAAAGCAGCTCACCATCGACCGCGAGTTCCCCCTGTCAATGATAATCGCAGGCATTCTTGTGATCCTGGCCCTTACCGGCAGACAGATATCAAGGCTGGAGGGTCTGCTTCTCCTGGCATTCTTCGTGCTTTTCATAGTCTATACCCTCAATGCAGCCCAGAGGACAAGAGCCTCTTCCGAGCAGGAGGAGAACGTTGAAGAAAACGTCATGGATCTGTGGCAGTGCATAATGTTCATTGCCCTCGGCGGACTTGCGATCGCAGTTGGCGGACGTCTGGTCGTATCCTCGGCTTCGTCCATAGCTCATTCCTTCGGCATCTCCGATACGGTCATAGGTCTTACGATAGTTGCCGCAGGCACCAGCCTGCCCGAGCTTTTCACCTCCATCGTTGCGATAATGCACAAGGAGACCGACATAGCCCTCGGAAACATAATCGGCTCGAACATCTTCAATATCCTGTTCGTCCTCGGTACCGCAACACTCATCTCGCCCATAAGCATAAGCACGGCAAACATCATAGATATAGTAATGTTCATCCTTTTCAGCTTCGTGACCTTCTGGTTCTGCAAGACCAACAAGAAGCTGATCCAGTGGGAAGGCGCAGTGCTTATCTGCATCTATCTGGTATATATCTTATACATCTGCGCAAGATAACAAACAGCAATATAGGCAACACCGCACAACCCACGGCTAACGCCTCTGCACGCCATCTGCTTGCCAGTTTTCCGTCATATCACCCAAATTCTCCTTGACTTGCGCCAGCAAGCCTGCGTCGAATTTAGGCGATCTGACAGAAAGCTGGACGTCGCATCTGACGCACAGGAGTTGTGCGGTATTGCCTATAAAAACGGGTATCACTCCGATACCCGTTATTTTTTATTTCTTCGCCTCAAGCAGCGAAAGAATGTCCTCTTTCGAAAAATAGTATTTCTTGTCGCAGAAATGGCATTTTACTTCCGTCTGTTCGTCCTCAGCTATCTCCCGGAGCTCGTCGTTTGAAAGGGAAGCAAGAGCTCTCTCGACTCTTTCCCTCGAGCAGTCGCAGACGTAGTTCACCTCAAAATCATCCAGCACATTTGGTTCAAGGCCTTCAAGAGCCATCATCGCTATGTCCTCGGCGCTTTTCCCCGAAGAAAGCAGCTGCGTCACAGAC
>CAMVOF010000148.1:0-5977 GCA_947169055.1 uncultured Clostridia bacterium
GAGCATCTCTCCGCCGAGCTCTCGCGCAAGTTCGACACCGAGGCCGAAGCCGAGGAGGATACAGATATCTCCTTGCCCGCTGCCGAAGCCGCAGGGGCTCAGGGAATGGTCTTCGCCTCTGCTGCCGAGGGTATGCAGAAAGAGCAGGAATACCTTGCCAAGAACCCGGAGCTTGCGGAACTGGGCGAGCACGTTTTTGAGGGAGATACACTTCCCTGCTCGGAGAACGACCCCTCCTACCACAAATACGTCACTCAGCTGATGAACACCGGCAAAGGCTCGGGCTCTTCTCTCAGCGGCGCAGGTCTGAGGATACTCTCCTCCACGGTCTATAACAGCGACAAGCTGGTGCATCAGGAACGCTTTGCCGACTGCAAAAAGACCTACGGCATAGATGTTTCCTACTATCAGGGCAACATCGACTGGGATGCGGTAAAGGCTGAGGGCTTCTCCTTTGCCATACTCAGAGTGGGATTCCGCGGCTACGGTGCTGCCGGAACTCTGGTGCTGGACGAGAAATTCCTGGCCTACATCAAAGGCGCAAAGGCCGCCGGCCTCGATGTGGGCGTGTATTTCTACACCCAGGCCATAACCACCGCCGAGGCCGAAGAGGAAGCAGATTTCGTTTACAAGTATATAAAGGGCTATTCCCTTGAGCTGCCTGTGTATTTCGATATGGAGACAGTGGAGAACGCTGTGGGCAGACTTGATGCGGCCGGGCTCTCCAAGGCGCAGAAGACAGCTCTTTACAAAGCCTTCTGCGAGAAGATACGCAGCTACGGCTACCAGCCCGGAGTATATACCAACTACAGCTGGTACACCAACCACTTGAACGGCGTCGAGCTTGCGATGTACTATCCCATCTGGTTTGCGAACTACACCCTCCAGACCAAATACACCGACGTGCCCTTCAACATCTGGCAGTACGGCTACGGCGTGGTGAACGGTATAAAGGGCTATGCCGACCTGAACGTTAAATACGACGTGAACCAGCCTCCGGATACCATAACCGACCTTGCGGTATCGGGAAAGGTCTCGACAAAGGCAAAGCTGACATGGACAGCCACCAACGGCAGCTCGGCTTATTCGGTATATAAAAAGACCTCAAGCGGAGAAAAGCTCATAAAGAGCGTTTCCAGCACGACGGCTTCCGTTGAACTCGGGACCGGCTTCGAGCAGTATTACGTCAAGGGCTATTATCTTGCGGACAAGAAAAAGATATACAGCGAGGCCTCGAACATCCTGTATCTCAAGCAGAACGCACCTTCCCAGGCAGTTCTGAAGTCCTGCACCACCACTACAGCAAAGCTCGCATGGAACGGAGTCACCGATGCTTCTCAGTATGCGGTGCAGCTCTACAACGAGGACACGGGCAAGTATTACAACGCAGCTAAGACCACATCCACCTCGTACACCCTGACGGGGCTTACGCCCGGAACGAAGTACCGTGTAAGGATACGCTGCTACTTCACCGACGACAGCGGCACTACCACCACGGGAAACTACGGCTACGCCACGACTTTCGGCACAAAAAACGAAAAGGTCAGCGGACCGAAATTCATATCCAAGACAGAGAGCAGCGTGTCAATGTCCTGGAACAAGGCTAAGGGTCTTGTTGACGGATACATCATCACCTTCTACAGCTCGGCAGCAGGAAAATACCTGGAGCTGGCAAGGACAAATGCCTCAACCACAAGCACCACCATAACAGGACTTGAAAAAGGCACTATCTATTTCTTTAAAGTTGCTCCCTATTATGTTACCGATACAGGGGAGGTAGTCGGAGAGGAATCCGACGGTCTGCTCTGTGCAACGAAATGCGATGCTCCGACAGGTCCGGCCTGCACCACCGACGACGCAACCGGAAAAGTCACTTTCACCTGGAACAAAGCAGACGGCGCAAACGGCTATATGCTCTATCTTGCAAAGACCGGAGCTGCAGCCACGGCAAAGGCTGAGGTCACAGACCTGACAGCTTCCGTTTCGGGACTTGCCAACGGCAGCTATTCGGGATATATAAGGCCTTTCATCAAGCTCGACGGCGTGAGATACTACGGAAACAGCTCCGAGACCGTATCCTTCGTCATCGGAAAGAGCGCTCCCGTAATAACCTCCACAGCTTCGACGGCTCATTCCGTACAGCTTACCTGGGATCAAGTTGATTACGCTGACGAATATCACGCATACATCTATAACACGACCACAGGCAAGTACAACCGCAAGGGCACTCTCGATCATACGGCAAGGAGCTTCATCTTCACGGATCTTGAGCCCAACACCACTTACACCTTCAAAGTTCGCTCCTACTACCCCAACGGCGAGTACAAATACTCGGCAGCGGTGAAGGTAAAGACCAAGTCCGCCGACACCAGCGTTATATCGAAGTGCAAAGTGACTATCCCCTATGCCTCCTACACCTACCGCGGCAGGGCTATCAAGCCCACAGTCACGGTGAAGGACAACGGCATAAAGCTGACAAACGGCACGGACTACACCCTGACATATTCCAACAACACCAACGTCGGCACAGCGACTATAACCGTCAAGGGCAAAGGCTATTACTCCGGCAGCTTCAAGAAGACCTTCACTGTGAAGCAGCTGGATGTTTCCACAGCCTACGCAAAGGCGACTATCCCCTCTGCTTCCTACATCTACACGGGACAGCTCATCAAGCCGGCAGTTACGCTTCGGTTCAAGGACGGCTCTGTTATCCCGGCGGATGAATACACCTACTCCTATTCCAACAACAAGGCAGTGGGACAGGCTGTTATAACCGTCAAGGGCAAGAGCAGCAACGTCTGCGGAACGCTGACAAGGAACTTCATCATCAAGCCGGAGACGAACGCCATCACCCTGATAAGCTCCCCCGGCAGCGGATATTTCAGGCTCGACTGGAAAAAGGGCACGGCGGGTACGGTAGGCTATCAGGTGCTCTACTCCACGACCTCTGACTTCTCGGCCAACGTCCACTCCTGGACAACGACGAACGTAAACGACACCACCGAGAACTTCAAGAAAGTCCCGGTAAGCGGTCAGACCTGGTATGTTAAGGTAAAATCCTTCTACACCGCTGACGGCACAGCAACAGGCACACGCTACGGCACTTACAGCGCTGTGAAGAGCGTCACCGTTAAATAAGGCAATAATGCACAACCTCTGCACGCCATATGCTTGCCGACTTTCCGTCAGATCACCGTGTCAACAATATGTTGACACTATTCTCCCTTGAAAGGCACTAAGCCTTCCTGCGTCGAATTTCGGCGATCTGACAAAAATCCGGGCTTCGCATCTGACGCACAGCAGTTATGCATTATTGCCTCACAAACAACAAACAAAAAGAACAGGAAGATACTTCGCAAAGAGGTATCTTCCTGTTCTTTTTATGCTGTCAGCTCTTGCTCTTTTTGCCTTTGCTCTCTTTTTCCTCCGGCTTGCCGTCAAGCTTGCGCTTGTTGAACGACATGGCATAGCCGATCATTACCGGCGTGCCTATGACAACATATATGAATATCAGCACGTTGATGAACTTGCCTATGGAGGTTATCTCCGTAACTTCTGCCAAAATGTGCATCTGTAACACTTCCTTTACCCGTCGTTCTCTTCTTCGAGACCGCTGTAGAACTCTTCAAACGCAGCGTTGATGTCGGCGTAGCTGTAGCCGAGCCTTGCAAGTGCGTTCTTCACCTTTTCTTCTCCGTTTTCCGCTTCGAGCTTCCTTATGTATTTCTTGTTTATCAGCTCGACTATCCGCTCTGTGACGGTCTCGCTGTATTTTTCCAGGGCTTCGTCGATGAGCTCGGCTCCCAGGCCTTTCTGCCGCATCTCCTGCCTTGCGCGTCTCAGGCCGAATTTCTTGACCTCTACATACCGCCTTGCAAGCTGCTCGGCATAGCGCCTGTCGTTTATCACCCCAAGCTCCGCGAGCCTGTCGCAGACGTCATAGCAAAGCTGCTCGTCGTAGTTTTCCGAGAGCTTCTTGAAAAGCTCGGAATAGGAATAGTCCCGGTAGTCGAGAAGATAGAGGGCTCTCTCCTTTGCACGACGAAGGTCGTTTTTGTATATGACATCCGCCCACTCCTCGTCGGAGAACTCCCGTCCGGCGGAGACACCGCAGTCGAAGCAGACCTCGCTGCTCACAAACTCAGGCTCGCCCTCGGAAAAATCAACGCGCATGGTCTTGCCTTTATAAAGCTCGACCTTTATCACCTTGCGCATATCAGATCACGCCTTCACTTTTTCAGTTGCCAAGCTCTGTGATGTCAACGGGAGCAAACTCCTCGAACTCTTCATCGGCTGCTGCGGCAGGAGCTGCTTTCTTGCTCTCTGCTGCCGGTGCTGCCTTTGCAGCCTCGGAAGCCTTTTCCTCCAGCTTGGCGGCTTTCTTGTTCTTCTTTGAAGCCATAACTATCTCGCTCTCATGCTCCATGATCTTATCTTCGATCTCCTGCATGATCTCGGGGTTGGCAACGAGGAAGTCCTTGGAATTATCTCTGCCCTGTCCGAGCTTGAAGTCGTTATAGCTGTACCAGGCTCCGCCCTTCTTGACAACGCCCATATCCGTTGCAAGGTCGAGGACCTCGCCGACTCTCGAAATGCCGGTGCCGTACATTATATCGAACTCGCACTCCTTGAAAGGAGGAGCGACTTTGTTCTTGACCACCTTGCAGCGTGTTCTGTTTCCGATGACCTCTGCGCCGTTCTTGATCTGCTCGCCCCGTCTGACTTCGATCCTGACGGAGGAATAGAACTTCAAAGCACGACCGCCGGGAGTAGTCTCGGGGTTGCCGTAGATAACGCCTATCTTCTCTCTCACCTGGTTGATGAAGATAGCTGCGCAGTTGGATTTTGCGATAACGCTGGTGAGCTTTCTCATAGCCTGGGACATGAGTCTTGCAAGCTGTCCCACATGGGTATCGCCCATTTCGCCGTCGATCTCGGCCTTTGTTACCATAGCCGCAACGGAGTCGATAACGAGGCAGTCGATAGCGCCTGAACGTGCAAGAGCCTCGGCTATCTCAAGGGCCTGCTCGCCGCTGTCGGGCTGGCTGACCAGCATATTGTCGATGTCAACGCCCAGAGCCTTTGCATAAACGGGATCAAGTGCGTGCTCGACGTCGATGAAGGCAACTTCTCCGCCTGCCTTCTGTGCTTCGGCAAGACAGTGCAGAGCAACTGTGGTCTTGCCAGAGCTTTCGGGTCCGTAGATCTCGATGATCCTGCCCTTGGGTATGCCGCCGATACCCAGCGCCATATCAAGGGTCATGGAGCCTGTGTGTATAGCCTCCACATCAAGGGCTCTGCTGTCGCCCAGCTTCATTATAGCACCTGCACCGAACTGCTTTTCGATATAAGCTATGGCGGTGTCAAGGGCTTTTTTCTTTTCGTCCTTGTCTATTATCTTAGTAACGGTCTTGGTTTCCTTTTTCTTCTTGTCGATTCCCATTACACTCTCTCCCTTTGAGTTTTCGTTCGGATCAAAGCTTCTGTAAACAGTATATCACAGCGGCCTGCAAATTGCAAGCCTATTTTCGTATAAGTCCTAAATTTTGGACTTTTAAACAAGGGTCGTCTGCCCGTCCTTGAGGATGCCCAGATGCTTGTATGCCAGCATCGTTGCGCAGCGTCCTCTCGGTGTGCGGGAGATGAATCCCAGCTGCATGAGATAGGGCTCGCAGACATCTTCAAGGGTCACGGCTTCTTCGCCTATGGCCGAAGCCAGGGTGTCGAGACCCACAGGACCTCCGCCGTAGCCGTTTATTATCATCTCCAGCATACGCCTGTCAAGACTGTCGAGACCCAGCTTGTCTATATCCAACTTGTCGAGGGCAAGCTTTGCGATCTCCTTCGTAACCCTGCCGTCACCCATGATGTCGGCAAAGTCCCTTGCTCTTTTCAGGAAGCGGTTGGCTATTCGGGGTGTGCCCCTCGAACGGGAGGCAAGCTCCATAGCGCCTTCTCTGTCGCAGGGAACTCCAAG
>CAMVOF010000149.1:0-5960 GCA_947169055.1 uncultured Clostridia bacterium
GAACCCGCAAGCCTTTTTGAGGAAAAGGCTTGACCGAAAACCTTTTTAATGCGCTACGCGTTCGATGAAGCTCAGCTTGCGTCTCGTGTCAAGAAAAAAACGGCACCGTCACGAAAGCGGTGCCGTTTTTTTTATTAGTACATATCTGCCAGCTCAAGCAGCAGTCTCTTGGCCTGTGCCGCAACATCAAATGGCTCGATGATCTTCGCCTTATTGCCGAACTGGAACAGCCAGCCCCAGAATGTGGGGGAGATCTGTGCCTCGACGTGGATAACAAATGTGTCGTCTGAGTTTTTCTGACACTCCACGTTCTCGCCGAAGCGGTCGATCACAGCGTCCATAAGAGTGGAGTGGAACTGTATCCTCAGCTCCTTCTTCTCGCCGCCGTACATGGAATAAAGGGACTTGTAGGATTCAAGCTCCTGCTTTTCCTCGTCGGTGAATACCGCGATCTTGTTGTCGGTCATTGTCACCTCAGCCATTCTGTCAACCCTGTATCGAACGACGTTGCCGTGGTTGTGGCAGAGGCAGGTGAGATAATAGTTGTCGTTCTCCCAGACAAGCTCGTAGGGAGATACGATATAAGGCTCGCCTCCGTGTTTGAGGTGGCGCTTCTTCATTGTGTTGTATGTATAGTACTTGAAGGTTATTTTTTTCTTCTTTACTATTGCGTTCTGTATGGTGTTGATGCTGTAGTAGATCGTCTCGTTGACGGTCTTGTTGCGCGAACGCATGGCAACATAGATCTGTCTTCCCAGCTGAGCGGCAGTGAAGCGGTTGGTGTTTCTCTGCAGCTTTGCGATAAGCTCGTTGGATTTCTTCGTGGTCAGGAACCTGCATGAAGCAACAGCACTTGCAAGGATGAAAAGCTCCTCGGCCTGGAAGTCGTCGTTGTTGGCATAGAAATATGCGTTTGAATGACCCTTCTTGACTGTCTCTATCGTAACTCCGCTGTCGCAGAGGGTAGCGATGTCGTCGTAGATAGTCTTTCTCTCAGCCTTGATGCCTTCCTTTTCAAGGATATCTATAAGCTGATTTCCTGTCAGGGTGTTGTCCTCATCAGTCTGAGTCTTAAAGATCTGCTCCATCCTGAGCAGCTTCTGTTTCTGTTTGGATGCTCCCGCCAATTAACTTTCCTCCCCGCTTCGTTTCAGATCCGAAACTCTTATTTTCGAGCCGTCAGGCTCTATGATCGTCATGCTTTCAAGCTGCGCTCTGAGATTACCCGTGACCGCCTGCCTGTACTCGTTCCTGAGCGTCTGGCGTTCGGCCTTTTCTGTTTCTGTCAGTTCTCTCTCCCGCGAGATCCTTGTAAGCTCCGACAATCTGTCAAGCTTTTTTTTCTCCATAGATTTTTACCTTTCGGCAGGACGGCAAAGCGTACCCGCTTTTTTAAAAACAAGCCCCTGCACACTCTATGTATATCTGTGGTCGTGTGCCAAAGCTTCCCGGCATGAGCCTGCACAAGAAAAGCTCATATCTTCCTGCGGTGTTTTTTGTGTTCCCGAAGTGTCCCGGAACAAAAAACCTTGACGGCTGTCCAAAATATTTCCTTCCGGCTGTCCGGTGACAAGCCTCTGTACTTTTTGACCAACACCTGCGCAAGCAAAAGTTCTTTATCGTTCATTTTTGCCGCACCGCGCAGTGTTGTGCTTTGGAAGGACATCTGTACTTTTTTATGGTTTTTTGCCTTGGATCGAGTCCGCAAAAACACCCACAATTTGTCGGTAATATTTATTATATCACACTTTTTCACAGAATGCAACAAGCAATTTACACAAACTGTCCATTAAAAATCCCTCATTTTACACAAAAATAATTAATTTTGCCCTACTACTTGACATTTTTGCCGTTTGTGGTATTATTATTTATAGAACATAGAACATATGTTCGATAGCTCGATCGGCGCCTTGAAAACGGAGCCGAAACCTGTAAAGCAAAGTTGCTTGTCATAGCCTTCGCCTGACAAAATATGACAATGATTTGCATCGGCACAGCCCTCGTTTTCGACCCTGATCGGCATGATTTTAGCCCCGAAATCTTAGAACGTATGTTCCGTGTAACAAAAAAACTTGACAGATAAGAGACATAACGGAGGTACAAAATGAAAACCCTGCTTTTGAACTACGAAGAGCAGCTGAGGCTCATCGAGAAGAGGCTCGAGGAACTCCGGCAGCTCAAAAAAGACTACATACCCGTCCCGGCACTCAACCTGCTGAGAGCCAGGATCGACACCCTCATCACCGAGAAGTACGAGCTGATGAGCGCAATAGTAATGATCCGCAAATATCTTGAACCGAAAGACCCTGATGACGGGCGGTCGGGTGATGCCGCATGAGAAGGGTCTCCTACACCGAGATCTTCGATCCTTCCATGCCGGAGGAGCACGAGAAGGGTCACGACCTGCTTAAAGCTAAGCTCGTTAAAGCCGTTTTGGACGACAATTTGACTAAAAAGCAAAAATACTATATAATATTATATTACAGGGACAAGCTGCGTGTCTCGGAGATAGCAAGACGCTGCGGAGTGAACCGCTCCACCGTGCTCCGGACCCTCAGACGGGGACAGCAACGGCTCGCCGAGCTTTCAAAGCGGTCCGAACCCCTGAACAGACTTAAACAGCTTGAGGAGGCAGAGCGTGATGGATAAAGCCGCTATCTGCGAATTTGCAAAGGAATACGCCGCATCCGGGACGGTGCGGCTCCATATGCCGGGACACAAGGGAGTGCCCCTGCTTGGGTGCGAGCCCTATGACCTCACCGAGATCAAAGGCGCCGACTATCTCTACGAAGCCTCCGGCATCATCCGTCAGAGCGAAGAGAGAACAGCCGCCCTCTACGGCACAGCCGCCACCTTTTATTCCACCGAGGGCTCATCTCTTTCGATCAAGACAATGCTTGCCGTGATAAAGCACCGGATCTCCGGCAGACCGAAGATTGCAGCAGCACGCAACTGCCACAGGGCATTCATCAATGCCTGCATCCTACTTGACCTCGAGCCGGTGTGGGTATATCCCGAGAAGGAAAGCTCATGTATCTGCTCCAGCTCCGTCACCCCGGAGGACATCGAAAGGACTTTATCCTCTGAGCCGAAGTGCAAAGCCGTCTATATCACCTCTCCCGACTACACCGGCAGAATGGCGGATATCCGCGGCATTTCCGAAGTCTGCAAGAGGCACGGAGCATATCTCCTTGTGGATAATGCCCACGGAGCCTATCTTAAATTCTGCTCCGGGAGCCTGCATCCCATTGACCTCGGCGCAGATATGTGCGCGGATTCTGCCCACAAGACCCTGCCGTGCCTTACAGGCGGCAGCTATCTCCATATCTCGAAAAATGCTCCGGCTGAGTTTGCAGGCCTTGCAAAGAGCGAAATGGCGCTGTTTGCATCCACAAGCCCCAGCTATATCATAATGCAGAGCCTCGATCTTTGCGCCGAGGAGCTCTCAGATACCTTGCCCGAGCGCATAAGATCCTGCTGCTGCGAGATCGCTTCTTTGAAGCAAAGACTCAGTGAGCACGGCTTTAGCGTCGTCAGCGGAGAACCAATGAAGCTGACCATCGAACCCCGGAGCTTCGGCTATTCCGGCGGCGAGCTTGCGGATATCCTTCGCCAAAGCAGGATAGAGTGCGAGTACTCAGACCCCGGCTGCATCGTGCTTATGCCCTCGCCTTATAACAGCAGGGAAGACCTTGCAAGGCTCGAAGCTGTTCTCTGCGGGATTGAAAGGCGTCCGGCTCTTCCCGATGAAGGACTTTTCACAGTCCCGAAGCCCGAAAGAGCCCTGCTTCCGAGGGAGGCTTATTTCAAGCCGTACAAGACAGTCCCCGCCGACCAAGCCGAAGGGCTCATCTGCGCAAGGGCAGCCCTTTCCTGCCAGCCCTCTATCCCTCTTATCGTCGGCGGAGAGGTCTTCGATAAAAATATTATAAAAATTCTGAAAAACTATAGCATTTTGGAAGTAAATGTGCTACAATAAATAATGTATAGTCAAAACTTTTTTTACGGAGGTTTTGGACATGAGAAAGAGTTCAGCGCTTGCTGCTGTCCTTGCCGCTGCTTCGATGCTCTCCGCCTGCGGAAGTGTTGACAGTTCAACGGAAGAGAGCATTAAGGAGACCACCGCTGCGTCTTCGGTTGTGACTACGACCACAGGCAGCGTAACGAAAACAGCGCCGGAGAACGATCCCTCCGAAGAGACAGAGACTACAACAAAGCAAAAGCAGGAGACAGATCAGGCAGAGCGTACAAAGACCGAAGCTCCCCAGACTCAGCCTCAGACCACTACCACAGCTGCTCCCGACACCACAACCACCACTACCACCACCACACCCGAGCCGAAGCAGGACGATAACTCCGTTGCCGATTCCGACCCCGGAAACGACTCCGAACCCGAGCAGCCTGCAAGAGAGAAGAACCAGACCGACGAGCTGATCGAGCTTGTGGCTTCGCTCTACGGCAAGGACATCGACACGGCTGTGAAGATGTTCTCGAAGGCTGTGGGCGTTGAGTTCGGCTACATATACAAAGAAGACCTGGGCAGTACTTACGAGACTGACGACGGCGATAAGATCGAATACCCCGACGGAGCCGAGAAAAGATACACCTGCTTCGTCTCGAAAAATTCCGAGAGCTTCCGCCTTGTTGGAACGGATTTCATCTATGTCACATTCTCCGCAAGCGAGAATAAAGGCGTCAATAAAGTCTTTATCAATAACTGCTCCGACTACGGCGACTTGGGTGAAGCCGCAGGGGTAGTTCCCGATCTCTCCTATTGCCGCACAGAATACAAAAGGCTCATCGACGAGATAAAGATCTGCGCCGAAGGCGGCAAGATCTCCGAGAGCTTTGACACCGGCTATTTCGTCTGGTACGACTCGCCTGCCGGCACGGTCGGTCTGTGTGCCGTCGAGGAAGAGCCCTCAGACACAACTAAGCCTTATATCTATTATTCTTTCAGCATCGACAGCTGATGTTTTTCAAGGAGGCAAATATGAAGCTTGTATATGCGATAGTAAACGACGAGGATACCTACGCCATAACCAAAGAGCTGCAAAAGAAGGATATCAGAGCTACAAAGCTCTCCTCTACAGGCAGCTTTCTTTCCCGCGGCAACACCACTTTCATGATCTGCTGCGCGGATGATCAGGTGGATGATGTCATCGAAGCCTGCAAGAGACACTCGAAGAAAAGAAAGCAGTTCGTCTCCCAGTCGGCAGTCACAGAAACTGCGGCTTCTGCCGACCCCGTTGAGATAACCATAGGAGGCGCAACTATCTTCGTGACCGACATCGAGAGGTTTGAACAGGTATAATGAAGCTTTACGCAAACGAGGGCACAAAGCAGCTTATCGCCTCGATGATAAGCAAGAAGCACGAGCCCCATTCGATGATAATAACCGGGGAAAAGGGCTCCGGCAAGAGGACTCTTGCCAGGTATATATCGGCAGCTCTTTTCTGCGAGGAAAAAACAGGCGTGCCCTGCGGACGGTGCAAGTCCTGCCGTATGCTGGAGCACGGAAATCACCCCGACCTCATAAACGTTATGCCGAACGAGAACGGCAACTACCAGATAGATACCATACGAGCCATTGTCTCGGACGCAGTCATCTCTCCCAACGAGGGCAGCTTCAAGGTCTATCTTATCACCGACCTCGACCGTTCGGCAAACACAGCCCCGGCGTTACAGAACGTGCTTTTGAAGCTCATAGAGGAACCGCCGGAGCACTGCGTTATAATAATAACCGCCGCAACGAAGGAGATATTCTTAAAGACCGTCATTTCGAGAGTGCTCTGCCTGAATACCGAGCCCTGCACACAGGAGCAGGCTGAGGAATGGCTGACCTCCCTCGGGAAGTACGATGCCGATGAGATATCCCGTGCTGTCTCGGCAGCAGGAGGGAATCTCGGAAGATGTCTCGATCTTTTAGAGAGCAAGGAGCTCGATTCCGCAGCCGAGTG
>CAMVOF010000150.1:0-5946 GCA_947169055.1 uncultured Clostridia bacterium
GAACGAGCTTGAGGAATACAGGCTGAGCGTGCTGGACTTCTATCCCCTGCTTGAAACAGCCTACAAAAACGGAGTCGCCGACGGCTCGGCAAAGGCAGGTCTCGACTTCAAGACCATGTATCTTGCGGTGACCCACGCCCTTATGCTTATGAGCGAGAAGTTTTCAAGAGGAGATATTTTTGAGGGCGAGAACGAATCCGCAGAGAGCGAGCTCGATCTTATGATAGACATAGCGCTGAAATACGTTTCGGCTGAGAATACGGAGGAATGATCTATGGAAAACAAAATGACGGCTTCTAACAAAGTCCTGTGGCTTTTTGCTATCGGGCAGCTGGGATGGTCAACACTCTCCGGCATCGTTACCAACCTGCTGGTATTCTTCTATCTTCCGGGCAAGGACGCTATCGAACAGGGGCAGCAGATATACATTCCCCAGGGGATGTTCATAGGCCTTACGGTAATAGGCATCATCTCCGCTGTGGGACGTATTTTCGACGCTGTGACAGACCCCTTCATCGCCGGAAAATCCGACAGCCTGAGACACAGGCTGGGCAGACGCATACCCTTTATGAGATTTGCGGCCATACCCTTCGGCCTTGTAACTATACTGATGTTTCTTGCTCCCCAGACAGAGAGCCGTGCCGCAAACACAGCTATCCTCTTCGTCTGCGCCATGCTTTTCTACCTCTGCATGACCTGCTACTGCACGCCTTATAACGCCCTTATCCCCGAGCTTGGCAGAACGCAGAAGGCAAGGATAAATATTTCCACGTTCATCTCCGTGACCTACTTCTTCGGCACGGCTCTGGCTTATGTTATACCGACTGCGGCAGGTGCTCTCAAGGGCAGCTTGGGCTATGCCAACAGCTACCGGGTTTCTATAATCGTCCTCGCGGTGATAGCGGTTATCTGTATGCTCATTCCGGCATTTTTGATCGACGAGAACAAGTACGCCAACACCACACCCAGCGAATCCTCAACTTTCAGCTCCCTTGCTTCGACTTTCAAAAACAGGGAGTTCCGGGTGTTCGTGGGCTCTGACATACTCTACTGGATAGCTCTCACACTTTTCCAGACTGGTCTGCTCTATTACGTTACCGAACTTATGGGACTTCCCGAGGCACAGTCCACAACGCTGTTTATAATAATGTCCGTGGCTTCCCTGTGCTTCTATCCTCTGGTGAATGCCCTTGCAAGAAAAATGGGTAAGAAGAAGCTTATCGCTTTCGCATTCATCTTCTTCTCTTTCGCATTCCTTGTTACCGCTTTTGCGGGAGCTAATCCCCTTTCGGACAAGGATGATCCAACGCTTCTCTACGGTATAATCATAGCTCTGCTGGCTTCTCTGCCTATGGCTATCCTCGGAATACTTCCCCAGGCTGTTGTTGCTGATATTGCGGAATCGGACAAGATCGACACCGGCGAGAACCGTCAGGGAATGTTCTATGCTGCACGGACCTTTGCTTTCAAACTTGGGCAGTCCGTTGCAATGCTGATCTTCACCAGCGTGGCATCAATAA
This sequence comes from uncultured Clostridia bacterium, assembly GCA_947169055.1. Taxonomy (GTDB): domain Bacteria; phylum Bacillota; class Clostridia; order Oscillospirales; family Ruminococcaceae; genus FB2012. Next base: position 1,521 of record CAMVOF010000150.1, read on the forward strand.
GCAAGGACACAGGCCTCGGCTACAGGCTGACGGCGATAATCGCCACGGTACTCTGCCTGCTGGGAAGCTTTGTGTTCCTGAGATACAACGAAAAGAAGGTAATGCAGAAGATCGAAGCTGCTGCCGAAAACGCAAATACTGAAATTTCTGCGGAGGAAGAATAAATGATAAACCGACCCACCGATTACACCGCTACCATAAAGTTCAACGGGATGATCTGCGAATTCACGGATACTCTCGAGCTGCCGGAGCTGACTGCAAAGCTCATATGCGGCGAAGACAGAGTGAGGATAAGGATAGTCCCGGCGCAGGAGATAGAGTTCGACGAGATATCCGTTGAAGCAAAGCTGACTGTCGGAGAGAAAGACAGGGTGTTCATGAACGGCTATCAGTCCTGGACAGACAGCCGGGAATACGGCACATCTGAGAAAATGCGCGGGATAAATCACATCCCGATGCCGATCGTCAGGAAGTTCAGCTTCGACAGATACGGCGACTACCGGATCATCGGATATACGAGCAGAAAAGGAGATTTCCACGGCTTCAGCTACTGCTATCTGAGAAACGGCGATGAATATATGCTGCTGGGTTCGGTAAGCGAACGCCCGGGATTTACGATCTTCGAGCTGTTCTCGGGGCACGAGAAGCTGCGCATCAGCCGCGACTGCTCAAAAGCTCTTTACTCCGAGCCTTTTGATGCCATAGACGTATGTGTGCTCTGCGGAAATGAAGACGAGGTCTTCGACAGGTGGTTCTCTCTCATGGGGATCGCAAAGCCAAAGGCAAAGCCGCTTTTCGGCTACACCAGCTGGTACAGGCACTATCAGGACATCAGCGAAAAAAAGCTCCTGCACGACCTTGATGCTATCCTGAAAAGCGGAGCAAGACAGGATATTTTTCAGATCGACGACGGGTACCAGACCGCCGTGGGCGACTGGCTGAGCATAGACAAAAAGAAGTTCCCCGAGGGGATAGCAAAAATAAGCAGCATCGCCCACAAAAGAGGGCTGATGTCGGGGCTGTGGCTGGCGCCATTCGTGTGCGAGAGAAACTCCGAGATCTTCCGCACAAAACAGCACTGGCTGCTGAAGGACGAAGAAGGCAAGCCCCTTTCCGCAGGCTGCAACTGGAGCGGAAGCTACGCGCTGGATCCGCAGAACGAGGAAGTCCGGGAATATCTCCGCGGAGTGTTCAGGACGGTCTTCGACGACTGGGGCTTCGATCTTGTTAAGCTGGATTTCCTCTACGCAGCGTGCATCATCCCTCAGCACGGGAAAAGCCGGGGACAGCTGATGTGCGAGGCTATGGATTTCCTGCGGGAATGCGTCGGAGATAAGCTGATGCTGGGCTGCGGAGTACCGCTGATGCCAGCCTTTGGGAAAGCCGACTACTGCCGCATAGGCTGTGATGTGGGACTTTCCTGGAACGACTCGAAGATAATGCAGCAGACCCACCGCGAGCGTGTCTCCACGAAGAACTCCATACTGAACACGATCTTCCGCAGGCAGCTGAACGGGCGTGCGTTCCTCAACGACCCGGATGTTTTCCTGCTGCGGGACAGCGGCATATCCCTCTTCAACAGCCAGAAGCAGATACTTGCTCTGGTGAACCACCTTTTCGGCAGCGTTTACTTCACCTCCGACGATGTGAGCTGCTATGACGAGAAGCAGCTGAAGCTTTTGCGCACCGCAAGGCGCTGGGCTTCGGCAAAGGTCAGCTCGGTGAAATGGAACAACGGCAAGGTGAGCTTCACGGTGACGATTGACGGCAAAAGCAGGATAATTACCCTGCTGCCGGACGGAAGGATAGAATAGGGGCCGGACAAAAAGCCTTATCTCTGTATCAGCGGAGATAAGGCTTTTTTATATGCTGTTTCACCCGAACTGCCGGCACAGCCTTGTGCTGTATGTGGACGGCCGCACGCAGCTGCCGAAGCCTATACCGGCCGCCGAGATCAAAGCCCAGCGAGAGAGAGAGCAGACCCAGCGCCGACATGGACCGATTCGACCGCATCAAAAAGCTGAACGCCCTGCTTGAATGCGGCTGGGCGATCAAAGACTTCAAATGCGAAGAGGACGGAGAATACTTCGTTCTTGTCAAGATCTGAAAACAACTTACAGCAACATAAAAAGAGGATAGTAAAGATGCACAGTTATCTTTACTATCTTTTTTTTTGATCCGTGTGAGCGGAGTTCTGCTCTTCTGCGCCTTTGTGCCAGCGTATTTTAATTGATAACAATTGTGCATTGAAAAACGGCCACCCGGCCGAGCAGAAGATAATGGCAAAACGCCTCGTCAGCTGCATCGGCCGAACGGCCTTTGTTTTTTATTCTTATAATGAATGAGATACTAAAGCTGTGAACATTAACCGGTGAAGCGCTTTATTTCAAACGCTCTCTGTTAAGGATATACACCCTTTGGAGAATATCATCGGGGGTAAACTCCAGAATTGTAAAGGTCTTCATCGGGTCACCACTGTTCAAGCCTCCGACCGTGCTGTAGAATACATAGCCGTTATACTCGTAGCCGGGGCCTGCCGCCTCTTCGACCTCTGCCCTTGTGCTTCCAAGCTTGAAACTCTTGCTAAACGTATGGTCTTTTATGTCATGACCAGCGAATGTTATTGTCCTCTTTCCGTCACCGATATAGTCGCGGTCAAAGGCAAAGGCTATAATGACACCATTTTCGTCCGTCTCAGCGAAAATATAAGGCTGGCTGTTATCAGGAGCAGATTCGGCGGCATCGGGATCCTCAATTGCATAAGCTGTTCCGCTGAACATAAAGCCGTCATCGGGGTCATTTTTTTCAATTTTCAGATCGTCGAGATTAATGATCTCACTGTGTTTGTTGCTAAAAAAATCTTTGAGCTCAGGCCTGATAGTCTCCTGATTTTCGCTGAAGAAGTCATATCCGAACCAATTACTTCTATAAAAAACTTTCGCAAAGTTGACCTTATCCGTGTCCTCGGTATTGTGCTCAAATACAGGAATAGCGCTTTCGTCAAACTCTTTCTTTTCTTCTGTCGAGGCTGCGTCATCGTCGTTGTTTTCCTGTTCATCGGCGGGCGCATCGGCAGTGCTTTCATTGGAAGCAGCAGAAGTATCCTGTGTGGTCTGTGCCTTGCTTTCGTTCGAGCTGTCACTGCTGCCGCAGGCGGAGAGCATCAGCATTGCTGCTACAGCAGCGGTGATTATACTTATCTTTTTCATTTGAATTTTTCCTTTCTGTTATCAAATACAATTATTCTCAGCGCTGTTCACCCCAGCGCTGCAAGCTTTGCGAACTTCTCCTTCAGCGCGGGGTAGATCTCGGTGTAGAGCCTGTAGTACTTTTCGTATTCGGGGACGTTGGCGGGCTGGGGCTGCTGTATCTTGTCGGTCTTGACAACTGCCGCACAGGCCTCGGGAACGCTTGAATAGATGCCTGCGCCTGTGAGTGCAAGCAGGGCAACTCCGAGAGCAGGGCCTTCCTTTGAAGCTGCGGTCTTTACCGGACAGTTATACAAGTCGGCAAGCATGGAACGCCACAGCGGTGAGCTTCCGCCTCCGCCGCAGGCCATCATATCCGAAACACTGATGTTCATTTCCTTGAAGACCTCAACACAGTCGCGCAGGCTGTAGGAAACGCCCTCCATAACGGCACGGAGCATATCCTTCTTGGTGTGCATCGCAGAAAGGCCGAAGAATACTCCGCGGGCATCGGGGTCGAGGTGAGGCGTTCTTTCTCCCATGAGATAGGGCAGATAGAGCAGCCTGTTTGCTCCCACGGGAACGCTTTCGGCTTCCTTGTCCATGAGATAGTATTCGTCAACGCCCATAAGAGCGGCGGTGTCCTTTTCAGCCTGGCAGAAATTATCGCGGAACCACTTGAGGGACAGTCCTGCACCCTGGGTAACGCCCATAACGTGCCAGCTTCCGGGAACGGCTGCACAGCAGGTGTGTACTCTGCCCTTGGGGTCGATAGAGATATTCGAGGTGTGAGCAAATACCACGCCGGAGGTACCGATAGTGGTGAAGGCCTTGCCGTCCTCGCAGACACCTGTGCCGATAGCGGCAGCGGCATTGTCTCCTGCTCCGCCGACGACGATAGTCCCCTCGCAGAGGCCAAGCTCCTCAGCCATACATTTTGTGAGGGTACCTGTTACCTCGCAGGATTCATATACCTTGCCAAGCCAGCTGCGGTCGATGCCGAAGGCTGTAAGCAGCTCGTCCGACCACTTTCTGTTGGGGACATCGAGAAGCTGCATACCCGATGCGTCGGAAACTTCTGTAGCATACTCATGGGTCAGCACGAAGCGCAGGAAATCCTTAGGCAGCAGGATATGAGCGATCTTCGCGTAGTTCTCGGGCTCGTTGTTCTTCACCCAGAGTATCTTCGCGGCTGTCCAGCCTGTGAGGGCAGGGTTCGCGGTGATCTCGATAAGCTT
>CAMVOF010000151.1:0-5897 GCA_947169055.1 uncultured Clostridia bacterium
ACGATTCCGCCTCAGCCCTCGACCTTGCAACAGACGCAGCTCTCAGACGAGCTATCGCATCTCAGACCAAGGATATGACCGTCTTCATCGTCTCACAGCGAGTTTCCTCTATCCGCCATGCCGACAGGATACTCGTCCTGGACAACGGTGAGATAGTCGGCGACGGCACACACGAAAGCCTGCTCGAAGGCTGCAAGGTCTATTCCGAGATATGCTATTCTCAGCATTACTCCGAAAACGAAAGGAGGAATGCGAGATGAAAAAAAGGCTTTCTCCCCAGCTTCGTTCCCTCCTTGCATACGTCAGACCCCATAAGGCTCTGCTGGTTCTCTCTCTGATCTTTGCCGCAGTCTCCGTTGCTGCAACTCTCTATGCCCCGATACTTGTGGGCGATGCCGTCGATCTTATCATCGGCGAGGGCAACGTGGATCTTGAAGGCGTTGCAAAGATACTTATAGTCCTGGGTCTGCTGGTCTGCATAACGGGCATCTGCCAGTGGCTAATGGCTCTCTGCACCAACAAGATAACCTTCTTCGCCATAAGAGACATCCGCAACGACGCCTTTGAAAACCTCCAGCGCCTGCCCCTCAGCTACATCGACAGGAAGAAGCACGGCGATATAATCAGCAGGCTGATCAGCGACATCGAAAGCGTCTCCGAGGGCTTGCTCATGGGCTTTGCCCAGCTGTTCACAGGCATAGTAACGATCTTCGGCACGCTCATATTCATGCTGACCATAAATTTACGGCTGACGATAGTGGTAGTTTTTATAACTCCGCTCTCCCTCTTCGTTGCAAGGTTCATCTCCCGCAACACCTACAGGCTTTTCCGCAGACAGACAGAAGCCCGCGGCGAGCTCACAGCCCTTGTGGAGGAAATGGTGGGCAGCCAGAAGACAGTCAAGGCCTTTTCCTACGAAGAGACAGCCGAGGAACGCTTTGAAGAGCTGAACGCCGATCTCAAGAAGATCTGGGTCAAGGCGGTGTTCTTCTCGTCCCTGACGAATCCCTCCACAAGATTCGTAAACGGCCTTGTCTATTGCTTTGTGGGCGTTATCGGAGCATTCATGTCCATAGGCGGAGTGCTTACCGTGGGACAGTTATCCTGCTTTTTGACCTACGCCAACCAGTACACCAAGCCCTTTAACGAGATCTCCGGCGTCATCACCGAGCTGCAAAGCGCACTCGCTTCCGCAAAGAGAACATTCGACCTCATCTCCGAACAGCCGGAAGCTCCCGACCCGGAGAACGCCATAGTCCTCAGAGAGCCGGAAGGAACGCTCAGAGCCGAGAACGTAAGCTTCTCTTATGACCCGAAGGTCCCGCTTATAACCAATTTCGACCTCTCTGTGGAAAACGGACGGCATATAGCCATAGTCGGCCCCACAGGCTGCGGCAAGACCACATTTATAAATCTCCTTATGCGCTTCTACGATGTGACCGACGGACAGATAGTCATGAGCGGTCATCCCGTTACGGAGATCACAAGAGATTCACTGCGCTCCTGCTACGGCATGGTGCTTCAGGAAACATGGCTCAAAACAGGAACGGTACGTGAGAATATCTCCTACGGAAGACCCGATGCAACTCTCGAAGAAGTTGTTGAAGCCGCAAAGCACGCTCACTGCCACAGCTTTATCGAACGCCTTCCCCAGGGCTACGATACAGTCATAGGAGAGGAAGGCGGCTCGCTTTCACAAGGGCAGAAGCAGCTGCTCTGTATAGCAAGGGTGATGCTCTCTCTGCCGCCTATGCTCATTCTCGACGAAGCAACGTCTTCCATAGATACAAGAACGGAAATCCTCATACAGCAAGCCTTTGCTGAGATGATGAAGGGCAGAACGAGCTTCATCATCGCACACAGACTTTCCACTATCCGGGAAGCAGACCACATCCTCGTTATGCGCTCCGGAACGATCGTCGAGCAGGGCAGCCACGAAACTCTCATGCAGAAGCAAGGCTTCTACGCCGAACTCTACAACTCCCAGTTTGAGGAATAACAGACCCGAAAGCAGCTTATGCCTTCGGGTCTTTTTGCGTCTCACAATCCGGAGCAGATATGAATAGTATAAGATGTATAATGAATACAGGTGGTGTAAAAATGCAAAAGCATCTTATTGCTATGACCTCCATAACCTATGCTATGAAAGCAAGAGCCCTTCTTGCCGGCATGGGGATGTACTGCGAGGTCGTCAGAACTCCGAAAAACACAGGCACCGGCTGCGGCTATTCAATAGCTGTCAGAGACGACCCCAAGGAGATAGCTTCGATCCTCAATTCACACAAAATACCGCACAAAGGCGTTATCGGGAGAATATGATGAATAATATGATAAATTTTGACAACTCGGCCACCAGCTTCCCAAAGCCCCGGTCCGTCAGGAATGCCGTGGATGCGGCAGTTGCCCGATACGGGGGAAATCCCGGCAGGAGCGGACACGCACTGTCCCTCCTTGCGGCACAGAAGGTCTTTGAGGTCAGGGAGCTCGCGGCAGAAATGTTCGGAGCCGAGACAGAGAACGTTGCCTTCACCCATAACAGCACCTACGCCCTCAACATGGCCATAAAGGGCATAATGCAGTACGGCGGTCATATCATAATCTCCTCCCTCGAGCATAATTCCGTTGCAAGGCCGGTCTATGCCCTTTCAAAGACAAGGGGAGTGACCTTTTCCGTGGCAAGGGTCTATGAGGACGATGCCCGTACCCTCGAAGAGATAGAGAGCCTCATAAACGCCAAGACCAAGTGCATCTGCTGCATGGCAGCATCCAACGTTACGGGAAAAGTCCTGCCCTATAAGGAAATAGCTGCCCTCTGCAAAAGGAAAGGGCTCTGCTTTATCTGCGACTGCTCCCAGGCGGCAGGAGTCATGGAGCTTTCTCTGAGCGACGGCTTCGACTTCATCTGTACCTCGGGGCATAAATCACTCTACGCCCCGACGGGAACAGGCCTGCTCATCACAAACGGCGAGTACCCACTTTCAACGATCATCGAAGGCGGAACGGGAGCTACCTCCGCAAGCCTGGAGCAGACCGGCTTCATGCCCGAAAAGCTGGAAAGCGGCACGCTGAACACCGTGGGGATAATCGGCCTGGGAGAAGGCCTGCGGTTCGTCAGGGCAAAGGGGATAAAGAACATCTTCGCCCACGAGAACGCCCTCTGCACCCGCTTCATCGAAAGGCTGTCCCAAAGGGAGGATATAAAGATATACAGAGACAGCGGCAGTTTCCTGCCCATAGTCTCCTTCAACATCGGCAAAATGTCCTCTCAAATCACAGCCGCAAAGCTTTCCGACAAAGGCTTTGCCCTGAGAGGCGGTCTCCACTGTGCACCTCTTGCCCACAACACACTGGGTACGGTGGGGCAGGGAACAGTTCGTTTCTCGCCTTCGGTGTTCAACAACCTCTCCCAGACCGAACGCCTCTGCGATGTAATAATGCAGATAAAGCCGGAGTAATATTTTGCCGTGACAGAACCCCTCCGTCACGACTGCGTCGTGCCACCTCCCCTTTCAGGGGAGGCTTTTTTATGTTTCTGCTTAAATCGCAAAAGAGCACCAATTTGCCTCCCCTACGGGGAGGCCTGGCGAAGGTCGCCTTCTACTCCTGTTTAAAGCTGGTGGGGGAATTAAAAAAGCCCCTCCCAACGGCATCAACGCGACCTCATTCACAAAGGCACCTGCCTCCCCTACGGGGAGGCCTGGCGAAGGTCGCCTTCTACTCCTATTGAAAGCTGGTGGGGGAATTAAAAAAAAGAAAAATGTTGTAAAATTTTTTTGCTGGCTATTGAACTTTTAGAATAGATATGTTAAAATAAAAATATATATCATAATTTCGGAAACGTTTCCGCGCAAAGGTGGTGAAAGATAATGATGGATGCGATAAGAGAGGCTCTGCTTTCGGTCATAAATGTTTTCAAATCGATCCGTCCGGCTGATATAATAGATATCGCTATACTCAGCTACCTTATCTTTCACGGTATAAAGATAATCCGCGAGACCCGTGCGCAGCAGCTCGTCAAGGGCATACTGCTGCTCATCGCTTTCTATCTCGTCTCTGTGGCTCTGAACCTCCAGACTATGAGATTTTTGCTGAAGATACTCTTCAACTGGGGCTTCTTGGCGATCATCATTCTCTTCCAGCCGGAGTTCAGGCGCATACTTGAAAAAATGGGACGTTCAAAGATAACACAATTGACCCTGTTCAATCCGGGCGATAAGGAAGAGGAGATCGTAAAGATCAAAAACTGCATAAACGCCGTGTGCGATGCCGTTGTCGATCTTTCGGAAACGCGCACAGGTGCTCTGATAATATTTGAAAGAAAGACTAAGCTGGGCGAGCAGATAGCAACGGGAACAGTTTTAAACTGCACCCCTTCTGCCGCTGTGCTGGGAAATATCTTCTTCCCGAATACCCCGCTCCACGACGGAGCAGTTATAATCCGTGACGGCATGATCCTTGCGGCAGGCTGCTTCCTGCCCAAGCCCCAGAAGGAAGAGCTTATCGCCAAGCAGCTTGGCTCTCGCCACAGAGCTGCAATAGGCATGAGCGAGAATTCCGACGCCGTCGTTATCGTTGTGTCTGAGGAAACAGGCACAGTCTCTATAGCCGAGAACGGCGAACTCACCCGCGGCTATACGAGAGAAAGTCTCAGGAAGCTCCTTTACCTGCGAGTTATGCCCGAGGGCAACGAGGATCAGGTCTATGACGCTTCTCTTGCAGGGAGGGTGAAATCGAAATGGAAAAAGTAAAGTCAAGCTCCAGATCAAAAAAGACCCTCAAGACCAGAAGCTCCGATTTCTTTCTGCGGATACTTGCCGTCGTCCTTGCGATAATCGTATGGCTGATACTTTCTATCACCCAGTACCCCACGATAAACAAGACCATAACCAGCGTTCCCGTTTCTTTCTCAATGGACGGCACCCTTGCTGACGAAAAGGGCCTCGAAGCCCTGAATTACAAGGATATCTCCGTGGATGTGGAGATCAAGGGAATGAACTACGAGATCGGAAGCTACGGTGCGAACGACCTTGTTGCAACAGTGAACCTCGACGAGGTAACAAAGGAAGGCACCTATTCCCTGGATATTGAAGTCAAGTCGGCCCATTCCTCCGATGCGGTAAGCGTGGTCTCTGTTTCTCCCGAAACTGTGGACGTGACCTTCGTCCATATCGACCAGAGCACCTTCGATGTTGAGGCCGAGGCTCCCGACATCTCAGCAAAAACGGGCATGACGGTCTATAATACCATCGTTTCGCCCTCTACAGTCGAAGTCAAGGGCCCCGAGAGCGAGCTTTCAAAGGTCGCCAAGGTAACGGCTTTCGTTGAAGATAATACCGTCCTTGAAGAGGACACTGCCATACATACCGAAACTCTGAAGTTCTACGACAGCGAAGGAAAGGAGCTGGATTCAGCCTGCCGGGCTTCAAGGGCTGCGATGTGACCTTCGGTATCTACAAGAAAAAGACCTTAAAGCTTGACGTTGAGTTTACCGACTGTCCGCCGGGCTTCAAGCCTTCGACCCTGCCCTACGAGCTTTCGGAGACCGAGCTCAGCGTGCTTACCGCAGCTCTGACAGATGTCTCCGAGCAGCATTTGACTATCGGCACAGTCTCGATGAACGATGTTGATTTCGGCAAGACATTCACCTTCAATATCAATGACAAGCTCTCTTCGGGCGAAGTGAATCAGACAGGCGTTTCCGACATCGTCCTGACCGTAGGCCTTGATGAGAACAACTATTCATACAAGACCCTTGTTATCCCGTCAAACGACGTCAAAGTCGTTGGATTGCCTTCGGGCAAGAGAGTGGATATCGAGACAAAGCAGCTGCCTGATGTTAAGATCATCGGCCCTGCCGAGTCGCTTTATAACATCACCGCAAGCGATCTGAACGTCGT
>CAMVOF010000152.1:0-5887 GCA_947169055.1 uncultured Clostridia bacterium
GTGGACTGTTTGAAAAGAGGGGAAGCCCTGCAAGAGAGGGCTTCCCCTTGCCCGGTCAAACATAAAAGCCGCCCTGTGCACGACAGTGCACACGGTAGAAGCTTTGTCGGAGCACAGACAATAACACCGCATGACCCTGCCCTTTCGCAGCAGCCATGCGGTGTTTTGTTGTTGGTTTCCACCAAACAGGGTGTTGTGTCTTTGTGCATTCTTCTGAAAAATCAGCTTCCTGCTTGACAAATCGGGGGGGAGGGTGTATGCTCTAAGTGTACTACGCGGAATAGTACACCTAATACAGATAGAACTGTGTGCAGAACAAAACAAAGGAAAACAAAGGAAACTATATTAAACGACATTGAAATTGCTGCTTTGCGAACTTCGCAAAAGCATATACCGAACTTTTACTCCTTCGCAAAGTGCAATTTCTAATGACGTTTACTATAAAAGAAAAAGAGGTGATCGTATGATAAGCTTTGACCCCACCGACAGGGCTCCGATATTCGAGCAGCTTTGCCGAAGCGTTTGCAGGGATATCGCAAGCGGTCTGCTGAGAGAGGGCGACAGGCTGCCTTCGGCAAGGGAGCTTGCAAAGCAGCTGCAGCTCAACCCAAACACAGTGGCAAAGGCATACAGCAAGCTGGAGGCCGACGGCATAATCTATTCGCTGCAGGGCAAGGGCTGCTTTGTGGCAAAGCACGAGGGAAAGGCCTCTGAGCGTTTCACCGAGGCTTTCAGGGCTGCTGTCAGGGAAGCGCTGGCTGCCGGAGCTTCCGAGGAGGAGCTTATCGCGATGATAAGAGAAATGAGCCCTGAAAAGAACAAAGAGAGCAAGGAGTGAAGAGTATGATAGAGATAAAAAACATCTGCATGAGCTTTGACGCAGGCAAGGGAAACGGGATAGAATACGCCGTAAAGGACCTGAGCCTTGATATCCCCGAGGGCTGCATCTACGGATTCTTAGGCTCCAACGGAGCAGGCAAAAGCACGCTGATGCGCCTTATGAGCGGCATCTACCGTCCCCGTTCGGGACAGATTCTCATTGACGGACAGCCGGTGTTCGACAACCCTGCCGCAAAGGAAAAGCTCTTTTTCGTCAACGACGAGACGACCCAGTTCACGAACTACACCATAGACGAGCTCAGCCGTTTTTACAGCGGAGCCTACAAGGATTTTTCAAAGGAGACTCTGGACCGCGTGCTGAAAGCCCTTGATCTTCCCAAAGACAAGCGCCTGAGCACATTCTCGAAGGGTATGAAGCGGCAGGCGATAGTTGCTATCGGCCTTGCTGCCAACACGAAGTATCTCATCTTCGACGAAGCCTTTGACGGGCTGGATCCGGCCATGAGAAAAATGGTGAAGCAGATAATAACCGACGAGATATTCGACAGAGAAGCCTCGCTGATAGTATCGTCCCACAACATCACCGAGATAAGCGAGCTTTGCGACTCTGCGATGCTGCTGCACAAGGGTGAGCTGCTTTTTGCAAGCGAGCTCGACAAGCTGAGAACTGGCTTCTGCAAGGTGCAGCTGGTGATAAGAGACAAGGACACGGACAGCGACGGTCTCCGCAGGATGCTGGAGGAGCAGGGGATAAGCGTTATGAAGATAAGCTCCCTCGGAAGCGTGTTCCAGCTCGTTCTGCGCTGCTCCGAGCAGGAGGCTGTGGAAAAGCTGAAAGCGATCTCGCCTTCGATGACGGAAAGCGTTCCGCTGACCCTCGAAGAGATATTCATTTACGAACTGGAGGTGAAGGGCTATGGCACAGACCTCATCACAGAGAATTAGGGCGTATTCAAAGGCTCTTGCGGTCAACTGCCGCAAACCGAGGATAGTTATCATCATCTCGGCGGCTGTTGCAACGGTACTTGCGATCTTCCAGTTGGCGGCGGTGGGTACTCTCCGCTACGGCTACAGCGATATTTACCGCCTGAGCACCTTCATCTTCTTTATCTCCATAGGCTGCGGAGTATTTCTTATCCCGCCGCTTTTCAAGGAGCTTTACAACCGCCAGTTCGCGGACGTTGAGTTCTCCCTTCCCATGAGCTCGTCAGAGCGTTATCTCGCAAAGATACTGGCGATAGTGAAGTATCACATCCTGCCCATAGCGGCTTCACAGGCCGTAGTGCTGACCGCGGCGATGATACTGATAGGCGGCCGGACCATGAAGGGCTTTGTGATCTATGCTATACTGCTGCTGACGGCACTGGTGTTTATTGACGCCGTTGCGGTATTCTGTGTGTGCTGCTGCGGTTCTCTTGCCGAGTGCATCTACACCCCTGTGATCTTCTCGGCGATACTCACTCTGCTGCCTGCTGCATTCTACGGGAATGTTATAGCAAACACCGCAAACGTGGGCACTAATCTGAGCACTGCTTTCAGATCCTGGGCTCTGTTCCCTGTTATAGTGCTCTACGATGAGAGCAGCCTGTTCGAGTATGCATCTTTCTACAACATCAGCGCGGAGTTCATCATATCCACCATTGTAAATGTCCTGATCTGGGTCGGGGTCGTGTTCCTTACCCTCAGGATATACAAACGCCGCGACGGTTTGCAGACAGGCAAGCCCTTCGTGCACCGGCCCTTCTACTATGCTTTTGTATATCTCGGCGTTTCCGCCGTGCTGACGTCAACGATGTTCAACGAGTTCTACTACGGCATAATCTTCAGCCTGCTGGGCTTTGTCATCATAAGCACCTCGGCCCAGAGAGGAAAACTCACACTGCGAAGCTTCGGCTTCCAGCTCATGCACTACACCGCGGCTCTGTTCATCGTCATGGGCATAGGCTATGCCGCCTTTATCACCCAGGGCTTCGGCAAGTCCTACGACAAGCCGGCGAAGGATCTCGGTGAGAAATGCAATGTTGATATCACTATCACGGACAGGACATCGCACAGAGAGTTTTTCTTCAACTTTAATGAAGGCGATCACACCGAGCTTGTGGATAAGCTGATAGACGACGCACGCAGCCGCAGCAAGCAGTCGCGTTCGCTGTCCGATTACTACGATATGCTGTTTTACGATACAATGGCAGAGGATTATTACGACACCAGCATCTATATTTACTGCAACCGATATAACGAAGTGACAGGGAACTTCTCCGGCTATAACACCACGATAGAGATATCCCAGGATGATATTAAAGAGCTTGAAGCACTTATAATGGAGTATTCTCCCGACAACACCGATATAGTGATCGACGGACGCAGTATATATCCGTATATATAGTAATCAGTAATGACGACAGAATAGTCTATAAAGAATACGGAAAACCAGTTTCCGCAAGATAAAAAGCACAGTAAAAGCTGCCCCTGAAAAGAGGCAGCTTTTTGCTTAATATTATATTGAGATGTTATGCCGAAGGGGTTTGGGGGCGATCGGAAAGCCCCCAACAGAGCGTACAACGATTTATAATTCAGCACATTTCTTTGGCGTGAATTATTATTTCACAAAGCTTTGCTCGCGTGGGAAACGTCCCCTTTCACTCAACGTAAGCAAGCTCTGCTTGCGTCACGCGTCAAGCGCTGTCGCCGCTGCGACCGTGCGAAAATTTATACTATTGCACATAGCTTTAAGCGTAATCCAACTCCCACAAGGCTTTGCTCGCGTGGGAAACGTCCCCTTTCACTCAACGTAAGCAAGCTCTGCTTGCGTCACGCGTCAAGCGCTGTCGCCGCTGCGACCGTGTCAAGCGCTGTCGCCGCTGCGACCGATCGGAAAGCCCCCAAAAAGAGCGTGCAGATATTTACTGTTCAGAGCATAGCTTTAGGCGTGCGCTTAAAAAAGATCAGAAAAAACAACAAAGCTGCCTCATTCACGAGACAGCTTTTGTTGTTCAAATAATAAATTTTTTGGCTTTGTTCACGATGCTGCGGTCGTTTTCGTAGGCAAGCACCTGTCCGGCTCTGTCGATCTCCACCCATTTGATCTCGGAGATCTCGTCCTCCTGGGGGACGAAGTCGGTGTTCTTTGCCTTGGCTATGAAATACACGACGATCTTCTGCGTGTCCTTTCGCGGAGAGTAGGAAACTATCTCGCGGAAGGTGGGGTCCAGGTTCACTTCTATGCCCGTCTCCTCAAGGATCTCTCGCTTGGCAGTTTCGATCTCTGTTTCATTTCCCTCAACATGACCTTTCGGGAACGACCAATGACCGCTGTTGATATGCTTTATAAGCAATATCTCCGTGTTACCGTGATACTTTCTGTACACGATCGCGCCACAGGATTTTTCATGCAGCATTACAAGGTTCCTTTCGTTAGTTTCTGCGGAAACATAAGCTCCGCCGCTCATTGATATTATTATAGCACATCGACTTTGATTTGTCTATACTAAAGAAGAAACCTAAGCTATCTTTGTGCATTCTGCACAAAAACATCAGCTGTGCGCAACGGCAAGGATCTCGCCCTTCATGTCCTCGCTGCCCTCTGCCATGGTTATTTCGATCTCATAATCCTTATCCGCCACCTGAAGCCCCAGCAGGCTTACCTGGGGATTTCCCCAACCGCTTTTTGTCACGGTGACGATGTCCTTTTCGTCGTAGAGCTCACCGTCGCAGCTTATCCTGACGTGCAGGGTGCCGAAATTCCCGCTGCCCACTTCCTTATACACAAGATAGGCGAACTTCCCCGGGAACTTGAAGATAAGAGGCTCGTTGTCTCCGTCGGGGTCGTAGGTCCAGCCCTTTGTGAACCGGGATATAGTCGAGCCTTCCTCCCAGCTGCCGGCGCTTGCGGGCTCGATGCCGTCGTTTTCAAGCATATCTATGCCTGTCACGCACATCATGTTCATGGGCTCGGGCATTGCCGGAGCTTCGACAGTCTCGGCACTTGCTGCCTCATCGAAGTAGTGATCCACCATTTCCGCCACGAGAGCGTGTCCGCCCACGTTGGGGTGGCTCTTGTCGTCGGAGAAATCCTCCCACTTCATCCTGCCGTTCTCGAACATGAACCTCAGAGCATCGCAGTAGGAGATCATCGGCACCTGATAGGTCTTGCCGATCTCCTTCATGTAGTCCTGTGCGGAGTAGTCGTCGGCTGTGACAGAGAACAGCAGCACCACGGCCACGTTTTTCTCCAGGAGCGTCCGCACGATGGACTCGTAGGCTGCCTGGTAATCCTCGCTCGTGCCGTCATTCACCGCGAACTCGATAAAGCAGATGTCCGGGTCGTAGTCGAGGACATCTCTTTGCAGCCTGACGTTGCCGAGGGTGGAGGGTGTTCCGCTGAGGCCGGCGTTTACGTATTTGACGTTGTCGCCGGTGCCGAATTTCTCGGCGAAATACTCATAGGACAGCTTTGCATAGCAGAGGTCGCTGCCTGCCGAGATGCCTTCGGTTATGGAACCGCCCAGATAGGCTACGGTCACGGTGTCGCCCTTCTGAGCTTTTTTGATCTTCTCCTGCATCGGAGCTGTTGCCCCGAGGGTGACCAGCGACTTGTTTATCATGGCCTGATGCCATTCCTCGTCGGTCTCGGGCAGCTTTTCCGGCTCGGAGCTTTCGTCCTCCTGAGACTCCGGCTCGGTTTCGGGACTCTGCTCGGTCTCAGCCTTGGAAGAGCTTTCTGCCTTTGAGGCCGAACTGTCGCTGTTCCCGCAGGAAGCCAGCGCCCCTGCACACAGGCAAAGGGCTGTGATAAGTGCAGCTATTTTTCTTTTCATATTTATCCCCCGTTTCTAAAACAACAGCCCTCCCGAAACGGAAGGGCTGATATTGTTTGTTTCAAGCTATCAGTTGATAACAGTCTTCTCTGTGTCCTTGTCGAACAGGTGGATCCTGTTGGGATCGAGAGCGATCTTGATCTCATCCTGAGGACGAGCGGTAGATCTGGGCGATACTCTTGCGGTAAGAGGAATACCCTCGCAGGTGAGGTACAGATAGGTCTCAGCAC
>CAMVOF010000153.1:0-5826 GCA_947169055.1 uncultured Clostridia bacterium
CGAAGCGCTCCTTTTCCACCGCCTCGCGTATCTTCTGCACCGACTTGTTGAACCTATTCTGATGATTTGCGCAGACGACTACTCCCTTTTCCTTTCCTCTGCGTATGATCTCATCGGCATCGGCCAGCGAAAGGGCTATGGGCTTTTCTATTATCACATTGTATCCGGCTTCTATACAATCAAGTGCTATAGCTGCATGCTTGCCGGACTCCGTAGCCACAGCAACGAGCTCGGGATTCTCCTTTTCAAGCATCTCTCTGTAGTCGCTGTAGGTATGGACGCCATGAAGCTCAAACTTGACGACCTTATCGTGCAGACTTTTTTCATCGGTATCGCAAAGCCCGGCAAATTCAAGTCCGTTGGCCTTTGCCGCGGCAATATGGTTTGGCGAGATGCGCCCGCAGCCTATGAGTGCATATTTCATATGATATTCCTCCGTAACAGAGATGATCCTCCGGTTCACTGCTGTTTCAGAACATTCAATAGATAATCAGTTACCGGAGAGAATGTCCTTGTCATATCAGCATATTTCTTTGCATAGCTGCGTATCTCGCTGATGAGTTGTTCGCAGTTTCTGTCTGAGTTATAGCATTTGTCGTAAAACCGCAGGATCGCTTTCATATCTACGGTTGAGGGGTCGTTTTTGAAACGAAGAAAATAGGGAAAGGGGTGTGCAGCAAAAATATCTTCCTTGACACCGCTTACTATAGGAAGGCCGTAGGCAAGATATTCGCGTATTTTCAGAGCCGACGAGAGAAAGATCCCGTTTTTATAGCATCCGAAAACACTGAGGGCGATATCCGCATTGTGGAAATAGGGAACTGCCTCTTCGCCGTATTTGGGGCCGTGGAAGCGTACGCGCTCCTGTATGCCGAGGTTTTCCGCAAGCTCCCTGTACTCTTCAAGCACATCTCCGGAGCCCACAAGATCGAGGATGATATTTCGGTCTCCGCCCTGAGAGTAATAATCTCCCATTCCCTGTATCACACGCTCGTAGCCGTTGTATTTTTGAAATGTAGCAACAGCGAGCAGATGTATCTCCGAACTTTCCCCCTTTGGCTGCTTCGGTCTGATATCGTCAACGATTATGCCGTTCATTATCGGAATGGTTCTGATACCGAAGATCTCTTTGTCCTCGCTGAAAGTCACTATCCTGTCAACATAATTTTTCAGCTGCTTATGTGTAAGAATATCTCTGATATACAGAGGATAGTTTTTGATATTGTGCGAATACAGTTCCTTCGCATAAGGGTATGTCGGGATTTCAAGAATGACTGCAGTACCGGGATATCTTCTCTTTATTGCCTTCAGAAAAAAAACGATACCCTTATCAAGGCCCGGCTTTCTGATATAAATAAACACAGGCTTTCGGATCTCCTTTATGAGCTTTTCCCATTGGTACAGTCTTGAACCAGGGAGGATCCTTTTGGCTATCTTGCCACCCTTCTGTTCAAGGAACAGCGTATGCATTTCAAAGTGCTCTTCCAGTATGATCATTTGCTGATCGATCTTCTTCATTACACCGGGATAAGCCGATATGAGATCCTTTCTTTCACCTTCAATAATATAATAGCCTTTTGATTTGGACATAGTATTCTTTCCTTTCATGCTCTGATCAGATCAATCAGATATTTAGCATGTTTTCTGATGCCTTTGTAATAAATGAACCAGAGATTCGGGAACTTTATTGCCAGTTTCAGTTTACTGCAGTCTATATGATCAAGCTTATATGTTTCTCTTCTTATAAACGAAAAAGCTTTTTTGACTTTTTTACGTTCGGAGCGCTCCATATCACAGTAGGTCATAACGCATCTGTTAAAGCAGTATCTGATCAGATATTCACAGCCTTTTTGTGAAACAGAGCCCTCCGGGACTTTGTTCTTTTCAGAGACGAAGTATTTTGCTATATATAAGAATGAATCAAAATTGATCTTAACGGGCTTTTTGTTCATTATTGAGCCGGTGCGCTTCTCACGGTAAAAATACAACTGTTTTTTCAATGCTGCAATTCTACACGGACGGAGATAAGCCGTTCCCGAAAACAAAAAATCTTCATAGAGCAGGCCTTTTACGAAATGCAGGTTTTCTCTTTTCAGATAATCTGCTCTGTAAAAATGCAGGCATGCACTGCAGAACCATTCCGCATTTTCAAACCTTCTTACAAAAACACGCTCGCCGGAATCCGTTTCGTAACGATACTTCACCGTCATACTTTCAGACACCGGGATCCAACTGTCAGAAAAACAATGCGCACTGAAAAAGACTATATCTGCATTCTCTTTTTTGGCACGATCCAACAGCAGTTCGATCGTATCTTTTCTGATATAGTCGTCGCTGTCGAGAAAAAAAATATATTCTCCGTGAGCGACAGCCATTCCGGCATTCCTTGCATCGGAAAGCCCGCCGTTCTTTTTGTGTACAACAGTTATGCGGTCATCTGCAAGAGCATATTCATCGCAGAGCGCCCCGCTGTTATCAGGCGAGCCGTCATCAACAAGAATGATCTCCAGATCCTTATATGTCTGGTGCAGAACGCTTTCTACGCACTGCTTCAGGTATTTTTCTACATTATATACCGGAATGATCACTGAAACCATTGAGCTTTCCAACCCTTCATACTGTTCATTTATGTATCTCCTGTTTCAGAGGATATCGATTCTTTTCCTTTTTGCAAGCTTTTGACTATTATTGTTTCCTGCTGCATTTGTCCTGACAAGAAATCCTGATCATTTTAAGTCCTTATCAGCTTTATCAGATATTTCATAGGCTTTCTTATCCCGCGGTAATAAATTAACCAGAGCCTGGGATATTTCAAAGTAAGTTTAAGCTTTCTGCAATCGACGCGCTTAAGATCATTTGTTTCTCTTCTTATAAAGGCAAATGCCTTTTTGACTTTTTTACGTTCGGAGCGTTTCATATCACAGTAGGTCATAACGCATCTGTTGAAGGAGTATCTTATCAGATACTCAATGCCTGTTTCCTGTACCGTTCCTTCGGGGATCCTTTTCTTTTCTGCAACGTATCTTCTTGCAATATAAAAGAAGGAATCGAAATTGGTTTTTACAGGCTTTTTGTTCATGATCGAGCCCTTGCGCAGCTGACGGTAACAGTACAGCTGTTTATTCAAAGCAGCGATCCTGCACGGGCGGAGATAAGCTGTTCCCGAAAACATAAGATCTTCATAGAGCAGGCCTTTTACGAAACGGAGGTTTTCTCTCTTCAGAAAGTCTGCTCTGTAAAAATGCAGCCACGCACTGCAGAACCACTCCTCATTCTCAAACCTTTTTACAAGGACACGCTCACCGAGATCTGTTTCGTAACGATGCTTCACCGTCATACTTTCAGACACCGGGATCCAACTGTCAGAAAAACAATGCGCACTGAAGAATACCATATCTGCTTTCTCTTTTTTTGCGTGATCCAACAGCTGCCCGATCGTATCTTTTCTGATATAGTCGTCGCTGTCGAGGAAATAAATATACTCTCCGTGAGCGGCAGCCATTCCTGCATTCCTTGCATCGGAAAGTCCGCCGTTTTCTTTATGGATGACAGTAATACGGTCATCCGAGAGCGCATATTCATCGCAGAGCGCTCCGCTGCTATCAGTCGAGCCGTCATCAACAAGAATGATCTCCAGATCCTTATATGTCTGGCGCAGAACGCTTTCTACGCACTGCTTCATGTATTTTTCCACATTATATACCGGAATGATCACTGAAACCATTGAGCTTTCCAACCCTTCATACTGTCCATTTATGCATCTCCTGTTTCAGAGGATATCGGATCTTTTTCTTCGGGCCAGCTCCTCGACTATCAGCTTAACATCCTGCACCTTATCCTTGGGGCAGACCATTATGGCGTCGGGGGTCTCAACCACTACAAGGCCGCGGACGTCCACGGCGGCTACCAGCTTCTTTGAGGAGAACAGGACGGAATCCTCGGTGTTTACTGCAACAACGTCGCCGACCTTGACGTTGCCCTTTTCGTCGCTGCCCTGGAGGATCTCCAGCATATCCCAGCTGCCGACGTCGTTCCAGCCGATCTCGGCGGGGAGGACCAGGACGTCCCCTGCTGCTGCGGAGGGCTCCATTACTCCGTAATCCACCGAGATGCTGCGGATCTCCTTATAGACCGTTCCTCTGACCTCCCTTTCGCTGACCATATCCATAGCTTCGCCGATGCGATCAAGCCCGGAATAGATATCGGGGATGAAGCGTTTAAATCTTTCGAGGATGGTGCTGGCCTTCCAGATGAAAAGCCCGCTGTTCCAGAGATACTCCCCGGATCCCAGATATACCTGGGCGGTATCGCGGTCGGGCTTTTCCTTGAACTCCCTGACTGTTCTTGCGCCGCCGGGGATCTCATCGCCGGATCTTATATAGCCGAAGCCGGTGGCGGCATAGGCGGGGGTGATGCCGATGGTCATGTGCTTCTCCGCGGTCTCGGCCATACGCGCCGCCTTGTTAAGTAACCTGGTGAAGGAGGTGGTATCCTTGATGAAGTGGTCGGCGGGGGTTATGACCATAACTCCGTCGGAATATTTCTTCACTATCTCCATAGCGGCATAGCCTATACAGGCGGCGGTGTTACGGGCAACGGGCTCGGTGAGGATATGGTCTCCCCTGACGCTGCCTCTGGTGGCGCCGGCTATGGCCCTCTGCTGCGCCGAATTGGTAACGATGAAGATATCCTCGTTGTCAACGATATAGGAAAGCCTGTCCACAGCCTCGTTGATCATAAGATCCTTGCCGGTAAGGTTCAGCAGCTGTTTGGGGGTATTACCTCTTGAAAGCGGCCAGAAGCGCGTACCGCTCCCGCCTGCCATTATTACGCCGTAGGTGTTCATATCAGTCACCTCTGTATTATCAGTATTCTCTCAGAAGAGCAAGCAGCTTTTCAGCAGAGCTATCCCAGCTGTAACGGTCAAGCACGGCTCGCCTGTCTTCACAGGGCTGGGAGAGCAAGGCTTCCGGATCGCAGTCGTAGTCCAGCGGATCGATATAGTGCACGCTGTTTCCCAGCACCTCCGGAAGCGAGGTCCTGTCGGAGGAGATGACCTCAGCGCCCAGTGCCAGGGCCTCCACCGGAGGTATCCCGAAGCCCTCATAGAGTGAGGGGAACAGGAACGCCCTGCAATTCCTGATAAGAGCGCAGGCGTCCTCGTCGTCCACGAAGCCGAGGAGGTGGATGTTTTGAGGGAACTCATCGGTCTCGGATTCATAGATCCTGCCCGCCATAGCAAAGGTGAGGCCGGGATTGCGTTTGGCCACCTCGATTATCCAGCGCCCGTTCTTGTTCTTGGCGAGAGTCGCCAATGAGAAGAAATACTCGCCGGCTTTGAGTTGCGGATACTTCTCCTGCCAATGGATATTCTCGGTATAACTCAGGATATGCTGCCAGCCGTTGCCGATGACGCTGATCTTCCCCTTTGCCGAGGGATAGCAGCGTTCAATATCCTTTTTGCTGTATTCGCTGACGGTTATGAGCCGCTTTTCGTGGCGGCACAGATAGCGGTACTGGAGGCAATGCCACCGCCGCGAGAGCTTATTGCGGAAGGAGGTATAATACTCGGGGCACACCCTGTAGATAATATCGTGGATGACGGTTATGCTGTTTTCAATGAAAAAATGGATGACAAACACCATGCTGAACACATATACGGTTAAACACAATATGAATAACACGAAGCTCATAGCTCGTCGTCCTCCTCCCATATAACGCGCTTGAACGACCATCGTGCGAGGCGGAGCAGGCGGCGGCTCTTCTCGTCCTCGGGATACGGATACGGCACATAGACGGTGGCGCACTCCATCATCGCCTTCTCCA
>CAMVOF010000154.1:0-5769 GCA_947169055.1 uncultured Clostridia bacterium
GGTGACGGTAAGGTCGGTGTAGTTTTCGGGGTAGTCGAAGCCCGAGAGCCTGCCTGCTGCCCTTGCGATGTCGGCGAGTCCGGTGAAGGTGAACCAGCACTCCGCCAGGAACGCCAGCATACCGATCAAAGCTCCCGAGGGTGTGCGCTCATAGGGGGTAAGGCCGATCTCCGCTATCCTTCCGAACACCGGGCTCAGGATAATGGTCTTTCCGAGGCCGCAGACCAGCAGCTCGAGGCCGTCGTTTATGCAGCTGCCGTTGAGGCTCCTTTTGCGGATAGCAGGCTCAGTCTCGCCGTAGCGGAGAACAGGACCGGCTGCAAAGGAATGGAAGGATACCATGAAGGTGATGAGGCAGAAGATGTTCTTCTCGGCCTTGCATCTGCCGGCAAAAACGTCCATGCAGTAGGAGAAGCCTCTTGCGGTATAGTAGCCGACGCCTATGGGGATAAGGGCAGAGCTAAGGTGCAGCTTGCTGTCTGCCGGGAACAGATAGTTGTGTCCCACCCAGAGGAACACGCCGAGGTTTATCAGCAGATCGACTGCCAGCAGCACCGCCGCCGAGGAACGGTTTTTCGGCTTGGTCTTCTCGATGCCGAGGCCCAGCAGATACTCGCTTATCACCGTCAGGAAGATCAGGCAGACCTTCAGCGGCTTTGCCCAGCAGACGAAGATCACGCTGGTAAGCACAAGTATCAGGTTTTTATACTCGGAGCTCCTGTCGAAGAGGGAAACTGCCACAGAGATCGGCAGCAGCCCGAGAAAGAACAGTAATTCGGTGAATGTCAATTTAAGGTCTCCTTGCAGATACGGACTGCCCGTCAAGGGCTTCCGGAATAGTTGAAATAGTTAAATAATAACAACAAATTAACGTTTGAGCGAATAAATTGCTCTTAGGTCCATATCAATTTTATCACAATTCACAAAAATAGGCAAGTGAAATTATAAAGAAAAGAAAATTTTTCATCAAATGGTCACAAAAGTCTTTTCTTTTTTAACGGATTATGCTATAATATATACGTATAATCATGCCTGATATATCAGAATTTTATTATTTGATCCCGGTCTTTTTGGCTGGGATAGGGGAAGGGGATGAAAAGCTTGGCTTCAATTTTCCTGACAGGGGCAAGCGGGTTTATAGGTATCAAGTGCGCTGAGGCGCTGCTTGTGAAAAAACACAGGATCTATGCGGTCGATTCCTCGCCGAACGAGCTTACAAACAGCGATCCGAACTACACGTTCGTTCAGTGCGACATAACGGACAAGGACACGATCTCCCGTATCATCGCAAGCAATAAGATAGATACCGTTGTGCATCTTGGGTGCTCGGTCGATAACGATCTCGATTCCTATGTTACCGATGCCGAGATGAAGCGCAGCAAGCTGTGTGATAAATTTATCTACGAGGCTGCGGTGAAGAGCAATGTTAAAAACTTTATACTTCTCAGCACCACTCAGGTGTACGGACAGCAGAAGGGACGTGAGCCCATCCGCGAGACTACGCCCGAAAAGGGAAGCTCCAACTATGTTGACATGAAGCTCCTCAGCGAGAAAATGCTGACGAAGGCTGTCAAGAAGGCGGATATGGTGCCGGTCATCGCCAGAGTTGCGCCGATCTACACCTCCGAGTACACGCAGAACCTCCGTGATAAGGTATATGATTTCAAGGACGACGTAGGCTACATCTACAACGACGGACTTTACGGCTTTTCGTTCTGCTGCCTTTATAACCTCCTCGATTTCATCAAGGGCATCATAGCCATACCCTCCGGAAGATACGAGGGAGTATATAACGTCTCTGACTCCGAGATAATCACCGCCAAGCAGATCCTCGACTACGAGCGCGAGCATCACCGTATAGGCGCCGTTATCCAGAGAAGCCCCGGCGTGGGTCTCAGCTTCAACAAGGCTAAGGCAAAGACGGACTACCGCTACTTCGACCCCAGCACTACCTTCAACAACTGGAGGATAGACAACACCAAGTCGAAGCGTATAGCTCCCATGAGATGGAACCTTTCAAACTCCAAATGATATGCACTTTACGGGCACTTCCGATGTTTTTTCGGAAGTGCCCTTTTTCGGCCCGGGATTATTAAAACGTAAAAAGAAATAACAATAGCTTGGTTTGTACATCATTGGCCTGAAAAATGTTGGCAAAAGTAGTATGCTCCGGCCTGCAAATGCCGCGCAGGAATGTGAAAAATAGCTGAAATTTCTGTCTTTCAGTTGACTTTTCGCCCCGCAGCAAGTAAAATATATTGTGTGGAATTATTTCTATACTTTATAAAAAGATAAAAACAGAGAGACAACAGACAGATGTTAAGGAGATAGGTAAATAATATGAAGGGAAAACTCGCGGCACTCGGAAAAAAGACTGTGACGTACATGAGCCGCAATCTCATGTTTTTAACCTTTGTTGTGACCTCGATAGTAAACTCGTTCATGCTGAGGGTCTTCACGGTCAAATTCGACTACAATGTAGTCAAGCCGCTGCTTGCCGATATTGCGATGGTGCTGTTCTTTGCGCTTTTTGCTTACTGCTTCAAGCCCAAGAGGCGCTTCGTCTATTTCATGATCGTAAACTTCATTTTCACGGCACTGGCGGCAGGAAATGCGATATACTACAAAAACTACAAATCCTTCCTCTCGGTATCGCTGATATCGACGGCTTCGCAGCTCGGCGGAGTTATGGGAGCTGTCACGAATCTTATACAGGTAAAGCATTTCTTCTTCCTGTGGTCGCTGATAGCGCAGATAGGCGTTTACGTTTATATCAGGAAAAAGAAGCCCACGTATTTCGACGACATCCAGGAGCTGCACATCGCAAGGAGCTATGCCCTGCGGACACTTGCAGTTGCGCTGTGCACGGGCGGCATCTTTGCTGCAACGCTGACGGGCACTGACGTTTCGCGTCTTGCCAAGCAGTGGAACAGAGAATACGTGCTGGGCACATTCGGCCTTTACACCTACCAGATAAGCGACACTATTTCCAGCGTCCGCGCAAAGCTGAACATGGTCTTCGGCTATGACGACAACAAGCAGGCCTTCACCGAGTTCTACACCGAAAAGAGCAAGAACGAGGACGGCAACACCGAGAACGAATATACCGATATGTTCAAGGGCAAGGACCTGCTGGTAATCCATGCCGAGAGCATACAGCAGTTCACCATGGACACCTACATCAACGGTGAGGCTCTGACGCCAAACCTCAACAAGCTGGCGTCTGAGGGACTTTACTTCACCAACTTCTACGCTCAGGAAAGCGTGGGCACAAGCTCGGATTCGGAGTTCACATTCTCCTCGTCGCTGATGCCTGCCTCAAGCGGAACGGTCTCCATAAACTACTGGGACCGCAACTATATCACGACCCAGAATATGCTCGGCGATATGGGCTACTATGTTTTCAGTATGCACGGCAACAACGGCTCCTACTGGAACAGGCTGAATCTCCACGAGTCCCTGGGCTACGATAAGTTCTACAACTACTCCACCGACTACGACCTGGACGAGATGATAGGCCTGGGTCTTTCGGACAAATCCTTCTTCAGGCAGTCGGTGCCGATAATCAAGCAGATATCCAAGGAGCACAAGAGCTTCATGGGTACGCTGATAATGCTGACGAACCACACGCCCTTCTCCGACATCGACCGTGTCAGCGATTATGAGGTCGATTTCAAATACCGCAAGGTGAACGACCAGGGAGAAGAGGAGCAGATATCGGCTCCCTTCCTCGAGGACACCAAGCTCGGAAGCTATTTCAAGTCAGTCCACTATGCGGACGAGGCCATAGGCCAGCTGCTGGAGGATCTCGATAACGAAGGTCTGCTGGACGACATGGTGATCGTTATTTACGGCGACCACGACGCAAAGATCGACGAAGAGGAGTTCGAGTATTACTACAACTACGACCCCTTCACCGATTCCGTGCTGGACGAGGACGACCCGGGATATATCCCCGTGGATAACTTCTACTACAACCTCAACAGGCGTGTTCCCTTCATAATCTGGAGCAAGGACCTTGAAGAGCCCAAGGAGATCGACAAGGTAATGGGTATGTACGACGTGCAGCCCACTCTTGGAAATATGTTCGGCTTCAACAACACCTACGCCCTGGGACACGACATCTTCTCAGTGCCTGCGGACAAGGAGAACGTAGTTATCTTCCCCAACGGCAGCTTCGTCACCGATACGGTTTTCTACGACGTTCAGAAGGAGAACTACTTCGACGTAAGAGGCTACAAGAACGTTGCGAAGTATGCGTCCTGCAACCAGATATACAAGGACGACCCGAACCCGCTGTATTCCGACGCCAAGGAAGGCATCTTCAAGGGAGCTCCCTCCGAGTTCGGCGAAAGCAATATCTCGGACAGGACGAACAACGGGGCTGTGGATGACAGCTACATCGACTTCTACTCCGATTACGCCGAGGAGAGGATAAATATCTCCAACGCGATAATCTACTACGATATGATAAACAAGACCGGCGAGGATTTTGCCAACGCAGCCGAGGATGAAGAGCCCGAGGAAAGAACGGCTCTCACACCGCCGAAAAAGGACGAACGGGAGTGCGTTTACGCTGCTTAGAAAAAAATTGGGGAAATTTCAAAAAAAGTCTTGCAATTTCAGATCAAGTGTGCTATAATAATATGGTATCACGGATAAAAGCCGAAATCGGCGCCGTACACGATTGACGACGGAAAGGGAGGTGCAACATCATGGCAAAGTGCGATTTTTGCGGAAAGGGTGTAACTTTCGGCATCAAGGTGTCTCACTCTCACAGAAGAACGAACAGAGCATGGAAGCCTAACGTTAAGAGGGTAAAGGCCGTTGTGAACGGAACTCCTTGCCACGTTTACGCTTGCTCAAGATGCCTGCGTTCCGGTAAGGTTGAGCGTGCCTGATAATCAAAAGCAAACAGACAAGACCGACAGAATTGCCGGTCTTTTTTGTTTTGGGAGATGATTCAGAGGCGCAAAGGGCGAAAAAGGTACCTCACCCCGAAGGGGGTGAGGTACCTTTTCGCCTTGTTATTCTTTTATCCCGTCCTCCGTGAATTTCAGCACCCTGTCGCAGATCTCGAGGGCTGCTGGTCTGTGGGTGACGATGACTACCGTTTTGTCAGTCATGCTCCGCAGGTTTTCCAGCATCCGGCGCTCGGTGTTTTCGTCGAGGGCGCTGGTGGCTTCGTCAAGCAGCAGCACGGGGTTCTCCGAGAACACAGCCCTTGCCACGGCGATCCGCTGCATCTGACCCTCGGAAAGGCCTGTTCCGCGCTCTCCGAGCTTTGTGTCGAGGCCGTTTTCCAGCTCGTTGACGAACTCCTCCGCGCAGGCGATCTTCAATGCCCTGCGCAGACGTTTCTCGTCGTGGTCGTGCTCTCTGTCGGCAAATGCGACGACCTCTCTCACCGTGCCGGACATCAGCTGGTTGCCCTGGGGCACATAGGCGAAGAGCCTGTGCCATTTGGGGGTGAGCTCCGCTGTATTGCCCTGCCTGTCGGCTATGAAACGGCGTCCGCTGTCGAGCTTGTATATGCACATAAGGAGTTTCAGCGTCGTGGATTTTCCGCAGCCGCTGTGTCCTGTGAATGCAACGTACTCGCCCTTGCCGATCTTCAGGGATATATCCTTGAGTACCTGGGGCTGGCTGTCCTTGGAAAGGGAATCAAGGCTTGCCGAAGCAGGGTAGTAAGTAAAGCCTGCCCCGTCGAGGCCGAAGTCCTCGAGCTCGCTGTTGTAGTATTCCTTGATCTCCCGGGAGCTGAGGGAG
>CAMVOF010000155.1:0-5767 GCA_947169055.1 uncultured Clostridia bacterium
GGTCGTGGACGCATATAAGAGTTGTCGTAAGGAAACGGTGGCCGCGTTTCATCTTCAATAACGGCACCATCACCGTGATTCTTAACGTTGGTGTATTCCACGCCATACTGCAGGTTAAGCATTGTGTTCCTAAATAATGGAATTCGTGAGGTGGCATTCAACTGGGCATAGATGTTCAGTGGCTGGTTGTCTATATAAAAGTCGCTATAATATTTTCGTGGCAAATAGATGCCTTCGTGCTCGCCTTCCTCGTAAGCCAGTGGCATGTTCATGGGGCCAGTGCCTGAGAGTACCATACGGTGACGGCTTGTCGTGCGTATAGTCAGCTGAAAGGGTTAGTTCCAATTGGTCGAGCCACGCTTTTCCAAATGTCATGCCAGCCTTCACCATCAGTGCTATCCTACTGTAGTCAGCCTTGTAACTCTCGTCATACTCGTAAGTCAGTTCGTCTTTCTTCATTTTACTGGTGGTGATAGTCTGGCTCAACCTACTGTCGAGGTTCATACTATAGTTACCCACCTTTACCTTATTGTTATAATAGAGCTGTCCTGTGAGACGAGAGAATTTATCCATCTCCTCGCGAATATCGTCAATAGAGTGGAGATAGTCGATACCAGCATGCAGTGTACCTGCTTTCTCGCCAAGTCGAAAACCTTTACCGGTATAGATCAGCTTGTTTTTCAGGTCGGTCTTCAGACGGACACGCAGGGGGGTAACACCGTGTTTTGACGAAATACTGATCATACCACTCGACAGGTTGCCGTAGCGGGCTGAAGAGATACCCCGCGTAAACTCCACACTCTGTATGTGGTCGGTGGATATCATACGCATATCAGCGCCCTGATTAATGCCGGTACGACTTCTTACCTCACTATCATAGCTACCGCTGCCCTCGGTGATGCCTACTAATTGCGAACGAATGCCGTCGTTGGATACTGGGGCTCCATCGGTGATAATACTTACACCGAGCGATGTGTTAGCATCAGTGCCAACCTGACGACTGCTAATTTGGGAGAACTGCGTCAGGTTGTTTTCCTTATATACACTACCAGGCAATAACAGCATCACGTCGGCAAGCGATGTGGGCTGTATATATTCCAGAGCCGCTTCATCTATAATCACCTTACCCTTGCGACTTTTCTTTGCCATCACCTCGAACTCGGGCAAGGCAAAACTATTACTCAGTAACTGTAGCTGCATACTTATGTTCTTAGTGGCTGTAAAGGGCTTCTTCAGTTTGGCATAGCCTAAACATTCCACCTCGAGCGTGTGTTTACCAGCCGGTACATTACGCAGTTCGAATCGGCCATTGATGTCGCAGAGTGTACGTAGCTCTTGATTTTGGATACTAACGATGGCGAAGCTTGCCGCCTCGCCATCGTGGTCAGTAGTGACTTTTCCCTTTACTGTGTAGGTCTGCCCTAAAACGGCAGTTGCCATACACAGCATGAGAAAAGCTGTAGAGAAAGTTTTATTAATTGTGTGTGTGGAAATCATTATTTTCATTTGTTGCGCCAACCAATGGGGAATGCGTTCTGGAAGAGCCCGGCAGCCTTACGCTCGTTGACATCCTGCATGTCCTCACTACTATTGTTGGTATCCTGATAGAAAGTCTTGTCGCCTACCTTTATCTCCTTACTGATACAGAGTTCCTGACGGTGACAGCCGTTTACGAGGAATTTACCACGATCCACAGTCTCTGGTACTACGCGGGTCTTTACATCCTGAGGTACATCACTGGTCTGAATGCCATCGATGATATTTTGTGTCTCAATAGCCAGAATGTGAATGTCAATGTCGCCCTCCGGAGTTGTCTCTGTGGCCTCAACATGGGTCTTGGAAAGTGTGGTGTGGCTATTGACAAATGCATCGACTGTTGACTGAAGGCCATTCTCCAAACGGAACATCACAGGTGACACATAGCCGCGGGGCTGGAAGAAGAAACCGTAAGAGTCGCCATTCTCTGTAATAAGAATCTCACATATCACGCAAAATCGCCCCGAGGCTCGTATCTTCGGGGCTTTTGTTATATACAGTGAATTGGTGAGAAGCGGTAAAAATTCGACTGTAGCACCCACGCAGCACCCACGCAGCACCCACTTCTTGGAGTGCATTTTTTATTTACCCCCCACACCTAATCCCTCCCCCGAAGCCCCGGAAGCATCTCCCGACCAGCCGCATTTTCGGCAATAATGCAAAAAATACCGTTCAAAAGCTTGCATTTTCTGTCAATATGTGATATAATTTGATATAAGGCAAGGGAAAGCCGGGGAATATTCTCTTGGCGTTCTGCCTGCCTTTAATCAACTTCGGAGGTGTGTGAATTGAGATTCAAGAGATTACTTGTTTGTGCTGCGGTGGCGGCGATGCTTTTGTCGGGTTGTTCCGACGGAGACAGCTCGTCCGAAAAGGAGAGCAAGTCCGGCAATACCGAGAGCACTGTTGAAAGCACGGAAGAGAGCAATACCGACAGCGTTCCCGAGAGCGCAGCCGACAGCTCTGAAAGCGCTGATGACGGCGATGAGTCGTCTGAGGCTGAGGAGCCTGCGGAGCGTCCGACTAATATCATCGACGGCGTGGACTATCTTGTTCTTGCATCATACGGCCACAAGCTGCCCGATGACTGGGCAGACACAATCACCATAGAGAGCTTCACCAATTCTCAGGATTACGATGTGTTCGTGGAGAAGAAGGCTATGGAAGCCTACAAGCAGCTGAAAGAAGACCTCGAAAAGGAAGACATCCATATCGACATCGACACAGGCTACCGCAGCGTGGCAGAGCAGGAAGAGATAATGCAGCGCTACCGCGAAAGATACGGCCTTGATTACGTCAAGCAGTATGTTGCTGTGCCGGGATATTCCGAGCATCAGTCTGCACTGGCTATCGACCTTTATCTCAATGTTGACGGCAAGGATGTTATCTACAACGAGGACCTTGTGAAATATACCGATATCTGGGATAAGATACACGCAAAGCTTGCTGACTACGGATTTATCCTCCGCTATTCAAAGGAGAAAGAGGACGTTACAAAGTTCAGCTACGAGCCCTGGCATATCCGCTATGTGGGCAGTCCCGAGATAGCAAAGGATATCACCGATAAGGGTCTTGCTCTTGAAGAGTACCTCGGCGTGACTATCGAAAAGGCGCCAGATACCGTTGAAGAGACCCTCGTGCCTGTCAACACCGAGACCCTTTATCAGGTAGCTCTGCTCCAGTCCCTTGTCCAGGGTTACTATGACGGCATCCTTTCCGTTGCTGCTCTTAAAGAGCGCGGAGATATCGGCATAGGCACCTTCGACGGCGTAAACGGTGAGCTTATCATGCTCGACGGCGTGGTTTACCGTGCAGGGGCTGACGGCACAGTTGAAGAAGTTCCTGACGATGAGATGATACCTTTCTCCAACGTTACCTTCTTCGATACCGACGGAAGTTTCGAGATCAAGGATGTGAAGGACTTCGCCTCTGTACAGGCGGAGCTTGATAAGATAGTCAAGGAAAACGGCAAGAACTTCTTCTATATGGTAAGGATCGACGGAACCTTCAAGACCCTTAAAGTCAGGAGCGAGCCCAAGCAGGAAGCTCCTTACAAGCCTCTCGATAAAGTCCTTGCGGCCGAGCAGGTTGAGTTCGATTACGAAGACCTTGAGGGTACTGTTGTGGCGCTTTACTGTCCCGATTATATGGGCGGACTGAACACACCCGGCTGGCATCTCCATTTTGTCAGCGAAGACCGCACAAAGGGCGGCCATGTCCTGGGCTTGTCTGTGGGCGAGGGAAAAGTCAGCTACGACGTGACACCCGGCTTCAAGATGTATATCTCCGACGATTCCGCATTCCAGGATATGGATCTTGCAAAGAACGTTGACGAGGCGATACACGACGCCGAGACAAAGACCAACGACTGAACTCTGCATCAAACAGAATAATCTTTATGCAGAACGCTCTGCCGGAAACATTATCCGACAGAGCGTTTTTGTATTGCATATATTTTGAGCTTTATTTGCTGTAAGACATTTTTGCAAGCATCTGATAGTCGTTGAACACAGGCTTGTCCGAACCTACACCTATATAATCTTTGCCGAAGAAATCGAACAAACTGCCTCGCATACTGAACTCGGGCAGACTTCCTATGAAGCGCTCTCCGTCGCAGAGGAAAGCCTTCTGAACGGGAGTAACATATTCGCCCTTGTCGTTGAAATCTCCCCCTGCCGCGATCACGGGAACAACTGTCAGCCTGCCGCCGAGGAGCTCTTTCACAGTCTTGTCCGAGGGAGTGACTTTGAAGCTCACATTGCCGTTGAAGGGTATGTCCGCCATGTTAAGGCCCGCACTTCCTGTGTGGGGAACACCGTATTTGTCCGCGGTGAGCTTGTCGGCAAAGCCGGCTTTCACAACGCCGTTCTCGATATATACGAACCTGTCCTCGGGAAGGACAACGCCCTCGCCGTCATAGAAAGGAGTGAACCACGTAGCCTCGTCGGAAACGTTGTGCATCAGCGTAAAGTTATCCGAGAACAGCTTTTCCCCTACCTTGCCGGAAAACAGCGAGGTTCCCAGGGATAGATTCTCGGCATTGAGGCACTCGTAGAACTTCCCGATATAGGGATAATACTGCGCCTGAAGTATCAGCTCTTCGGGCAGCTCCACATTGTTGGTGAAATTCGAGAGATAGTTCTCCGCCATATCGGTGAACTTCTTCATCTCGAAGGTCCTCTGTCCAAGAGAGAAGTCGCCGTCGCAGATGTCCTTGCTGTCCTTGTGCTTATACTGTATCAACATATTTACGATGCAGTCGGTGTTGGAATAGTCGAGACCCAGGGAATTGCACATGGACTCCGTTACCTTCTTTGCAGATACCTCACCGAAGAAAGTGAAGTCGGGATAGTGCTTTTTCAGATGCCCCAGCGTTTCGCGGGCTATGTCCATAAGCTCCCTGTCGGAATACTCCTGCTCGGTCTTGTCCCGGTGACGGCTGCCTGTTTCAAGGGAGAACTTGTAAGGCCGTTTCAGCGAGAGATTTTCCTCAGCTTTTTTGTAGCCCTCTTTCTCGTCAATGTTTCCCTGGAAAAACTGCACGCCCACGAGACCGCCGTCATACACGCGGAAGGAGTTGTTTTTGAAGCTCTTTTTATCGAAGCTCTTGATGCCCGATCCTTCTATCTTTATCTCCCTGATCGTAGATACCGATGTAATCTTTTCTTTCTGCATGATCCTACCCCCTCAGTTCACACTCAGCGATCTCACGCGGATAGTCGGCCCTGCGTCTGAGACCGGCATCCACTGTCCGCCCTTGCCGCAGGTGGAGCAGTCGCAGAATTCAAAGTCGTTGCCCACAGCGTCGATATCGAAGAGCGTCTGGAAAACGCTTCCCGAAAGCACGTTCACTCTCAGAGGCTCGGCTATCTTTCCCTCTCTTATGCGGTAGCAAAGGCTCGGCACCATAGTGAAGGTGGAAAAGCCCGTGCCGTGGACAACGTTCTCGATGTAGATGCCGTCCTCTACCCCTGCGATCATTTCTTCCGGCGAAGTCTCGCCTGCCTGCATACAGGTGTTGGTCATCCTGACGATAGGCGAACAGCCGAAGTCCTGTGCTCTGGCGTTGCCTGTGAGCTCCTCGCCCATGACCGAGGCCGAATGTGCATCATGGAGCCTGCCTGTCAGCACACCGTCCTTTATCAGCCAGGTCTCCTTTGCAGCTGTGCCTTCGTCATCGTAGGCTATGTAGCCCCTGTGTGGGAGATCGCCGCTGTCGCTGATGGATACC
>CAMVOF010000156.1:0-5755 GCA_947169055.1 uncultured Clostridia bacterium
GGTGTTTTTCAGCCCGTCGAATATCTCGCAGCGGAATTTGTTGTCGCCGTAGTCCTTCCTTGCAAAGAGCCTCAGCCCCTTTATCAGGTCGGAACGGGAATAGTTGCCCTGAACTCTCACTCCGCAGTCCTGAGAAAGTACAGTCTCGGCACCCTCGGCCGTCATCTCGAAAAGCTCGATGTGGCAGGGACGTTCCCAGGCTTTGCCCTTCTGCTTGTAGTTCGCGTCGATCTCTTTCCTTGCAGCCTCCGAGTCAAGATTTCCGCCGTTGTCCAGATATTCCTGAAAGCTTTCCTTGAACTTCGTTCCCTTGACATATATGCCGTAGTCATCATTGAAAAAGTCGTCGTAGTTCGCACTGATGCTCACCACCGCCAAAGGCTTTCCGGCAGCCTCGCAGCTTGCTGCGATCCCCGGGATATGCTCCTCTGCCGTACCGATGTAGTAAGTGTTCGTGAAAGCCTTGGTGACGCTGCCGTCGCTGCTTTCCGCACAGGCACGGACTACCGTACACTTGTCAACAGCATCGTCCGAGGGGTTCTTCATCTTGCAGACGTAGCCGCCTTCGCCGTAGTCTATCTCGTTGTAGTTCGCCGAGATATCAGTGGTGGGCACCGCCGAAACAACGTTCTTGTCTCCGGCTCTGCTCTTGATCTCCACAGCGCTCTCGTACTTTATGCGTGTGCCGCTTGTCCTGGGGTCACTTCCGTCAAGGGTGTAGTAGATATCGCCCTCTCCGCTGAGCTCCAGCGAGAAAGCCTCCTTGTAGATACCGCCCTCAGCCGAGAACCCGACGACCCCTTCGTTCTCGTTCAGATCATAGTTCGGCCTCTCAGCCGAGCCCTTGTCTTCCTTTTCATCAGGTTTGCTTTCCTCAGCGCTTTCATCAGTCTCGCTGTCAGCGGTCTCCGCCTGAGAAGCATCGGCTTCCTTCTTGCTGCTGTCCGACGAGCTTGAGTCAGACCCCGAACAACCCGACAGCATAACCATCGCCGCCAGAAGAGCCGTCAGCCCCCTATATTTTCTGTTTTTCATGATAAGTTTCCGCACCTCCGAAAATTATATTTATTATCCATATAATTGTAGCACAGAAACACCCGGAATGCAATAAGATTAAATTCTATTCTTTTATAATATTGCAGACTTTCCCCCCTCTGTATCGGTTGACAAATACCGACCTGTATGGTATAATATATTCATCGCAGAGCCTGCGAAAAAATTTGTTAAGAAAGAGGGGTATCGGAATGACACCTAAGTTTTTTGTTTGTAAGGCGTGCGGAGGCAGCGTTATGTATCTCAACGAGAATTTCTGCGCTCTCAGATGCTGCGGAGAAGCTATGACAGAGCTCGTCCCCGGCACCACCGAAGCCGCTACTGAAAAGCACATCCCCGTATTCACCGTTGACGGCACAAAAGTTTCCGTAACGGTCGGAGAGGTAGAGCATCCCATGCTTGATGCCCATTACATTGAGTGGATACTCATAACCACCGACAAGGGCAGACAGATAAGATATCTCAAGCCGGGCGAAGCTCCCAAAGCCGAGTTCACGCTTGCCGAGGGTGAAGTCCTCGATACCGTTTACGCATACTGCAATCTCCACGGCCTGTGGTCCGCAAAGGCATAATATAAAATACGAAAGGCAGCTGTTTTCGGGCAGCTGCCTTTTTTTATGCCTTAATATCCCGGGTCATATGTCCCGTTCCCGATCTTTTCAAGATCATCAAGCATCGTATCGCAAAGCTCGGAACGCTTGCCTGTAGTTTCGTTGGAATATGCAAGATAGGACTCCTTCAAAGCTTCAAGCCTGTCGCTCCTGCTCATATCCTCGTAGCATTCATATTCAAATCCGCACTGCAAGGGATCCACCTCTCTTGCAAATGACGTGCAGGGGATAGCCTTGATATTAACATCGACAACAGTCAAGCCGGCAAAATGATCCTTGATCCCTTCGGCAAGCTCTTCTCTCGATATATAATCCTCGGGACCGGTGTAGCTTCCCATAAGGTAATCCGGACCGCGATCTTCGTTAAGGTAGTAGGGGTATGAGTAAGAGCCTATATTCTCTGTTGAACAGCTGTTATCCGACCTGTTTATGATAAGAGAACTGATGCTGTAGCCTGCGTCAACATAGCTGAATATCGTCGGGAAATAATACCTGCATATCCCGTTCTCGTTCATCAGAAGTTCGCCGTGAACTGCCTTGAATCCCGTAAGGTCGGAGGTGTCGGTATCGTTGCGGATAATAGAATTTATGGAGCCTGCGTAAAGGGGTTCGTCTCTGTCAACTCCGTAGCCGTAATCAGGATAAGTCGCCTTCATCTCTCCGTCAACGAATTCGTAGATCCTGTAGCCGATACCGCCCTGAGTTCCCATGTTGAAGCCGCCGAAGATAAATTCAAGCTCGCCGTCCATGTCAACATCCTCGAACCAGCAGTTGGGTATGCCCGTGTAGGTCAGGTCTGTGTTGCCGTAAAGGGTGAATTCCCTGAAATCCCCGAGCCACAGAGCTTCGTTGTCAACAACGATCTGCGCGTATTTCTCGGCATCCTTTTCTTTTTCAAGCCCAGGCATGATAACGGGCATATCATCCCCGGAGCTTTCGTCTTTATCCGGTTCATCCGGCTTTTCATCATCTTCTGAGCTCTCGTCCTTCCCGAATATATCATCAGGGACTTCATCTTCCCCGGAAGTATCCTCTTCCTTCGCCGGAACATCCTTCACGGCATCTTCCACGGCCGCCTTGAACTGCTCGTATATCACCTCTGCCCCTTCTATCTTATCGATATCATCCACATTAGTGAAATACATAAATTCGCCGGCATAAGTGTTTGCAGCCTCAACGACCTCATCAACTCTCTTTCGGAACTCTTCGTCCTCGTTCTGCGGACAATAGAAATTATCTTTAAGCGTTCCTTCTTCGTCATAAAGCGTTGCCGTGCAAAGGGTGATCTTGCCGTCTCTAACGGTAAAGCTTACAGAGCAGCTGCCTGACTGTATAGGGTCGGAAGCTTCGATCACAGAGCTCATACCTGAATACTCTCCGTCGGGAAGATCTGTCTTATCGGGTATGCTGTAGTCGTCATCGCCCTTCGCCGAGCGTGAGCTTCCCCGGTCGTCATCATCGTCCGAGTCCTTTTTGTTCCTGCCTTTGATGATGAACACCGCCGATACTGCCAGCACCACAGCCAGCACCACCGCAAGAATGATTATCTCAGTCTTGTAGCCTTTCTTTTTTGGGCTTGCAGCCGGTGCCGGAACAGGTGCCGGTGCAGGCACAGGTCCGGCAGTTGTCTCAGCGACCTTTGCGCCGCAGCTCTTGCAGAACAGAGCGTCGTCTTCAATTTGGTTTCCGCATTTATTGCAAAACATATTGTCCTCCTGTATCCATCTTATGTATCTTTCCAGAATTCATCGTTAAAGTAATAGGAGCGCTGCTGCAGCTGATCCGTAAATTCCTCCGTCCCAAGCTCTTCGCAGAGCGTGGGCGTGCCGGAGAAAAGATCGGTGCCGAGGCCAAGCCTGTCTCCCTTGATGTCAGCTCCGAGGGCTGCGACAGTCGTCGGGAACATATCGAGAGGAGAGAACTGCCTGTTCTTCATGTTCAAAGGCTGTGCCTGAGCGTTTATAAAGCAGTTGTAGGGCGATCTCATGTATCCGTTGGCTTCAAATTCGATGCCCTCCGGCAGATGCTCGGCAATGTGATCTCCCGTCAGGATAACTACCGTGTCCTTGAAATACGGCCTGCCTTTGAGCCATTCGATGAAATCCCCCACCTGCTTCGAGGTGCAGCGGATAGTCCTCGCAAAGCTGTTTTCGATGCTTGTGTCGCACAGCGGACATTCATAGCCTTCTTCGTAGCTGTGGGTATCCATTGTGTACATCGTCACCGCAAAGGGCTTGTCACCTTTTGCAAGCTCCTCTATCTTCATCTTCGAGAACTCAAACATCTTCATGTCCTCGAAGCCCCACATCTCAAAGTAGTCCTCGGGGATAAGCCCTTCGTCCCTTGCCGTGTTCAGGTCGAAGATATTACTGTCGTCATACCTGCCCACGTATCTGTTGTAAGCCGCAAAGGAGGAATCCGACCCCTCGATGTAAAGCTGCTCGTAGCCGTTGTCGTGCAAAACATCCTCAAGCCTTCGCAGCGAGGGCAGGAAGCTCTGCAGATCTCCCATGCTGTTTCGCATCTTGCCCAAAGGCGTCATCAGAAGCACGCCCGAAGTCTGCGCTATGGTAGCACCCATGGTGTAAGCTATGCTCGGTGCCCAGGCCGTGGAACCTCCCAGCTTGTCCGTATGTGAGAAGTTTATGTTCTCGTTTGCAAGCTGCGTCAGCTCCGGCATAAGATCCCTCGGCTGCAAGCCTCCGTTCTCCGGAGAGGCGTAGCTGTTCTCGAAGGATTCAAGATATATGTAGATAAGATTCTTTTTCTCCTCCGGGAAGGTGATGACCGACGAGTCGGGAACAACATAATAGTTCTCGTAAAGCTGTGACCTGTGCAGAAGATGCTCGGCGTAGGTCAGGATATTCGCTTCGTCCACCAGCATATAGACCGAGATCATAGGTATTATTGCAAGCATCAGCCGCCTCGAAGCCTTTGCGCTGGACTTTATCCCCGATTTTTTGTCCGGGCTTTTGAAAACCAGCTTCTCGGCTTTGAACATCCTCACGAGCCTTACGCAGAATACGGCAGCGCCGCAGACAGCGATCGCTCCGTAAAGCAGCAGTTTCCGTCCGAGTTCCGGGCTGAATCCGTCGTTTGCATACCGCACAGTGAAAAGTATGGCGTCAATGTCCATGTTCGGAAAATGATAGTGCAGAAAAGCCGTTGTGAGCACCAGCACTGCCGAAAAACACAGGATAATACACCCCGGAACGATGAGCAGGCTTTTCCGGTTCTTTATGTCCTTCCTGCCCTCTGTCCCGAAGAAGGGCTGCAGGGAAGCCAGAGCCGAGCGGTAAGCCTTGCCTGCCTTGAAGCCTTTTTCCGACATAAAGGAGAGCAGCCTGTGTGCAGCAAGAACACCGCTGCATATCAGCAAGGGCTTCAGCCATATCCAGCCCCAGGCAGCAAAGCCGTGAGGCCCTTCATAAGGCTCGTCACAGATATAGTTTATTGCCCTTTTATATCCCATATTTACGAACAGCCCTATGCCTATGACCCTGTAGAGCCATAGCGGAGACCGCAGGGGACAAGTGTTCGCAAGCCAAAAAAGTGCCGTGCTCGCCAAGGGGCAAAGCACGAACACTATTGTCATCGGAAGAGAAAGCTTCAAAAAGTATATGAGCAGCACCGCGATCTTTACAGTCTCAAAAGCAGCGACCGCAAGAACACAGGCCGGGTAAAGCCGCGGCTGAGCCTTTATGCAGTTGATATATGTTTTAAGCAGCCTCATTTGCATTACTACCCCGCAGTTCTTCCGGAAAACATAAATACAGTAAGCCGAATCCAAGCTTACGATAATTATATATTATTCGTAATAGTGCATCGATAAGTCTTTGCATGGGAAAACGCTTCTCCACCGGGCCTGTAAGCCGGGTTTTGTCGAGTACGGTAATCTATCTTGACCGTCGGTCACCCGACGGCTCGAGCCACCTATAGCTGACAGGCCTGACGAGCAGCCATTGGCCTGCCTGCTACCATTGGTGTTGCACCGGATAAGGTTTACATGGCAGCGCCGTCTCCGACGCTCCGGTGAGCTCTTACCTCGCCTTTCCACCCTCACCGACAGCTTTCGCTGCGGCGGTATATCT
>CAMVOF010000157.1:0-5609 GCA_947169055.1 uncultured Clostridia bacterium
GTTCTCCCCCTCGAGCTCCCTCTCTCCTTAACCCTTCGAGTTCGACCTCTTTTGCAGTTTACATTGTTCTGACTTATGCGGCGATGTGGTCGCTTTTAATCTCAGGTTTATGTTTTTACAAAAAATGCCTCCCCTGAAAGGGGAGGTGTCACGCAAAGCGTGACGGAGGGGTTCTGCCACGTCCTAAGATTTTCCTTGGATAATATATATCAGCACGCCCTGTTGGGGGCTTTCCGATCGCCCCCAAACCCCTTCGGATGCAAAACTAAATCTTAAAATCAGCCTTGATAGTGGGCAAACAAAAAGCCCCTCCCAACGGGTCGGTGCCCCGACGGGGCAGTTCGCGTGACGCAAGCTGCGCATGCTTACGTTAAGCGTTAAGGAAGATATCCCACGCGGGCACAGCCTTGATAGAGGGCAAACAAAAAGCCCCTCCCAACGGCTGCAACGCGAACTCTTCCGCAAAGAAAAACAGCCTCCCCTCCGGGGAGGCCTGGCCAAGCTTGCCTCATTCCCCCAATGAAAGCTGGTGGGGGAATTAAAAAGAAAAAAACCGCCTTGCCGTCGTATGGTGAATAAAACCCGCTTGTAAGCAGGTGGGTGTCACCCCATGGTTTCTCGCTCCCTTCGTCCGTTGCCCGAAGCAGCCGAGGCGGTCCGGGTCGGGAGGTCTGCAGTCCGCTTCCGGAGACATGACTCCCTAAATTCATGTGTTGGATCATATAAACCATACTTGCTCGCGCAAGGCAGTATTTTTATTTGTCTATATTATACCACAAAAAGTCCCGATTTTCAATAGGTAATATAGTGCAATTCAAGTGTAAAAATTTGTACAGTTTAACTATTGACAGCTGCGGACAAACTTTCGCTCGGACAGCTTACGAAAATACCTCGGGTGCGTCCTCGGAGTCTTCTTCGTCCTCGTCGTCAAAGTCGAACATGGCCTCGATGCGCTTCATGAATATCTCGCCCACACGGTCGTATTCTTCGTCATCGTCGATGGATACCATCATCTCTTCGTCACCCTCGAATTCGCTCTTGAGGATAACAACTTCTCCCGAATCCTCCAGCATCTCGTTGGGGTCTTCGTAGTAGGGCGTGAGAGCAAAGTATTTCTCTCCCTCGAATTCCATAGTGTCCAGCATCTCGAAGATCTGCTCCTTGCCGTCTTCGTCTTCAAGCGTGTAAAGATCGGGCGTATATTCGTTTGCCATAAATTTTTCCTCCTGCGTTTAAGATACAAATATAGCGGCCTCGAAGTCTTCTTGGCCGCCGCAACAATACCATTATACTACATTTTAAATCAAATGTCAAGCACATTTTCTAAAGAAAATATTAAATAAAAAACACACAAAAAAGTTTAGAAAAACTATTGACAAATGCCAAAAGGCGTGCTATAATACAATCAAGGTAACAGAATACGGCAGACAGCAGAGCAGGCGTCGGCAGACGAGAGGGATTCTGGCAGCAACCGGTGCATGGTTCGAGAGTCAGAGCCGGGGTTCTGAGCCTAAGTGTTATACTTCAAATATACGTCACGAGCTTCGAGCGGGGGCAGTTCCACCTGCCACAATATCCAAACTTCCCGAACAGGCAGGTCAGGATGCCGCAGGCGGCTCAATCAGACTTGAAAGGAGCGAGTCCCAATGGACACAGTAGAGATCGGCTATGTATTCCCGAGACTCGACACGTTCGCTTGATTTAAGAGTTACAACTCAGGTGTACAGACTGATAAACTCGGCCGATAGGCTAATATATAAAGAACGTTAGGGTCTCGAAAGGCTTTAGCATTACGTCAGTGAAATAAGGAAATGCCATATTAAAATTGAATAGGTCTCAGAGAAGACCAATAGAACTCACAAAGGGGTTTTTTCCAATGAAAATGCTTGTTAAAAGACTGAATATCTTTTAGAATGGAGTGTTTCCAATGCACGATGTAAACCCTTTTCCGACACCAAAATATTTTTGAGAGAGTGAGTCCGATGAGAATTTAAACTCAACTGCAAGACATCTATATATCATTTCAGGGAGTGATGCGTTATGAAAGTGCGCATTGTACATAAGCTTGAATTCTGAGATGACAGGGGTGAGTCCAAAGGTTTATTTAGCTTTTACTTCGACTTTTTGAATTTATAATTGAGCTAAGGAGTGGTGCAATATGATCAATAATTGCACGAAACGTCTGAATATCTGATAGATTGGAGTGAGTCCAAAGGTTACTTTAGCTTGATTTTCGACCCGGCCGAAAGGCTAATTTGAAAGAAAGGTAACGAGTCCCATGGCTTGAGACACTTTCGGGCAGCGTGCCCAGGGCAGTGTGCCCATAGATTTCAAATTCTATATATGGAGTGAATTCCCATGTACTGAGATAGTACAGTTTAAATGCAGTTGATAATTTAATATCGATCAGGAGAGCAGGCTTGTCGTCCTGCTCTTTTTGATTTTATGCGACAAAATATCGCATTTTCACATTTAAGTAATTGACAAACGGCCGGGGATAAGATATAATTATAGTTAAGTATATTATATCTGAAAGGAATGTTTTTTTATGATTCTTAACGGAGCGGATATTATTGCCGAATGCCTGTTAGAGCAGGGAGTGGATACCGTCTTCGGATACCCGGGCGGAGCTGTGCTCAACATCTATGACTCGCTCTATATGTATTCCGACAGGATCAGACACGTTATCACCGCACACGAGCAGGCTGCCTGCCATGCTGCCGACGGCTATTCCAGGACTACCGGCAGAACAGGCGTCGTTATCGCAACTTCCGGCCCGGGTGCTACGAACCTTGTGACAGGTATCGCAACGGCTTATATGGATTCTATCCCCCTCGTTGCAATAACAGGAAACGTGCCTACCTCACTCCTGGGCCTCGACAGCTTCCAGGAAGTGGATATCTGCGGAATAACCATGCCTGTAACGAAGCATAATTATATCGTGAAGGACGTCAAGGACCTTGCGAATACTATCCGCGAGGCTTTCTATATCGCCAACGAAGGCAGAAAGGGACCCGTTCTCATCGACGTGCCCAAGGACATCACTGCGGCTAAGTGCGAGTACGAGAAGAAAACTCCCGTGAAGCCCGTGAACCACAACCCCGACGACATCAACGCTCAGATCGAGGCTGCTGCCGAGCTTATCAGGAACGCAGAGAAGCCCTTCATCTACGCAGGCGGCGGTGTCGTAAGCTGCAACGCTGTTGAGGAGCTGGCTGTTTTCGCCGAGAAAGTCGATGCTCCCGTCTCCCTTTCACTCATGGGTCAGTGCGCTTTCGATAACACAAACCCTGCATATACCGGTATGCTGGGTATGCACGGCACAAAGACCTCGGCTCTTGCCCTCGGTGAATGCGACCTGCTTATCGTGCTGGGTTCGCGTTTCTCCGACAGAGTGCTCTGCAACCCCAAGACCTTCGGCAAGGGTGCAAAGATAATCCACGTTGAGATAGACCCTGCCGAGATAGGCAAGAACATAAACGTTGACGCTTACATAAACGGCGATATCGAGTATATCGTTGACAAGCTCAATTCTATCCTGCCGGATATGAAGCATCCTGGCTGGATGCAGAAGATAGCTGAATGGAAGAAGACCTATGCCCTCAGGATGGCAAGCATCACAGGCGATCCCGAGGAAGTCCTGCCTCAGGACGTTATCGAGGAGCTGGACAGGCTCACCGAAGGCAGAGCTATCATCACCACCGAAGTGGGACAGCATCAGATGTGGGCTGCTCAGTTCTATGATTTCAGAGAGCAGCGCTCCTTTGCTTCCAGCGGCGGTCTCGGAACAATGGGCTACGGGCTCGGCGCATCTATCGGCGCAAAGCTGGGCAACCCCGACAGAACAGTTATCAATATCGCAGGCGACGGCAGCTTCTTCATGAACTGCAACGAGC
The DNA here is from genome assembly GCA_947169055.1 of uncultured Clostridia bacterium. Lineage (GTDB taxonomy): Bacteria > Bacillota > Clostridia > Oscillospirales > Ruminococcaceae > FB2012. The sequence goes on from CAMVOF010000157.1 coordinate 3,897, forward strand.
TTTCGTCTCTTGCAAAACATAATATCCCCGTTATCGAGCTGGTGTTCGAGAACAACGTGCTGGGAATGGTGCGCCAGTGGCAGAGACTTTTCTACGACAAGCGCTTCTCCCAGACCGATATAGACCGCGGCACAGACCTGATGAAGCTTGCCGAGGCCTTCGGCATCGAGGGCGTAAAAATCGCAAAGAAGGACGACATCAAGCCCGGACTTGAGAAGGCTCTTTCCTGCGGCAGACCCTGCCTCATCGACTGCATTATACACAAGGACGTAAACGTTCTGCCTATGGTGCCTGCCGGCGCAGATGTCTCGAAGCCGATCATGGAGATCGACCTCGACCACTGATGCTAAGCGAAAAAATAAGGCTGCCGAAACATTGGCAGCCTTTATTCAGGGAGTGAGAGAATGAAAAGAAGGAGAAGATTTCCTCAGCAGGTGACGCTGGTCATCGTAGGCGTTACGCTTTTCTGGGCGCTTTTCAATCTGGGCAGTATCTTCGACGCCATATCCACAGTGCTCGGGATGCTTTCGCCCTGCATCATCGGCTTTATGTTCGCTCTGATACTTAACGTTCCCATGAGTGCTATCGAGAGGACGTTTTTCAAGCCGGACAAAGACGGCAACTACGGAAAGATCAAGGCCAAGATCAAAAGGCCTGTCTCTCTGCTGATAACCCTCGTGCTGTTTTTCGGAGCTATCGCAGCCGTGCTTTCCGTGCTTATCCCGCAGGTCATCGAAACGGTAGGGCAGATGTACGATCAGGTGCCGGAGCTTGTTGACAAGGTCAGCGACCATATCCAGAATTCGTCATTGATCAAAAAGCTGCTGCCGGGCTTTGAATTTGATTCGGATATGATAATCGATAAAGTCCAGGCGACACTCAAGGACAGCGAGCTGCTGCTCTCGACCCTCAGTTCTACCTATAACCTTGCTTCGAGCCTGCTGTCCATGCTTCTGAAGTTAATAATCGGTCTGTTCTTTGCGATATATATGCTTTTGCAGAAGGAAACTCTCAAAGCACAGCTTTACCGTCTGGTGACCGCTTTCGTTTCCGACAAGACCGCGGAAAGACTTTGCTATGTTGCAAATATGTCCAAGACCACATTCTCTAAATTCATTTCGGGCCAGAGCTTAGAGGCTCTTATCCTCGGCTCCATAACCTGCATAGGAATGCTTATCTTCGGCTTCCCCTATGCTTTCACCGTAGGCGTCGTTGTTGCTCTTTCTGCCTTCATCCCCATCCTCGGAGCTATCATCGGCTCGGCTATCGGTGCTTTCCTGATAATGTTCACAAGCATCAAAATGGCTCTGTTCTTCGTGCTCTATATGATAATCCTTATGCAGCTGGAGAGCCATATCGTTTATCCCTATGTCGTGGGCAAGAGCGTTGGCCTGCCGTCGATATGGGTGCTGTTCGCTATCACCGTGGGCGGTGCTGTGGCAGGCATAATCGGAATGTTCATAAGCGTGCCTGTCTGCTCCGTTGTCTATTGCCTTATCAAGCAGCTGGTTGAGTTCAAGCATCAGGACAAGGAAGCTGAGATGGAGGCTTGGAAGTACATCTCGACGGAGCCGGAGATCACCGATCCTCCGCCGGATGACGTTACAGCAGCAGATATCCCAGTGCCAGAAGAAGCTTGATGTCTGCCTCCTGCTTGTACAGGATATAGATTAGCAGACCGATAAGGGCTTTTTCCTCGTCGATGTTTTCCAC
>CAMVOF010000158.1:0-5591 GCA_947169055.1 uncultured Clostridia bacterium
GAGCTCCTGCCTTTGGGACCCGTTGTCATGATCGACACCGCCGGCCTCGACGACGAGGGAGAGCTTGGTCTTCTCCGCGTAAAGAAGACCTATCAGGCGCTGAACAAAACGGATATTGCCCTGCTTGCCGTCAGCTCGGAGGAGGGCATGAGCCCCTTCGACACCAAGCTTCTTGAACGGATAAAATCAAAGAAGATACCCTATTTGGTCGTATATACAAAGACGGACCTTGCCCCTGCACCCGAGCTCAAAGATTTTGAAGCAGCTGTCAGCGCATCCACAGGCGACGGCATAAACGAGCTCAAAGAACGCATCGCAAGGCTTTCTGTGCAGAAAGAAAACGAGCTGCCCATAATCTTCGACAAAGTTGAAAACGGAGATGTTGTGGTGCTCGTTATCCCAATAGACAGCTCAGCCCCAAAGGGAAGGCTCATCCTTCCCCAGCAGCAGACCATAAGAGAGCTCCTTGAAGCCGGCTGCATCACAGTCTGCTGCCGCGAGACAGAGCTCAAAAACACACTTGCCTCCTTCGCAAAGAAGCCTCGCCTTGTTATAACCGACTCCCAGGCCTTCAAGCGAGTTGACGCCGAGACCCCGAAGGATATCGACCTTACATCTTTCTCCATACTCTTCTCGAGGCATAAAGGCGATCTTCAGGCTCAGGTCAAAGGAGCCGAAGCCATCGACACCTTGCAGGACGGGGACAAAGTCCTTATCTCCGAGGGCTGCACACACCACCGCCAGTGCGGAGACATCGGCACGGTAAAGCTGCCGGCTCTGCTCAGAAAATACACCGGCAAGGAGCTCGGATTCTGCTTCACCTCCGGCACGGAATTTCCCGACGAGCTGCCGGATATCAAGCTCGTTATACACTGCGGCGGCTGTATGCTCAGCGAACGGGAGATGAAATACAGGATAAAGACCGCCGAAGACCGCAGCGTTCCCATAACCAACTACGGCGTTGCCCTTGCAAAGCTCAACGGCATACTGAGCCGCAGCCTTGAGATATTCCCCGAGCTTTCCCAAAGCCCGGCTGAAAAGGAGCTGTAAAAATGGAAGAAGAAAAAACCTCGAAGTTCAAAGTCACGGAAGAGGACGCATCGGACCACATAAGCCAGAAGATCCTTGCCTTCATCGGAGCAGCTTACATATTTTACGGTTTGTTCAGCGCCTTTTCAAAGCTTGAGATCGTTGACTTTTTTGACAAGGCGGTCGGCAATAAATCGTTGCAAGACGAATGGAAGATCTTTGTGATCGATCTGTGCTATCTCTTCCTTCACATATCTGCTATAATTGTTGCGGTATCGGTCTTCCTTAAAGGAAAGGCTTTCGTGCGTGCCAGGATCGCAGGTCTTATGAGTATATCTCTGTTCGGCTTTATTCTGTTTTGCATTATTGTTATGTCTGACAAGGATTACTTCGTCAGGTTGCTTGAAGCCATGCTCCCTGCGGCAGCAGTCGCATCGGCTCTGCTTATGCTTTTCATATCCGTCGGCAGAGTGAGAGCTGTGGGCTGTTTCCTGACCTTCGGTACCTTGGTGCTGAACGTTATCTTCGTCTTCTTTGCCTCCGGCGCATATGACAAGATAGAATTTGATTGGATAACGATCACTGCCGTAAGAAGCTCAGGTAATTCAAATTACGGCTCTGTCCGTGTCTTCTGGATAGCTTATCTTCTTGTGAACTTTGCCGCTGCCTTGCCGCTTTTCAGATACTTCAATAAGAGCGCAGACTCCGATGACGAGTATCTGAGACCCGAGCCTCAGCCCTACGAGCAGCCGTATTATCAGGAGCACCCAAAGCAGCAGTCCAGGCAGCAGTACGATCCTCAGTATAACCAGCAGCAGTACGGTCAGCAGCCGATGTACACTCCACCCGTGTACGTGCAGCCGGGACAGCCTGTTTATACTCAGCCTCCTGTTTATACTCAGCCTCAGTTCCATAACCAGACCATCCCCCCGCAGTTCATCGGCGTGCGTGTCACGACTCCTTCCGAGCAGATGGCACAGCTCAACGATATGTTCTCCAGAGGCCTTATCTCAGCCCAGGACTACGAGAACAAAAAGACGGAGATACTCGACGAGCTATAAAAATACGGCACCTCTTTCAGAAAACTGACAGAGGTGCCTTTGCTTTATATCAGATCAAAATATCATCGCCGAAGGCGATACCATAACTATTCATTCTTCACTGTTCACTTATACTGTATATCCGTTTGATGCTCTCAGTAACAAGAGCCTCGAACCTCGGCGCAGACTTGTCCGCTGCTTCCTGAACTTCCGCGTGGGAAAGGGGCTTGTCCGACAGTCCGCAGGCCAGGTTCGAGATGCAGGATATGCCGCAGACCTTGATGCCTGCGTGTCTTGCAGCTATAGCCTCGATAGCCGTGGACATTCCCACAGCATTCGCCCCGAGAAGACGAAGCATCCTTATCTCTGCCGGGGTCTCGAAGCTGGGGCCCGTCAGCTGTATATACACTCCCTCTTTGAGCTTTATCCCAAGGTCCTTCGCCGTCGTGCTAACGATCTCGCAAAGCCCGTTGTCGTAGATGTTGCTCATGTCAGGGAAACGTGTTCCGATCTCGTCGATGTTCTTTCCGATAAGGGGGTTCGGCACAAAGCAGGAGATGTGGTCTCTTATCAGCATGAAATCTCCGGCTCTGAAACTGGGGTCGATGCCGCCGGAAGCGTTGGTCAGGAAAAGGGTCTCTGCTCCCAGCATTCCCATTAGCCTTGTGGGCAGCACAACGTCCTCCATTTTGTAGCCTTCGTAGTAATGGACACGTCCCTGCATGACCACTACGGGGACTTCTCCGATATGGCCGAAAATGAACCTTCCCTTGTGACCCTGGACTGTCGAGATAGGGAAGCCAGGGATCTCGGAATAGTTCACGATGCAGTCTGTGTCAACGCATTTCTCCGCAAAGCCTCCGAGTCCCGAACCGAGTATCAGCGCGACTTTCGGAATGAAATCCGTCTTGCTGCGGACAGCGTCAATGCATCTCATGAGCTTGGTTTTGCTGTCTATGGGCACCGGCTGTCCTGAAAAAAGCGAAGGCGGCCCGTAAGTCAGCATGGGGTTGTTATTGTCTGCAATAAACATATCTGTCTCTCCTTTATGCAAGATCGAACGGCGGATAGAATATGCCGTTCTCGGTTATTATGGCGGTTATCAGCGAGTGGTCTGTAACATCAAAGGCCGGATTATAGCACTTTATCCCCTCCGGCGAGGTCCTTTTCTCAAAGAACATCTCGGTTATCTCCTCCGGCGGTCTTTCCTCTATGACTATATCCCTGCCGCTTCCGCAGCCTGTATCTATCGTCGTCGAGGGACAGAAAACATAGAAAGGAACTCCGAAATGCTTCGCCGCAACAGCTAAGGTCAGAGTGCCGATCTTGTTGGCGGCATCGCCGTTCTTTGCAACTCGATCGCAGCCCACAAAGCAGGCGTCGATCTTCCCCTGCTGCATCAGCGTCCCTGCCATGTTGTCGCAGATCAGCGTCACGTCAACTCCTGCGTTTTGCAGCTCAAATGCCGTGAGCCTTGCCCCTTGCAGAAGGGGCCTTGTCTCGTCAACATAGGCGTGAAGCTCCATGCCTCTCTCAGCTCCCAGTATCAAAGCCCCGAGACCTGTTCCGTAGCGTGAGGTGGCAAGCGCTCCGGCGTTGCAGTGGGTGATGACCCTGCTGCCGTTTTTGATGAGCCCCAGCCCGTATTCGGCAATGCTCCTGCAAATCTCGATGTCCTTTAGGTGTATCTCCTCGGCTGTCTTTCGGGCAGCTTCCGCAGCTTCTTTCGGCGGCAGTCCTGCAGCAGCATCCATGACTTTCTCCGCCGCGTGTCTCAGGTTCACAGCCGTCGGACGGGAAGAGCACAGCAGCTCCGCATCCTTCTTCATAGCCTCGGCGAAAGCGTCGTCAGATAATCCCTCGTCGCAGTAAAGCCTTGCCCTGACAGCCAGCGCATAGCCCGTGAATATCCCGATAGCCGGAGCTCCCCGGACCTGCAGCTGTTTGATCGCTTCAAAAAGCTCCCCGGGCTCAGAGAGGGAGAGATATTCTGTTTTCTGCGGCAGCTTACTTTGGTCGATTATTATAACGCTGCGTCCGTCCTCGGACAACCTGACGCTGTCGCTCTCAAGATACTGCATCTGCTCACTCCCTTTTTTAATGCATATATGCATTGTGCATTGTTATTATATCACACAGCCGCTCCGATTTCAAGTCCGAAAACGTTTTTTCCGCATTATGCGTGAAGTGAATTTTATCAAAATGTAAAATTACAGAACCCTGCCATATTGCTCTTGATTTATAAGAAGCTATGTGCTATAATAAGATAAAATATCAACATACCGAGTTGATAACGACCGTAAAACCGTAAATCTATTGTATTTTATCAATTTAATAATCTAAGAAAAGGAGAGATATCCAATGAAAAAGATCACATCTGTTCTCTGTGCCGTGCTGATGTGTGCCTCTATGCTCGGCGGCTGCGGAAGCTCTGATTCCTCATCCTCCGACAGCAAGGCGACCACCACCAAGGCTGCAGAAGACGCCTCTGCAAATGACGGCGGAAACGGAGGCGGCAGCGAAGACGGCGGAGAGGAAACTCCGGCAGACAAGCCCGTGCTTGCAGACAATTCCGTTGACTATGCCGCAAACATGAAGCTCGGCTGGAACCTGGGCAATACCCTCGATGCTATCGGCGGCTCGGGTCTCGATTCCGAAGTAGCCTGGGGACAGCCCTACACCACCAAGGAGCTCATCCAGTTCGTTAAGGATTCCGGCTTCGATTCCATCCGTATCCCTGTTTCCTGGGGACAGCACACCGACGACAATTATCAGATCGACGGCGAGTGGATGGCAAGAGTCAAGGAGATAGTTCAGTGGGCTTACGACAGCGGCCTTTACATCATCCTCAATTCCCACCACGACAATGATTTCTATTATCCCACCGAGGAGCATTACGAGAAGAGCGAGGAGTACATCAAGGCGATCTGGGCTCAGATAGCCGAGGAGTTCAAGGACTTCGACGAGCAGCTCATTTTCGAGTCTATGAACGAGCCGAGACTTGCAGGCACCAACAAAGAGTGGTGGTTCAACGACAGCGACCCCGAGGGCGTAGAGTCTATCCAGGTCATCTCAAAGCTCAATCAGGTATTTGTTGATACCGTCCGCGCGACCGGCGGAAATAACGCAACACGTTTCCTTATGGTACCCAGCAACGCAGCGGCTGTTCAGAACGCTCTCAATTCCGCGTTCACTCTTCCCAATGACACCGCCGAGAACAGGATCATCCTCTCCGTCCACGCATATACCCCCTATGACTTCGCCATGAACTTCAGCGGAGGAACAGCCGAGTGGACAAGATCGGGCAAGAGCCAGCTCAGCTTCATGGACAACCTCAACGAGAAGTTCATCCAGAACGGCGTCGGCGTTGTCATCGGCGAGTTCGGCGCAACGAACAAGGGCAATGACGAAGCCCGTGTTGAATGGGCAAAGGACTACGTAGGCAAGGCCAAAGACCTCGGTATAGCCTGTGTGCTCTGGGACAACGGCGGCATCAAGGTCGGCGACGAGAACTTCGGAATG
>CAMVOF010000159.1:0-5545 GCA_947169055.1 uncultured Clostridia bacterium
TTTGCCGGATAGTGGGTCGATGTATAAAGGATACGGTCCATTTTCAGCAGGCCGGTCTCCTTGTCAAGCTCATATTTGACCTTTGAGCCCTTGGGTATCTCGATGACCGAGATAAAATCGTCGCAGTGGATCTCCTTCGGATTTATGTCGTGCCAAATATTCATATTATCAATTCCTTTCCGGCAAAGCCGTTATTCCTCTCTTGTTTCGGCAAAGTACATACCAGCGTCCTTTAAAAGCTCCGGCAGGTCATATACTTTCTCTCCTTCGATCTCGACGCTCATGCAGGCTCCGGGTGTCTCGGGAGTGAAATTGTCCCACATCAGGCGCAGATCCTCCGTCTCCTTGATGCCCACGCGCTCGAATGCAGCCTTGAAGCGGTCTCCGCCGTGGATCAAGACACGCTGATAAAGCAGGACGCCTATCTCCTCCCCGGTCTTGTGGGAGCCGAAGCCGAAGCAGCAGACGCCGTCGTTTACAAGCAGCTCACCGTAGCGGTCGAGGATAGCCAGCGACACTTCCCTTGTACAGTTGTCGAGGTAATAGACGTCGAAATGCAAGGGGTCGCTCTTGCTGCGGCGAAGCTCCTTCTCCTTCTCCTCGGTGCAGGGAAGCTCGAGATAGAAGAAGTGAGGCTCCTCCAGCAATTCGAGACATTCTTTCAAAAGCGGTGCAATAAGCTCCGCCGAGACCGTGGAATCAAGGCAGCCGTCGTGCTGCGAAAAGGCTGTTTCTATACCGCCAAGATCAGCCACCTCGACGCCCTGGATAAGCCTGAAAGCCATTTTACGCCCTCTCTTTGATTATATCCACCATTTCGCCGACGTTCTTCATTCCGCTGACCTCACCCATGGTGAAGGTCATGCCGAACTCGTTCTCAACGGCGCTGATGAGTGTTATATGCTCGATGGAATCCCAGTCGTCGATGTCGTCGGCAGTAGTATCCTCATAAAGGGTGATGCTGTCGTCGTCGAAAACGTCGCGGAATACTTCCTCAAGTCTGTCGAAGATCTCGTCTCTGCTCATTTTGCTCATAATTATCCGTCCTTTCAGTTTACGTTTATAACGTGGTTTTTGTTTTCATAGCCTGTTATATCGAGCTCCCACACCGTTGTGCCGTCCTCTGTGGCGGAAACCGCCGAGAAGCCCAGCGTGTCGGGGTAGAAGTCCTTTACCATTTTGTTCTTTGCCGTGGGGATATATGTTCCCACCAGCTTTGTGATCCCTGCCGCCTTAGCCTGGGCAGCAAGGCCGTCGAGCATCGCAAGCTCCATGTCCCGCTTGAGGACGCGGCAGCTCATGAGCCAGAGCTTGATGTCCAGCACAGTCCCCTGCTTTTCGCCGAATACAACGGAAACAACGCCGTTGTCGCCGAACTTGTCTGTCAGCTTGCCATAGACTGTGATATAGTTGTCGGAAGCTGCGAACTGCTCCATCTGAGCCTGTGTGCAGCGCAGGGTCGTAAGGTTGAACTGGTTGCTCTTGTTTGTCAGCTGTGCTATTCGGGCGAGGTAAACGTCCTTGAAGGGGCCGATCTCCGCGTGCATCTCCAGGCTGCGGAGGTATTCGGAATAATCGGCGAACTTGGCCTGAGCCTGAGCACGCTGGACATTCGCCTTGTACATATCCCCTCTTTTGAGGTCGTCCTCGGAGATAGTGGTGGTCTCGAAATAAGCGTTGCGGTCGAGGACACGGATATAATCCGTCACCTCGCCGATCTCGGGAACAGCACAGGGTGTCTGCTGGCGGACTATCTCACGCTCGGCAGGGTTATCGTCGGCAAAAACTATTGCATCGGGCATGATGTTAAGCTCTCCGGCTGTATTCTCAAGATTGATGCTCTTGGGATCCCAGTTGGCTTTTATGATTATAAAGTCATCAGGCTTTACAGCGCCTTCCGGGTGTGAAAGTCCGGCAAGAGCGTTCTCCTCTTCGTTCTTCGAGCAGACGGTCAGAAGCACACCAAGGTCCTTGTGCGCCTTGACATACTGCTGGAACTCATAGAAGGCCTGAGAGGTGCCTGTTTCCTGGCCGATCTCCAGATTATCGACGCCGTCGTCGCCGACGATGCCGCCCCACATCGTATTGTCAAGGTCAACAGCTATACACTTCTTGTTCTTGCCGAAAACGGCTTTTATGATAGATGCGATCTGGAATGCAAGGGGAGGTATAGAGCTCAGGGACATGGCATATTTGAACATGAACCAGAACTTTGTATCCGCCCATTTCTCGAGACCGATGTTTGCAGAGAGCCAGTTGATGTCGTTTACGAAAAAGCTCTCGTGCTCACGGGCGTAGGTATAGATGCGGTCGTTTAGCCTGTTCACGAAGCCGGTAAGTCCGTGGATGTCGTAAACATCCCGGTTGCCAAGCAGCCTGAAATAGGGCATCTCGAAGTTGTTCTGGATTATCGGGCAGCTGAACTTCTCGGAAAGCGCCGTCCACATCTGCTCCAGCCTTGCGTATCTTTCGTCAAGAGCTGCGTCTATCTCCGCCGGAGACATCCTCACAGTCGGTGTAAAGTCGATGTTCCTTACAGTAGTGTGGATATAGATTATATCCGGCTTGAACTCGTCAAGCTCCGGATTTCCGAACACTGCATCCTGCCAGTACTGCTTGTACTCCGACTCGTAGAACTCCGGCTCGATGCCGTTGTTCAGCAGGAAAAGCTCCAGAGCTGCGATGACGTCGCTGGTGGTCGAGCCGCCGAGGACTGCAACCTTTTTGTGAATGCGGGAAGACCCGTCGGCAAGCAGGGTACGCTTTATGGACTTTTTCTTTTTCAGTATCCATTCGCTGTCAAAGGGGTAATTCAGTTCGTTCATTTCATTTCTCCTGTTCAGGCGTTCTCGTTGGATTTTTCTTTCAGCTCTCTGCCCTCACGCAGAAGCTCGTGCAGCTTTTCGCTGTCTCCCTCTGCAAGGGCATCGCGGTAGTCCTCAAGACATTTTATGATATGGGTTATCTCGCTGCCCAGGGCTTCCCTGTTCATCATGAAGAGGGATGTCCACATATCCTCGTTGAGCTTTGCGACTCTCGTAAGGTCCTTGAAGCTGCCTGCCGAAAATCCGGGCTGCTTCATAAGGCTTGGGCTCTTTACATAGGCGCTGGAAACGATATGTGCAAGCTGGGATGTGAAGGCGATAACTCTGTCGTGCTCTTCCGGTGAGGAAACGACGCACTTCGCAAAGCCTATATCATAAGCAAAAGCGCTGACCTCCCGGACTGCCGAGATAGCTGTGTCGTCCGTCGGGGTCATGATGAAGCTGGCCTTCTCGAAGAGGTTGTCCACCGAATAATCGAAGCCGGAGAACTCTCTGCCTGCCATGGGGTGACAGCCCACGAATCTGACGCCTGCTTCCTTTAAAGGCAGCTCAACGCCGGACACTATGCTCTGCTTTATTCCGCAGGTGTCGATGACGATACCGCCCTTTTTGAAATTCTCTTTGTTTTCGAGGATGAAATCCACCGTCTGCTGCGGATAGAGGCTGACGATCACAAGATCGCAGCGGCTGAGTCCCGAAGCATCTATCTCGCCGTCGATAGCCTCCTGGGAGAGAGCTGTCTTTATGGTGGCTTTGTTTATATCCAGAGCCAGCACGAGATGATCGGTGTTTTTCTTTATCGCCTTGGCAAGTGAGCCTCCTATAAGACCCAGTCCGACAATACCTATCTTCATATTCTCCACCTTATTTCTGCATACCAAATGCGGACGACAGCAGCCGTCCGCAGGTTGGGATCATATTGTGTGTATCTTATTTTCTGCATCGGAATGCTGATCTATCCCGAACTTTACATTTCTTCTGTGCTCGAAGAACTTGGGAGCTACCTTCGGGAACATAGCATAGGTGAGGACATCCTCTTCCTGCTCTGTCCAGTCGGCGCACTCCAGGCGCATTTTTTCAAGCTCGGGCTCCAGCAGGTCGGCAGGACGGCACTCGATAGCCTCTTCCTCTCCGAGTATCTGCTTCTTGAACTCGTCGCTGATAGCAACGGGAGTTCTGCCGTATTCGCCCTTGACCATGCCCTTGAATTCCTTGGTGACGGTCTTGTAGCGTTCGCCCATGATGATGTTGAAAACAGCCTGTGTTCCCACGATCTGGGAGGTAGGCGTAACAAGCGGAGGATAGCCCGAATCCTTGCGGACTCTCGGCACCTCGCGGAGAACTTCGTCCAGCTGATCTGCCTTTCCTGCCTGCTTGAGCTGCGAGAGGAGGTTCGAGAGCATTCCGCCGGGGACCTGATAGAGCAGCGCATTGGTGTTGGTGGCAAGCATAGAGGGGTCAAGAAGACCGCTGTCGATATATTTCTTTCTGAGGGTCATGAAATAATCTCTGATCTCATTGAGCTTGACGAGGTCGAGGCCGGAATCGTACTCTGTTCCCCGGAAGGTCGCAACTATGGACTCTGTGGGAGCATGAGAGGTTCCGAGAGCAAGAGGCGAGATAGCTGTATCAACGGAATCCACCCCTGCTTCAACGGCCTTGATTATGCACATGGAAGCAAGACCCGAGGTATAGTGGGTGTGCAGAGCTATCGGTATCTTAACGGCTGCCTTGAGATCCTTTACAAGAGATGCAGCCTCATAGGGAGTCAGCAGAGCTGCCATATCCTTGATGCAGATTGAGTCAGCGCCTGCGGCTTCTATCCTCTTGGCGTAATCCACATAATAATCGTGGGTGAAAACTTCGCCCAGGGTATAGGAGATAGCCACCTGAGCATGGCCTTTTTCCTTGTTTGCGGCTTTGATAGCTGTTTCAAGGTTCCTTATATCGTTGAGGGCATCGAAGATACGGATGATGTCGATGCCGTTTGCGATCGATTTCTGCACGAAATACTCAACGAGGTCGTCTGCATAATGGCGGTAGCCAAGCATATTCTGGCCTCTGAAAAGCATCTGGAGCTTGGTGTTGGGCATTTCTTTTCTTATTGTGCGGAGACGCTCCCAGGGGTCTTCATTCAGGAATCTGATGCAGGCATCGAATGTAGCTCCGCCCCATACCTCTGCGGAATAGTAGCCGATCTCGTCCATTTTGGAGAGTATGGGCTTCATATCCTCGATAGGCATTCTTGTTGCGATGAGCGACTGATGTGCATCACGCAGAGCGGTCTCGGTGATCTTAAGCTTTCCCATTCAAACCACCCTTTCCTCAGCCGATAACTGCCAGAACGGTGCCTGTCTCTACTCCGGAACCCTTGGAGGTGTTCACGCTGAGGACCTTGCCCTCAACGGGAGAGTTGACATCGTTCTCCATTTTCATGGCTTCGAGAACAAAGAGTGCCTGTCCTGCCTTTACGGTATCGCCAACAGCCACCTTGACATCGAGGATAGTTCCGGGCATCGGAGCAGTCACCTTTGTGCCGTCGGCAGCAGCGGGTGCAGGAGCAGGTGCGGCAGCAGGCTTGGGTGCTGCTGCAGGAGCAGCAGGAGCGGCAGGAGCAGGTGCAGCAGCGTCGGCTGCAAGCTCCTCAACTGATACGTCGTAGGCCTTGCCACAGCGGCTCGTTGGCATCGTGCAACCCCTGCGGAATTCCTTCGTATATG
>CAMVOF010000160.1:0-5541 GCA_947169055.1 uncultured Clostridia bacterium
CTGCCTTTGGAATCCGCAAGCCCTTTAAAAAGGGCTTGACCCTAAACTTTAATGCGCTTCGCGGAATTGACAAATCAGCTCGTCTGTGCTATAATTAAAGCGTAAATTTGTTAGGAGGAATGCCTTATGTCTAAAATGTATATAACTTGCCTCGACCTCGAAGGCGTGCTCGTTCCCGAGATCTGGATAGCCTTCGCCGAAGCAAGCGGTATCCCCGAGCTCCGCAGAACTACCCGCGATGAGCCCGATTACGATAAGCTCATGAAGTACCGTATCGCTATCCTTAAAGAGCATGGCCTCGGCCTTAAGGAGATACAGGAAACTATCGCTAAGATCGACCCTATGCCCGGCGCAAAAGAGTTCCTTGACGAGCTCCGTTCCCTTTGCCAGGTGGTCATCATCAGCGATACTTTCACCCAGTTCGCAGGCCCTCTCATGAAGAAACTCGGTATGCCCACTATCTTCTGCAATACCCTCGAAGTCGCTCCCGACGGCGAGATCACCGACTACCGCATGAGAGTCGAAAAATCCAAATATACTACAGTTAAGGCACTGCAGTCGATAGGCTTTGAGACCATCGCTTCCGGCGACAGCCACAACGATCTTGGAATGATAAGAGCCAGCAAGGCAGGCTTCCTTTTCAAGAGCACCGACGCTATCAAAGCCGAAAATCCCGATCTCCCTGCCTTCGAGGAATACAGCGAGCTCCTCGATGCTATCAAGGCAGCTATGGATTGAGGCTTACGTGCCGCAGCTTTCACTAAGACAAAATACAAGGGCGCACCTGTGAGTGCGCCCTTTTTTTGTTCGCCGTGATCCGATTTAATTCCCGCATACGCTCCAATTAGATCAGAGCGGCGTTAGCCCCTTGGCGGATCCCATTTCTTCTGCCGAAGAAATACGACCCTGCCAAGGGCTAACGCCGCTCTTGCTTTTACTTTCTTACGATTAACACCTGCGTGCCGGAAGCGTATACCGCAAGAAAACAGGAAATTCGTTTTAGCTTCATATCAACGCACTCCGTTTCAGTTCGGAATGATCCGTGATATTTAAGGCAACACCGCGCAACCCGCGGCTTGCGCCTCTGCACGTCATCTGCTTGCATATTTTCCGTCATAGCACACAAATTTTCCTTGCCGGGCGTCAGCCCGCCTGCGTCAAATTTATGCACTCTGACGAAAAATCTGACTGTGCATCTGACGCACAGGGGTTGTGCGGTATTGCCTTAATCATCGGGTTCCTCGTCCGGTTCGATCACTTCTTTGGCGGCTTCTGCTTCTGCCTCGGCCTCCTGCAATGCCAGCTCTTCATCAGAGGGCTGCTCGATCTTTGCCAGCTCTGCGTTTTCGTCATGCTCGGCTCTTGTGAACGCAACGACCTTATTCTCGTCCTTGAGCTTCATCATTCTTACACCCGTGGCGTATCTTCCCATGACTCTAACGTCGCTTGCGCGGAGTCTGATGATTATGCCGTCGGTGGAGATCATGATGATATCGTCGTCCTCATCCACGACCTTTATGCCGCAGACATAGCCCTTGCTTTCGCTGACTTTATAATTGAGCATACCGTAGCCGCCGCGGTTCTGTATCCTGTAGGCATCCAGCTCGGAACGTCTGCCGAGGCCCTTTTCGGTCACGGTCATAACAGATGCTCCGTCTCTGACTCTTGCCATGGAAACAACATAGTCGCCGTTTCTCAGGCGTATAGCCTTAACGCCGTGTGCCGAACGGGACATGGAGCGTATCTTTTCTTCTTCTATCCTTATAGCCATGCCGTTATGCGTTGCGATAACGAGCTGGCTGTCGCCGTCGGTGAGTCTTACGCCTGCGATCTCGTCGCCTTCGTCGAGGCCTACTGCGATAAGTCCGTTCTTTCTTACGTTCTTATAGCTGGAGAGCGGAGTTCTCTTGATCTTGCCGTTCTTCGTCACCATAACGATGAATCTGTCCTCGTCGAAATTCTCGGTCTTGAGCATTGCGGCGATCTTCTCGTTCTCCTTCAGCGGCAGCAGGTTTATGATATTGCTGCCTCTTGCGTTCTTAGCACCCTCGGGCAGCTCGTAGCATTTGAGCCTGTACATAATACCTCTGTTGGAGATAAAGAGGATATGGTCGTGGGTCGAGCAGATGTTCATTTCGTTGACGAAGTCGTCTTCTCTCTGCTTAACGCCGGAAACGCCCTTTCCTCCGCGGTTCTGAGCCTTATAGGCTGCAACGGGAGTTCTCTTGATATATCCCGCATTGGTATAGGTAACGACGCTTTCCTCCACGGGGATAAGGTCTTCGATATCAACTTCTCCGCTGACGTTCTCGATCATTGTACGTCTTTCGTCGCCGAACTTCTTCTGTATCTCCTCGACTTCCGAGATGATTATATCCAGCACTCTCTGGTGGTTTGCGAGGATATCCTCATAGTCGGCTATCCTTGCCTCGATCTCTGTGAGTTCGTCCAGTATCTTCTGGGTCTCGAGGCCTGTCAGACGACCGAGTATCATATTTGCGATATGGTCGGCCTGTATCTCCGAGAGCCCGAATCTGGCGATAAGTCTTTCCTTACCTTCGGGGATATTCTTCGAGGATTTCATTATCTCGATGACCTCGTCGATATTATCCAGCGCTATTTTAAGACCTCTGAGGATATGGTCTCTTTCTCTTGCTTTTTTGAGGTCGAAACGTGTTCTTCTCTCGATGACTTCCACCTGGAAGTTGATATAATGCTCGAGGCATTCTTTGAGCGTAAGTATCTTCGGCACACCGTTTACCAGTGCCAGCATGATAACGCCCACTGTATCCTGGAGTTGCGTATAGGAGAACAGCTTGTTGAGGACGACCTCGGGTATAGCGTCCTTTTTGAGCTCGATGACTATACGCATACCGTCTCTGTCGCTTTCATCGCGGAGGTCGTGTATGCCCTCTACTCTTTTATCCTTGACAAGGGCTGCGATATTTTCCAGCAGTCTTGCCTTGATTACCATATAGGGTATCTCGTGGACGATTATGCAGTTCCTGCCCTTTATCTCCTCTATCGAGGTCTTAGAACGGAGGGTTATCTTGCCTCGTCCTGTGCCGTAGGCAGCACGGATACCTGCTCTGCCCATGATTATACCGCCTGTGGGGAAGTCGGGGCCTGTAACGCACTCCATAAGCTCCTCGAGGGTACAGTCGGGGTTTCTTACGATGAGCTTCATTCCCTCGATTATCTCGTTGAGGTTATGGGGAGGGATATTCGTAGCCATACCGACGGCGATACCCACCGAACCGTTGCAGAGCAGGCTGGGGAATCTTGAAGGCAGCACGACAGGCTCTCTCAGTCTGTCGTCGTAGTTAGGCTGAAAGTCAACTGTATCCTTATTTATATCCGAGAGCATATGCAGAGCCATTTTTGCCATTCTCGACTCTGTATAACGGTAAGCAGCCGGGGGGTCTCCGTCGATAGAGCCGAAGTTTCCGTGGCCGTCCACCATGGGATAGCGCATAGAGAAGCTCTGTGCAAGTCTTACCATAGCGTCATAGACCGAAGCATCGCCGTGGGGGTGATACTTACCCAGCACGGAACCTACGGTATCCGCGCACTTACGGTAGGCCTTATCGGGCATAAGGCCGTTCTCGAACATCGTATAGAGTATTCTTCTGTGAACGGGCTTTAAGCCGTCTCTGACATCCGGCAGTGCACGGGATACTATTACAGCCATTGAATACTGCAAAAAGCTCTCCTGCATAATATTATTGACATCTGACTTGATAACTGTTGAATTTTCGGAATACAAACTATCAACCTCTTTCAATATTAGGTACACGCTGTGCTTTACATCAATTTACAAGTTTTTCTCTGACTATCCTCTGCTGCTCATCGCTCATACATCTTTTCGGCAGGACATATATAGTTGCTTTCTGTATGATGATAACGAATTTATTATCCTGCTCCGAAATATCCAGCAAGGGGTCGTCAAGTTTTACTGTCTGCGGTTCTATAGGCTCGTAGTTTTCGGAATTTTTCTCCTCCTCCGAGACTATAGTTTCGATGACGAACTTTTTATCATAGAGCGAAAATCTGTATCTGTCGTCCTCGAGGATCTTCAAGGCTTCCATAAGTGTTTTTCTTATATGCCTGTTATTATACCATATCACGAATATTGCTGCCACGCAGACGGCAAGCAGGCAATAATTCAGCACCTGTTTCGGGCTTCTCACTGCCGACACCGCAAAGGCGACAGCCAGCAATGCAAACCCTATACTTTTGATGACATTTCGTTTATAAACGTATTTTTTCTGGAAGAGGATAAAAGCTTCCTCCTCTTCTTTTATGGAGATATCGAACTCAAAGCTTGTCAGCGGAGCCTGTTCGGTTCCCTGTATAATATTTTCTTCCAAATCAAGGCTCCTTTTTAGATGTTTTTTTAGATGTTGAGGTTATTATCCTCTTTATCAACTAATCTGACCCCCACCGTATCGCGAGGACTACCCGGCACATTTCACTGTTGTGAACGAGCTTGCGAGTGCTCACGCGGATTAAATTAAACATCGAGATCCTTGACGTACTGTGCGTTCTTCTCGATGAATTCCCTTCTCGGTGCTACTTTGTCTCCCATCAGTATCGTAAATATCTCGTCAGCCTTAACTGCGTCTTCCATCGTTACCTGCACCATGATCCTCGTCTCAGGATCCATCGTAGTCTCCCAAAGCTGTACCGGATCCATCTCACCGAGACCTTTATATCTCTGGACATCGACCTTGACATCCGAGCCCTTCTGTATCTCTGCGATATACCGGTCTCTCTCTTCGTCGGTATAAGCATACCTCACAGTCTTGCCCCTCGATACTTTGAACAGAGGCGGCTGTGCGATATACACATGGCCCTTGGAAATGAGTTCTCTCATATATCTGAAGAAGAAGGTCAGCAGCAGGGTTCTGATATGCGAACCGTCAACGTCGGCATCGGCCATGATGATGACTTTATCGTATCTCAGCTTCTCGACGTCGAAATCCTCGCCCATGCTTGTTCCCAGTGCTGTGACCACCGGCATGAGCTTATCGTTGCCGTAGACTTTATCTATTCTTACTTTCTCGACATTGAGCATCTTGCCCCAGAGCGGCAGGATAGCCTGGAAGCGTCTGTCTCTGCCTTCCTTTGCGGAACCGCCGGCGGAATCTCCCTCGACGATATATATTTCGGTATTGCTGGGGTCTTTCTCCGAGCAGTCTGCGAGCTTTCCGGGAAGAGACACGCTGTCCAGTGCGCTTTTACGCTTTCTCTCGTTATCTCTTGCTTTCTTTGCGGCTTCTCTTGCTCTTTTAGCTGCTACGGATTTTTCAAATATAGCCTGAGCCACCTCGGGATTTTCCTCGAGGAAATCCATAAATCTTTCGCTGACTATTTTCTCGACGAAGGGTTTTACCTCGGGGTTTCCGAGTCTTCCCTTTGTCTGTCCTTCAAACTCGCAGTTTGTGAGCTTGACGGAGATTATAGCTGTCAGGCCTTCTCTTACGTCCTCGCCCACCAGCTTTTCGCCGTCCTTGAGCAGGCCGAACTTCTTGCCGTACT
>CAMVOF010000161.1:0-5527 GCA_947169055.1 uncultured Clostridia bacterium
ATGCGGACGGACGTGAGTTTGTGCTGTTCACTCCCCTTGCCCCGTATGAAACGCCCGCGGCTGTCGATGCAATTTGCGAGAGCTATAACCGTATGACCGACACACAGGAGATCGATGCTTTGCTGCTGATACCCGTGTTCATTCACGACTTTCTTTGCATACATCCCTTCAACGACGGCAACGGCAGAATGAGCCGATTGCTGACCACTCTGATGCTGTACCGTTCGGGATATATGATCGGCAGGTATATCTCCCTTGAAAGCAAGATCGTTAAGAACAAAGAGCTTTACTATAACGCTTTGGAGAGATGTCAGAAAGGCTGGCAGGAAAACAAAGAAGATCCCACGCCGTTTATAAAGTATCTTTTGCAGACCGTGCTTGCGGCATACCGCGACTTTGAGGAGCGTGTGTCGCTGGTGGATGAAAAGCTGCCCGCAATAGAAACGGTGCGCCGGGCAGTCTGCAATAAGATCGGAAAGTTTACCAAGAGCGAGGTTATGGAGCTTTGTCCGACCATCAGCAAGGCATCCGTGGAGAATGCGATCAAGCAGCTTGTGGATGAAGGTCTGCTTGTAAGGCACGGGACGGGTCGGAGCACGTTCTATACAAGAAGCGATGCAGGATCGTTATAAAAGTACAAGCGGTAAAACGCAAGTCCGGTATAATACACAGATCGCAACTGCCTCAGATCACTGAAAGGATAACTGCCATGTTTTGTGATGATATACTTCTCGCCTTGGAGGGCGACGAGGAAATAAGCCAAACGACCTATACCAAGGAAGTAATCACCTCTGCCGATTGCAGCGGGATAGATTTTCAGACAATTACCTTTGACGGCTGCCGGTTTATCGAGTGCGACTTTACAAAGGCGAGTTTTTACGGCTGCACTTTCCAGCACTGTGATCTCTCAAACTGCAAGCTGCCGGAGAGCTACTGGAAGGACTGCGAGATCAAGAGCTGCAAATTCAACGGCGCAGACTTTAAGGGCAGCAGCTTCAAGCAAAGCAATTTCAACTCGGCCGGCTTTTCCTACGCGCTTTTCTCCGAGAGCCTTTTCGACGGCTGTAAGCTCACAGCCTGCGACCTTTCAAACGCCGTGCTTTCGGAGGTGAAGCTCAGACGCACAGCTTTCAGCGAATGCCGCATGATCCGCACCGAACTGTTCAGAACGAGCCTCAAAGGGATAGATCTGTCGAACTGCGATATTTCGGGGATAATAATTTCCGATCTCTTCTCTGAGCTTCGTGGTGCAGAGGTCTCATACGAACAGGCTGCGGAGCTTGCCAGGCTGCTGGGGATAAAGATAAAGTGAAAGAATGCAGCAGGAAACAAAATAAAACAGAACGGACAAGGTGAACCCCTGTCCGTTTTTTCATGACTTATACCGATCTCAGATCATCGATCATTTCCTTTTTTGTTTCGGGGATCCAGTGGCTTTCAAGACAAACATCTGCATCGAGAGCTTCTATCGTGTCGGCAAGCTGACCGCACAGCCCGGGATCTTTTACCCATGTCGGGAATGCTCCGCTTGCGGCATCACCCAAAAACAGCACCTTTTCGCTTTCCGCAAATACGAGGGTGGAATCGTCGGTGTGGGGAGCTTTGCTTCTGAACAGTCTTACGGGGCAGTTCCCTGCGTCAATACTCAGCTCATCGGTGAATACGATGTCAGGGAATGTAATGATGACAGGCTTGTTGCCCTCGTATTCCATGCGGATCCGTTCATCAAGGGACAGGAAAACTTCTGTACCTTCCTCGTCGATCTTCTGCTTGAATCGTCTCAGATAGCTGTCCGTCAATGTGTTTGCAATGCAGATGCCGTTGACAGCGTGCATACCGAAGGTGTGATCCCAATGCCAGTGTGTAAGGACGGTTATTTTCGGCAAGGGCAATCCCGCAGCTTCCAGTGCGGAATAGAACTCCTTAGTATGAGCTTCCGAGTGTCCTGCATCAACGGCAATACTCATATTATCGCCCTTGATATATCCGAGGATAGGACGGTCCCGCTCCTTTTCAAAAGGATAAAACCAAACACGTTCAGTGACCTTTGTCAGTTCCATTTTATCACCTCAACGATAAGTATATCATGAAAGCCGATAACAGTCAAGGAACCGGCGGGGCAAGGGGCGTTGTGAGGATCCTCTGCAGCTCAAGTTCTCGCGCTGCTGCGGTACTCCCGGGGAGAGGTGCCCTCTGCTTTTTTGAACACGGTGCTGAAATAGCCGGGGTTCGTAAATCCGCAGAGGGCTGCTATCTCTCCTGCGCTTTTGCCGGTCTCCCGAAGGAGGCGTTTTGCTTCCCAGATACGGCGGTTTCGGATGTACTGCTCGACGGTGGTGTTCATGGCACGCTTGAATATCCTGCCGAGATACTGATGTGAAACGCCGGCGACTGCAACAATATCGCTCAGAGGCAGGTCGTACATAAAATTGTGTTCGATGTGATCCAGCACCGGCATAAGTATGTCGTTGTGAACGCTCACGCCGGCGGTATCGATACTCTGCATCAGCCGGCGGAACCTCAGAATGAACTGATAGCAAAGCCCCGAACAGGTGAAGTTGCCGGAAAGCCCCTCTGCGCGGAGAGCTATAAACATTTTGTCAAAAAGCTTTATCAGCTCGGTGAGGCTGCACCCTGTGAGCACCACGGGCTTTGTAAGACCCAGCTCGCGCAGAGTATCGCCTATGCCGTTCCCGTCAAAGACCACCCAGCGTGTCTCCCATTTTTCGCCCAGCGGATAGTATTCGTGGGGCGTTTGTCTTGGCATAAAAAACACATCGCCGGGAAGCAGCTCGAAGCTTTCGCCTCCGGTCTTAAGATATCCTTTTCCGCTCAGACAGATAAGGAACTGATCCCAGCAGGCCTCGGTCTCGCGGATGATGTGCCGCTGATATTCCGTACCGCCTATCCCCATAAGCCTGACAGGCAGTGTGCTGACGTTTTCGGCATAAGGATATATATGATCGTTAAGAGCACCCATTTTATCACCTCAGAATATATTATACCGAACCCTGCCGGAAATGTCAAACGCTGTTTTTGGTTTTGAAATCAATGCAGCGGATATCTGCACGGCAATTCGGTGATTTATACAGCAAATGTTTGAAATTTGAAACAACGCGTTTCACTATTTCATCTTGACAGACACCTCTTTGGAATGATACAATATACCTGAGGTGAGCTATATGAAGCGACATATAAAAGCAACAGTATTATGTGCAGCAGCAGCTGCTCTGATCTTCTGTACAATGACCGCAAGCGCAGAGGGTGCGGCGGCTCAGAATACAGTTAATATCACTGTCAACACATCGAAGGACAGAAAAGCGATCTCGCCGTACATCTACGGAGTCAACAGCGAGCTTATGTCAAAGGACGTTTCAGCCACCGCTATACGTGCCGGCGGCAACAGGTACACTGCCTACAACTGGGAGACCAACGCTTCAAACGCAGGCTCTGACTGGAAGTTTAATTCGGATAATTATTTCCAGCAGTCGATGCCGAAGGAGCTTTGGGACACCCCGGGAGGTGTCGCAGTAAACCTTGTGAACAGATGCAAGGAAAAGAACAATGCTTATTCGCTTATGACCCTGCAAATGGCAGGCTATGTCGCAGCCGATATGAACGGCGAGGTAAAGAAGGACGAAGCCGCACCGTCGGCACGCTGGAACAAGGCGGAGCCTGTAAAGGGCTCGGAATCCTCCCTTTCGCCCGACCTGAATGACGGCACGGTGTACATGGATGAATTTGTGAACTATCTCGTGGATACTCTCGGAGATTCACAAAACGGCGGCATCAAGGGCTATTCTCTTGACAACGAGCCGGGGCTGTGGCACAACACCCACAAGAGGATACACCCCGAGCCCTGCGGCTGTGCGGAGATAGTCGAGAAGTCGGTGACCCTTTCAAAGGCGGTAAAAGATATCGATCCGAACGCCGAGATATTCGGGCCTGCGCTTTTTGGCTACGGGGCTTTCACAAACTTTGCGGACGCTAAGGACTGGAAGGAAATAAAGAAAGAAAACCCCGACTACCGCTGGTTCATCGACTACTATCTTGACGAGATGAAAAAGGCCGAGGACGAAAACGGCGAACGGCTGCTCGACGTGCTGGATATCCACTACTACACCGAAGCCAAGGGCGAGTGCGGAGAGCGTTCATGCAGCCATTACAATCAGGAGGGCTGCGTTGAAGCACGGCTGAATTCCACTCGCTCGCTCTGGGAAGAGGGCTATAAGGAAGACAGCTGGATAGTTGACACAGGCGCGGAGTTTTTCCCTCTGCTCCCCAATATCCGGCAGTCCATAGACAAGTATTATCCGGGCACAAAGTTAGCGATAACCGAGTATGATTTCGGCGGCAGCTACGATATCTGCGGAGGTATCGCAGAGGCCGATGCGCTGGGGCTGTTCGCAAAGCACGGAGTATATCTTGCGACGCTTTTTACGGGTGATGACGGATATCAGTGCTCAGCTATCGACCTCTATACAAATTATGACGGAAAGGGAAGCGGCTTCGGAGATACCCTTGTTTACTGCGAAACGGACGATATCGAACTGTCCACAGCCTACGCCGCCGTGAATGAGGGCAGCGACGATGTGATAACTCTTGTTGTGACGAATAAGTCCTTCACAGATAAGACCACAGCCAGCATCAAGCTGGAGGGAGAGAATGAATACAGCTATGTCCACCTCTACGGACTTGGGAAAATGGCTCCCGGAGTTTTTGATATGACCGACAGCAATCCTGCCGTAAGTATTTCGGGAGATACCGTGACCTACGAGATGCAGCCCGAAACAGTATCTCTGCTTGTTATCGGCAAGGATAAAAACGCTGTGGAACAGCTTGAAACAGAGACCGCGGCCGAAAGCACATCGCCGGAAAAGGAAAGCAGCTCTCACGCAGGACTTATTGCAGGCATCTGCGCTGGTGTTGCAGCAGTTATCGCCGGGACAGGCATACTGATATCCAGAAAGAAAAGAGCAAAAGGAGAATAAAAATGAGCAAAGCTCTCGCACCAGTTCCGCCCATGGGCCGGAACATCAGTGACGAACTGATAAGGACTGCTGCCGACTTTTTTGCTTCTAAAACGATTTAAAGACAGGTGAAAAACAAAGGTAAATTCAGGCACACCGGCACCGGGGGAACGATGCCGGTGCTTTTATATTGCGGCGGCGCTGTACAGCAGATCCTGAATCCAAGTTGATCTGATCATAACGATCTGTGAAATGATCTGCAGCCGTATGGAGCAAGGCCTATTGATTTATCCATAGAAATATTGTACAATATGGGTACAACGATAATTGAAACGGAGCTGAACAAGCTATGACAGTCTATATCGACGCCGATGCCTGCCCGGTAACGCGGATAGCGGAACGGGTCGCAAAAGAATATGGGGTGCCTGTCGTGCTGCTGTGCGATACTAACCATGTGCTGTCCTCCGATTACAGCACGGTGAAGGTCATCGGAGCAGGTGCCGATGCGGTGGATATCGCGCTGATAAATCTTTGCCGTCAGGGAGATATTGTTATCA
>CAMVOF010000162.1:0-5524 GCA_947169055.1 uncultured Clostridia bacterium
GGCTTTGCCAGGCCTCCCTCTAACGGAGGCAGGCGCCTTTGCGGATGAGGGCGCGGTGCAGCCGTGGGGATAGGCTTGTACGGAGTGTACTGTCAGGGCTTGTTTTTGGAATAGTTTAAAAATATCAATACAGGTTTGTACCCGAAGGGGTTTGGGGGCGATCGGAAAGCCCCCAACAGAGCGTGCTGCTTTGTTGAGTTACGCACAAAGCATCGGACGTGGTACATTGCATTATTGCACAAATCTATGTCTTGATTATCGTGCAATAATATGATTTATCTTTTAGCAAATTCATAAACCCCGATTTGTTGCACGTTTGTATGCAACAAAATGCCCTTTTTCGCGTATAAGTGAAAGGCCTATTATTTTGCGATCCGTAGGGTGGGGGCTTGCCCCCACCGCAATAAAGCCGACCAGCCTCAATCGAGCGTGAGGGAACACGGTGGAGGCAAGCCTCCACCCTACGGGTTTACAAACGGCGAAGATGCAGCTTAGCATAAAACAATATGAAATAGAAATCTTTGATGCTTGAAGCCTGTTTCTTTGCTCTTGATCTTTAATATTAAAGCAAGAATATTAAAGTCTTTATTTTCTCTTTAATATTAAAGTGATATTATCATTGATTATATCATTGATTTTATATTTATTGATAATATAAAGTGATAATATCATGATATTATAGAAAAGAAATGATAATATAATTCTTTGATATTATTTGATATTATCATGATATTATCAGGAGAATTGAAGCTTGAAAATTGAAAAAATTACGGCGTAGGGGCGAACCTATGTGTTCGCCCAATAATACAGCTCGATAAACAAAAACGGGCGTACACACAGGTACGCCCCTACAGATGTTTTATAAAAAGCCTGACATATGAAAAAGCCAAGTGAGTTGCTGTCTTCGCGTGGGAAACTTACCCTTTCGCTCAACGTAAGCATGCGAAGCTTGCGTCACGCGTCAAGCGCTGTCGCCGCTGCGACCGCTGCGCGGTAGATTATTCTTCTCCTGCTTCTTCGCCGGCAATTACTCTGTCCTTGCCGTGCTCCTTGCCGTAGTACAGCCTTCTGTCCGCTACGGTCAATGCCCTCTCATAGGAAAAGCTTCCGTCGCATTCGCAGATGCCGAAGGTTATCGTTATCCTGAAACTCTCTCCCTCAGAGCTGAACTTCTTCGCCGCAAGCTGCGCCCTTATGCTCTCGGCGACTCTCACGCCGTCTTCTGCCGCGGCAGAGGGTATGGCAAAAAGCAGCTCCTCTCCTCCCCAGCGGCAGACGTAGCCCTCTGTGGGCACGCTTGTCATCATTATCTCAGACACAGCTTTTATAACTTCGTCGCCCTTGGAATGGCCGTAGGTGTCATTGACGTGCTTGAAGTTGTCCAGGTCTCCCATTGCAATGACAAAGCTCTCTCCCTTTACCTTGCAGTTCTTCTCTATGGACTGCAAAAAGTCTATCATGGCCCTGCGGTTGAAAAGCTGCGAGAGGGGGTCGATCTTTGCAAGTATGCTCAAAGACTCGTTCTTGTCGATAAGCTCCATCTCATCCAGACGTTTCTTGACTTTATAGATCGTGGAGAAAGTGGTTATCAGCAGGAAGGAAAGCACGCAGTTGAACAGGAAGGTATAGTTCGCGTTCTTCTCGGAGATATCATCGTATATGACTCTGTCTCCCGTCATCATAAATATCTTGACTGCAACGAAGGAAGCTCCGCAGAAGAAGTTCATGATATATACCGAGAAGTCGCTCTTATATGGCAGGAAGAACGGGAATGGTGCTACGCAGATAATGAACATCATAAAGCCGCAGTCCCAGCCGCAGAATATCGTTGCAAGGGCTGCATGGACGACTATCTCGATGATCGTGATGCTGGCGGCTGCATTGAGCCTGTGGGGCTTGTTGTTCGTCAGGAAGGCGAGCAGCGCATAGAATGTGGAGCTGAATATATTGAACATGAACATCTCTTTGACGCCGTATATCTTGAACATCACCATAAAGAAGATGTGTACGAGCATAAGTGCAAGAGCTGTGAGCCTCGTCAGCATATTGATAGAAAAGCTCATATATTTTGTTGGATTTATCTGTCTGTTTGCTTTCATATGCCGCACACCTCCCGTCTTCAAAATATGTACATCCACCTTATATTATACATTATTAACAATTTGATAACAAGGGTAATTATCAACAAAAATTCATGCATATTTTGTAGGATATAACAGAGGCAAATTAAGGGAAATAATTGCATTTTTCTGAGAAAAGTAGTATAATAGAGGAAAGAATGTCCGCTGCGCGGAGATGCTTAAAAAATCGATGGGAGGCTTTTACTATGCTCGACGGTATCAAGAACGCTTACAAAGGACGCGAAGACAACAAGGAAGCAGCAAAACAGCTGCGCGAACAGCTTGCTGTGCTGCAGATCAAAATGAAGGAAAAGAAGCTGCCTGCTGTCATAATCTTTGAGGGCTGGGGAGCATCCGGCAAGGGCACTCTCATCGCCGACACCATAAAGCTGCTGGACCCCAGATTTTTCAAGGTCACATCCACCCTTGCGGCCAACGAATACGAAAGGCGCTACCCTTTGCTGAAGCGCTTCTGGGAGGGTCTGCCGGAATACGGCAAGCTCTCTGTAATGGACCGCAGCTGGTATCAGGAGCTTGCGATCGCAAAGATAGAGGAGGACATCTCCAACAAGGAATATGAGAGACGAATAAAGAGCATAAACACCTTCGAGAGACAGCTCACCGACGACGGCTATCTTATCATCAAGCTGTTTCTGCATATCTCGAAGGAAGAGCAGAAGAGGCGCTTCGACAAGCTGGAGGAGAACGCCTCGACCAAATGGAGAGCCACCGACAAGGACAGAAAGCGCAACAAGAACTACAACAAATACTACATACGCTTTGACGAGATGCTGGAGAAGACCAACACCGACTATGCACCCTGGGCTGTCATCGATGCCGAGGATAAGCTGGCAGCACGCAGAGAGCTTTTCGAGATACTTGTAAGCAGGCTGAACGAAGCCCTTGAAGCCGAGAAGACCCTTCCCGAAGAGAGCGATGTTTCCAGGCTCTTCGAGCTGATGCCCATGCCGAAGCTGTCGGAAGTGGAGCTCGCCGGCAAGGAAGTCCCCGAGGAGGAATACCGCGAGAAGCTGAAAGAGATGCAGAAGGAGCTGTCCAAGCTCCACGGCAAGCTCTACAAAAAGAAGATACCCGTCATCCTTGCCTTCGAGGGCTGGGATGCAGCAGGAAAAGGCGGTGCCATAAAGCGTGTGGGCTCTGCTCTCGACCCCAGAGGCTATGAGGCCGTGCCCGTTGCAGCTCCCGACATCCACGAGCTTGCTCACCACTATCTCTGGCGCTTCTGGCGGAAACTGCCCAAGGACGGCCATATCACTATCTTCGACAGGACATGGTACGGCAGAGTCATGGTGGAAAGGCTGGAGAACATCACCCCCGAAGCACGCTGCGCAATGGCATACCGGGAGATAAACGAGTTCGAGAAGGAGCTTTCCCAGTGCGGTGTCATCATACTCAAATTCTGGGTGCAGATCGACAAGGACGAACAGCTCCGCCGCTTCAACGATCGGATGAACACCCCCGAAAAGCGCTGGAAGATAACCGACGAGGACTGGCGCAACCGTGAGAAGTGGGATCAGTACGAGGCGGCGATTGACGAGATGATACAGAAGACCTCCACCAAATATGCGCCCTGGGTCATCGTCGAGGGCAACGATAAGAAGTTCGCAAGGCTCAAGGTGCTGGAGACCGTCATCGAGCGTCTGAAAAAAGAACTTGACAAATAAGAGAAACAGACATAGAATATAAAAGAGAAAAAACTCGGATAAAGAAAGACAAGGAAAGTGAAAGCGTGATAGGATGAACACAGGAAAGAATCGGATAGCCGCAGTGCTTGCCGCTGCCCTGCTGCTTGCAGGCTGCGGACAGACGGACTCCAGCGAAGACGATATGATGATAAGAGCTACTATCGAACACAGCTCTACCACCACCGCCACGCCGGAGATATCGGAGACCGTTACAACAACGGAGACCACCGTCACCACAACAGCGACTACCACAGAAGAGACAACGACCACAACGGAGGAAACTACCACGACTACCGAACCGACTACGACTCCTCCTCCAGAAACGACTACCCCGGAACCCGTCACCACAACGGAGGAGACCACTACCACCACAACAACGACAACACCTGCTCCCGAGCCGGAGCCGGATCCCGAACCCGAGCCCGAGCCCGAACCTCCGGCAGCAAGCCTTACAAAGGCAAACTTCATGGTGGCAACGACCCTCAGCACAACGACGATCACCTGGGATAAATCGAGCGGAGCCACAGGTTATACCGTTATGATCCGCAGAGGCAAGGATGCAGGCTGGGAGGAACTTGCGGATACAAAGGAAACGAGCTGGAAGACCAGTGAATTCGGCCGCAACCGCAATTACGCCTTCACGGTGAAAGCCTATTCCGAAAAGGACGGAGAACGCACCTACGCCGAGAACAGCGACGTGAGCGAGTTCCCGTATATCACACAGAAGAACGGCATCTATTACGTTGACGGACTGATGATCGTCAACAAGACCTACCCCCTGCCGGAAAGCTATGCACCCGGCGGACTGACCACGGAAACGCAGAACGCATTCAACGAGATGAAGAACGCAGCGGCATCGGAGGGCGTGTCCCTTTGGGTATGCTCGGGCTACCGCTCCTACGCCTACCAGTCCACCCTTTACTGGGGCTATGTTGCGCGTGACGGAAGCCAGGCCTCGGCAGACCGCTACTCGGCGAGGCCGGGACACAGCGAACACCAGAGCGGTCTCTGCGCCGACCTTAACTATGCGAGCCGCTATTTCAACGGCACACCTACGGCGATATGGATAGGCAACAACTGCTGGAAATACGGCTTCATTATCCGCTACCCCGAGGGAAAAGAAGACATTACGGGATACAATTACGAATCCTGGCACGTAAGGTATGTAGGGAAAGAGCTTTCAAAGATACTTTACGAAAGCGGACAGACGCTGGAGGAATACTACGGGCTGACGTCGCAGTACAGTAACTGAGAAGGCTGAAACTACGACCGCGCAGCGGCATTAAAGTTTAGGGTCAAGCCCTTTTTAAAGGGCTTGCGGATTCCAAAGGCAGAGCCTTTGGTCGCCGACCGCAGTCGGCGAAACCCCCTCAACGGCATCGCTAAATCAAATAAAACTGCACAATTGAAACGGCATCGCAAGGCTTGGGTGAAAGCACTTTTGCGATGCCGTTTTAGGTTGGGATTTAGATGAAGCAGGAAAGAGCGACAGCGATTTTCCGTCCCTTAGCGGAATAAGTTGAGCCAAAGCTTATTCTCCTATTACAATCTTTGAGAATGAGTTCGCAGCTGCGCTAAGTTCGAGGGGGAGAACCAAAAGGAAGACCGTGCCCCACAAAAAATCCCAAAAATAGGGCGAACCCCGTTCTCCCGTTAGGTTCTCCCCCTCGAGCTCCCCTTCTCCTTATCTCATTCAGG
>CAMVOF010000163.1:0-5512 GCA_947169055.1 uncultured Clostridia bacterium
CTGTGCCGGAGCTTACCGACGACGAAGCCGACAGGCTTATTTACTATTTCAGGCACACCGCCGAGCTTATCAAAAACGGAGACAACCGCGATACTATACTGCGGACTCCCGAGGGCGTTTTCAAGGATTTCTGCTTCACCGAGATACACCAGTACGGAACGCTCATGGTGACAAGCGAATGTCAGAGCGCCTGCGAGACCCTCGACAGGTTCTACTCCGAGCGTTCGGCTTCGGACAGAGTGAGACAGAGGGCACAGGACCTTTTCAGGCTGCTGGTGAATGCCTCGGACAGAGTTGCAAGGAGAACTGCAAATCAGCGGCTGGAGCTTGAGGAATGTGCCGACAGGGAGAAGCTGAAAAAGTGCGGCGACCTGATAATGTCTAACCTCTACAAGTTGGAAAAGGGCGACACCGTCCTTGAAGCAGAGGATTATTTCGAGCCTGACTGCCCGACGGTGAAGATAGAACTGGAGCGCAGGCTGACTCCCACGCAGAACGCACAGAAATATTACAAGGAATACCGCAAGGCAGACACCGCCGAGAAGAAGCTCCGGGAGCTCATCGACGAGGGCGAGAAGGAGACAGTATATCTCGACTCGGTCTTCGATGCGCTGACGAGAGCCCGCAGCGACAGCGATATCCTTGAGCTGCGGACGGAGCTTGCGGAGCAGGGTTATCTTAAAAAAGGCAGGCAGAAGGGCAAGCCCCCGAAGATACAGCCTCCGCTGAGATTCGTTTCCTCCGACGGCTTTGAGATAAGGGTCGGCAGGAACAACAGGCAGAACGACAAGCTGACCTGTAAGGACAGCGAAAAGACGGACATCTGGCTGCACACAAAGGACATCCCCGGCTCCCATACGGTGATCTCCTGCAAGGGCATGGAGCCGCCGGAGAGGACGATCCACGAAGCTGCGGTGCTTGCGGCGGTACACTCCAAGGCGAAGTCCTCGGCGCAGGTGCCGGTGGATTACACGCAGATAAGATACGTGAAGAAGCCTGCCGGAGCGAAGCCGGGAATGGTGATCTTCACCAACAACCGCACGCTGTATGTGAAGCCCGACGAGGAGCTTGCGGAGAAGCTGAAAGTATAATTTAAGCCCGAAGAAGCAAACGATTTTGTATGCTCCTTCGGGCTTTTTTTGCTTTATTTTACTTTTGCTCCTGTTTGATTTTTTATAATTACTATGGAGTTGCGCTTGATTGAGTTAATGAAAAACAGAAGAATACTTTTCCTCCCGCAGCCGTTTGAAATGTCCTCTTCGTGTGGGAATCTTACTCGCTTTCGCAAAAGTAAGCATGCGAAGCTTGCGTCGCGCGTCAAGAAAAAGCCGATCGGAGAACTTGAACCGATCGGCTTTGTATCTTATTTCGTATTCCCTACCTGCATATAGAAGCGGCAGAGGGTGTGGCCGTTGGCGTCGGTGCCTTCGACTTCGGCTTTGAGTATGGTTATCGGCTCGGTGGGGACTGTGGGTATCTTGTCCCTGCCCTGTGCCATCTCGATGTTCAGGAAGCTGTCAACTACCTCCATGCCTTCAACTACTTCTCCGAAGGCTGCGTATTTGCCGTCGAGAGATTTCTTTGCTTTGTCGGAATAGACGATGAAGAACTGGCAGGTGGCGCTGTCGTTATCGTTGCCGCGGCGAGCCATAGAAACTATGCCACGCTTGTGGGAGAGATCGTTCTTGACGCCGTTCTCCGCGAACTCGCCCTTTATAGGGTCAACAGAGGGCTTGTCGGTGCCTGTTGCATCTCCTGCCTGTGCCATGAATTCCTTATAGACTCTCGTGAAGCCGAGGCCGTCGTAGAAGCCGTCTTTCACAAGAGACTCGATACGTTCGCAGGCGATAGGCGCATATTCGGGATAGAGAGCGATCACAAAGCTGCTTTCTTTTTTGAGCAGAGAGGGGTCGATCTCCTTTTTTGCAGCCGTGCTGCTTGAATCTTTGCCGCAGGATGACAGCACTGCACAGCTGAGTACTGCGCACAAAAGCAGGGCGATGATCTTTGAAAGCTTTTTCATTTTTTCTGCCCTCAGTTCTGGCGGTAGGTGCTGAGGAAGTCAGCCATTTTTTCAGAAGCTTCTTTAAGGGTCTCGATGGCCGGCAGGTAAACGATCCTGAAATGATCGGGCTCTTCCCAGTGGAAGCCGCCGCCGTGAACAAGAAGTATCTTCTTGCTCCTGAGAAGATCGAGGACGAACTGCTCGTCATTCGTGATGTTGAACTTCTTTGCGTCTATCCTGGGGAAGATATAGAAGGCTGCCTTGGGCTTAACCGCCGACATACCGTCTATGGAATTCATGGCGTTCCAGATGAAGTTGCGCTGCTCGTAAACTCTTCCGCCGGGAAGGAGCAGGGGATTAGGGCTCGTGGTGTCTTTAAGAGCCTCCTTGATTATGTACTGGGACTGCACGTTGGAGCAGAGCCTCATTGAGGAGAGCATATTAAGTCCCTCGATGTAGCCCTTGACGTGATCCTTGGGACCCGAAAGGACCATCCAGCCGCAGCGGTATCCGGCCACCATGTGGGACTTGGAAAGTCCGTTGAAGGTTACGCAGAAAAGGTCGGGACAGAGAGATGCGATAGATGTGTGCTCGGTGCCGTCAAGCAGGAGCCTGTCGTATATCTCGTCGGAGAAGATTATCAGGCCGTTCTCTCTGGCAAGCTGAGCGATCTCCAGCAGCAGCTCCTTGGGATAAACAGCGCCTGTGGGGTTGTTGGGGTTGATGAGGACAACGGCCTTGGTCTTGCTTGTGACCTTGGAGCGCATATCTTCGATGTCGGGGTTCCATTCGCTTCTTTCGTCGCAGATGTAGTGAACGGCATTGCCCCCTGCAAGGGTCACGGAAGCTGTCCAGAGGGGATAGTCCGGAGCAGGAACGAGAACTTCGTCGCCGTTGTTGAGCAGACCCTGCATGACCAGGGTGATGAGCTCGGAAACGCCGTTGCCTGTGTATATGTCGTTGATGCCCACGCCCTCGAGGCCCTTTGAGGTATGGTAGCGGGCGATAGCCTCTCTTGCCTCAACTATTCCTCTTGAATCGGAATAGCCCTCGGCGTTGATGAGGTTGTCGGTCATTGTGCTGACTATTGCATCCGGTGCACGGAACATAAAGGGTGCCGGATTGCCGATATTGAGCTTGAGTATCTTTTCTCCGTTTGCTATCATCTCGTTGGCAGCGTCCATTACCGGGCCGCGGATGTCATAGCAGACGTTGTCGAGCTTTGAGGATTTTGAGTAGGTCTTCACAAGTAACACTCCAATACATTTATCGATATGATAATGCTGAGAGCTCTTTCTCAGCTTCAAATTATATTGTAGCACGAACGCGGGGAAAATGCAAGTGCTGAGGGGATAAATTGCAAAATTAGCCTTTTTAGACAAAAAACAAGCCTCAGGCACGGGCTTCGCTATCATTTTTTCAGCTTTTTCTTGCAGAAGACGGGATTTGTGAATTTGTTGCGGAAATTCCGATTTTTGTATTTATTGTAAAATTTTAATAGTTTTTTATAGTTTGCTATTGATTTTTAGTTAATTCTGTGATACAATTTATTAGTAAAGCTGTGCCTTTTTGTGCATAGACTGATTCAATTTTACCACCGGACGGGGGGATCACGTAATGAGAAGAAAGAAGATCGCAGTCTGCGTTACAGGTTTTGATATTGAATATGAGATGGACGTTGTGCGCGGTGTTGCGGATCAGTGCATAAAGCTCGGCGTTGATCTGTTTATATTCTACAACCCGACGAAGAAGACCCCGAGAGGTCTTGATATAGTTATAACCGAGCCTGTCCGCATGGGCGAGATGATGGTCTATAAGCTGATGAACTACGACGATATAGACGGCATAGTTGTTTTCGGTGAATCCCTGCTGGACGAAGAGACTTATTTCGAGATATGCAGAAAGGCTCACGAGCACGGCATACCTCTGATAGATGTTGACGACCTGGCACACGATGAAGAAAAGCGCATTATCCTCAGCAACAAGTACGCCATGGCTTCGGTGGTGGAGCATCTTATCACCGAGCACGGGCTGACGAAGATAGATTTCATAAACGGCTTCAAGGACAACAATATTCAGTCCGAGGAAAGGCTGGACGCTTACAAGGCTACGCTTTTGAAGCACGGCATCCCCTACGAGGAGGACAGAGTTTATTACGGCGAATTCTGGCGCAAGGCAACGGAGTGTACGGAAGAGATCCTTAAAAAGCCGGAGCTGCCGGAGGCTATCGTTTGTGCCAACGACACCATGGCATTCTTCTGCATGGACTGCCTGAAAGAGCACGGGCTGAAAATTCCTGATGACATTATCGTTACGGGCTTTGATTCCCTGAAGGACTGCAGCGAGTATGCGCCTACGCCTACCACTGTAAGACGTGCAACCTATGAGGCAGGCATCCATTCGGTGGATATGCTTGTAAAGATGATGGACGGCTATGAGCCGGAGGATATAACCTATATCGACTCCGTTTTGGTAAAGGGACAGTCCTGCGGCTGTGTTCCCGTGACACATATTGATGAGATAACCTACAACGACAAATACACCTACTACCAGGATTTCAAGCAGTTCACAAGATATCTGCTGGATATGAACGTTTCCCTTTCCAGCGTTGAGAGCTCGGAGCATATGTTCGACAGCCTGGACAAAGGTGCTGATATCTTCAAGCTGAAAAGGCTCTTCGTATGCATAAGCGCGGAAGTTGAAAAAGACAAGAACAAGATCAACATAGACGAGGATATCGAGCCCTGGAGCGTTCCGAAAACCATGGTCTCCATGTTCAAGTACAATCACGACATACCCGTGGGCTTTGAGTTCCCGACATCTCAGCTCGTTCCCGGAGGTATCGACGACAGAGACCGCTCGGTTGTATATGTTTTTGCACCGCTGTATTTCAAGAACCTGTTCCTGGGATACATCGCAGGCGAGCCTTCCACAGTCGATCTTGAAGGAGACCTGCTCTCCACATGGCTGACGGCTATCTCCAACAACACCGGAAGCTTCTACATGAACAACAAGCTTGAAAGAGCACTCGGAGAGCTGGAGCTGCTCAATCTCCATGATCCGCTGACGGGAATGTTCAACAGGCGCGGCTTGAAGAAATACGAGAACGAGTTCCTTGCCGAGACTATCAAGAACGGCAAGTATCTATCGGTGGTCTGCGCGGACGTTGATAATCTGAAGATGATAAACGACGCCTACGGACACGAAGAAGGCGACGTGGCTATCACCGCCTGCAGTGATTCTCTCCGCGAATATTTCCCAAAGGGAAGCATCTGCGTTCGTACCGGCGGAGACGAGTTTCTTATCCTAGCCGCCTTTGACAGCGAGGACGAACCCGATAAGCTGATAAAACTCATCTACGAAAGCATCGAGAAGAAGGAGCAGGAACAGCAGATGCCCTACAAGCTGGGGTGCAGCTGCGGACACATAACCCTGAAGCCTGACAGCAGCACCGATCTCGGAGAGCTGAAATGCGAGGCCGACAACAGGATGTACCTTGAGAAGCAT
>CAMVOF010000164.1:0-5511 GCA_947169055.1 uncultured Clostridia bacterium
GAACCCACATGGCCAGCTTGGAAGGCTGGAGTTCTACCACTGAACTACACCCGCATAAGTCATTATTTCAATCGACAAATGATATTATAACACAGCCTATCCCATTTGTCAAGCATTTTTTTGAAAAATTAGAGGAAATCCCTTGACAAGCCGAATGTGCTGTGCTATAATCATAATTGAATTTGAGAATGATTATCATTATCGTTTTGAGACGGGAGCTGACAGAATGGGCTATAAGACTAAAAACAGCGAGCAGATAACCGAATATGTGCGCAATACAGAGGGCAGACATTTCACAGCTGCCGATGCAGCAGAGCATTTCAGGAGCACAGGCACGAACATCAGCCCGGCGACTCTCTACCGACAGCTCGACAAGCTGACAGGTGACGGAGTTCTTGCAAAATACACCGTTGACAGCTCGGGAGCTGCCTGCTACCAGTACATCGGAGCCGACGAATGCCACAGGGAGAACTGCTATCATTTCAAGTGTTCCTCCTGCGGAAAGCTCATCCACCTGGAGTGCGAGGAGCTCAACAATATGCTGAGACACGTTGAGGCGGAGCACGGCTTTACCCTCGACCCCATAAGAACGGTCTTCTACGGCACCTGCGGTTCGTGCACGGCTAAATGATATGATCCCGAAGGTCCACTGAGACTGCGAAACACGGAGGCGTGCTGAAATGGAATTGCGAAAGATCAATACAGATGATGCCAAAGCTCAGTGGGAATATACAGCAGCGCTGCCTGAAAACGAGAACGGATTGACAAACCCGTTTCACGGAGTTTCCTTTGAAGATTACACAGATAAAGTGCTGCCGGCACTTATCTCATACGAGCATCCCGTAAATATGCCGGAGTGGTTCGTCCCGGAAACATATTACTATCTGTGGGACGAAGGCAGGCTTGTAGGGGAGTTTAGGATACGTCATTTTTTGACAGAAGCTCTCAGGCTTGGATCGGGTCACATCGGCTACAGCATCAGAAAAGACCAGCGGGGAAAAGGCTACGGCACCGCCGGATTGAAGCTTGCTTTAGATATTGCAAGAAAGCTCGTTTATGAAAATGAAATATTCCTGCGTGTTAACAAAGACAATATCGCATCGCAGAAGGTCATGCTGAAAAACGGTGCCTGTATTTCAAACGAGGACGAGGATCATATCTTTATGCGGATACCGAAATAAAGAACAGAAAAGAACAAAAGATGTATATAGAAAGGATGTTGAAAATGGGAAAGACCGTTATATCGGATCATCCGCTGATAAAGCACAAGATCGCAGTGCTGAGGGACGTTGAGACCGACACCCAGAGCTTCCGTACAATAGTCGAGGAGCTTGCGATGATGCTGGGCTACGAGGCTCTCAGAGACCTGCCCACAAAGACGGTCAAGGTCACCACCCCCATAACCGAGACCATGCAGCAGAAGCTGGACTGCGATATCACAATAGTTCCCATACTCAGAGCAGGCTTGGGAATGGTTGGCGGATTGCTGTCCCTTGTGCCTTACGCAAAAGTGGGGCATATCGGCCTTGCAAGAGACGAGGAAACTCACAAGCCCTACGAATACTATGTCCGCCTGCCTCACGACATCGCGGAGCAGATCGTCATCCTGCCGGATCCAATGCTTGCCACAGGCGGCTCGGCGATCCATGCGGTGGATTACATAAAGGCTCAGGGCTGTAAGAAGGTCATCTTCATCTGCCTTATCGCAGCACCGGAAGGCCTTGAAGCGCTCAGAAGCGCACACCCCGATATCGATATATACGTTGGCAGCCTTGACGAAGGGCTGAACAAGAATTCATATATAGTTCCCGGACTGGGAGACGCAGGAGACAGGATCTTCGGCACCCTCTGACCGGCAGCACATATTTTTCATAAAGAAAGGAAAAACAAAATTGAGATGTAAGAGGATCATAGCCCTTGCGGCAGCCGCCGCACTTTCCATCGGGCTCCTTGCAGGCTGCGGTTCGTCTGGCAACGGCAGCAAGGACGGCAAGAAACTGAATATAGTTGTCACCATATTCCCCGAGTATGACTGGGTCAGACAGATAATGGGCTCTCACGCCGAGGATGCAGAGATAACCTTCCTCCTCGACAACGGAGCAGATCTCCACAGCTACCAGCCCACAGCCGACGATATAATAAAGATCTCCGACTGCGATATGTTCATCTATGCTGGAGGAGAGTCCGACAGCTGGGCTGACGGAGCTCTTGCAAACGCACAGAACGATGATATGCAGGTAGTGGAGCTGCTGGATGTCATCGGCACAGGCGTAAAGCTCGAGGAAGTCAAAGAGGGCATGGAAGCAGAGGAAGAGGGCGAAGAAGACGAAGAGGACGAAAAGGAATACGACGAGCACGTTTGGCTCTCTGTGAAGAACGCAAAGACCATCTGTGCCGACATAGAGCAGAAGCTTGAAAAGCTGGATCCCGACAACGCCGAAGACTACAAGGCAAACCTCGAAAAGTACACCGCAGAGCTGGACAAGCTGGACAACGAGTTTGCAGAGATGATAAAGGCAGCTCCGGTGAAGACCGTGCTTTTCGGAGACCGTTTCCCCTTCAGATATTTCGTTGACGACTACGGCCTCGATTACTATGCCGCCTTCGTGGGCTGTTCGGCTGAAACGGAAGCCAGCTTCGAGACAGTTGCCTTCCTTGCGAAGAAAGTCGATGACCTGAAGCTCAAAACAGTATTCGTCATCGAAAGCTCGGATAAAAAGCTCGCACAGACCATAGTAGATAACACCGAAAGCAAAGACCAGCAGATACTCACCCTCGATTCTCTCCAGTCCGTCACAGACAAGGATAAGACCTATATCGACGCAATGAGAAGCAATCTTGAGGAACTCAAAAAAGGACTTAACAGCTAAGCATTAAGGGGTAAGGATATGTCCGAACAGATAAGATGCACAGACCTGACCCTCGGCTATGAAGACGGTATCGTTGCCGAGGAGATAAATTTCACAGTGAACAGGGGAGACTATCTCTGCATACTGGGCGAGAACGGCTCGGGAAAAAGCACCCTGATAAAAGCCCTTCTCGGCCTCAGAGCGCCTGTTTCCGGCGAGATAGTACGCTCGTCGGAGCTTGGAAAAGAGATAGGCTATCTTCCTCAGCAGACGGTGGTCCAGAAGGATTTCCCCGCTTCGGTGAGAGAGATAGTACGTTCCGGCTGCCTTGCAAAAATGGGGCTTCGTCCCTTCTATTCCAGAGCGGAAAAGAAGCTCGCGGAAAAGAATATGCAGCAGCTTGGGATAGATCATCTCGCAAAGCACTGCTACCGGGATCTTTCCGGCGGACAGCAGCAGAGAGTTCTGCTTGCAAGGGCTCTGTGCGCAACAAGGCACATCCTGCTCCTTGACGAGCCTGTGACGGGTCTCGACCCCAAGGCTCAGGCCGATCTCTATGAGCTCATCGCATCCCACAACAGCGAGAGCATAACCATAATTATGGTCTACCACGATGTCTCGGCCATAAAATACGCCAGCCATATCCTCCACATCGGAGGAAGAAAGCAGCTCTTCTTCGGCACAAAGGACAAATACCTCTCCACAAGGCTGGGCAAAAGCTTCCTGATAACCGAAAGCTCCGAGGGCGAATTGGAAGATATAGCTCTGGAAGAAGAGGAAAAAGTTGACCGCAAGAAGATAGCTCTTATAGCCGCAGGAACAGGTATCGCGGCTATCGGCGCACAGCAGGCCATTTACCGCTATGTGAAGAGGAGTGAGAAAAATGGGTGAGTATATAGATAAGCTCCAGCTCTATTTCCAGTATCCCTTTGTGAGATACGCCTTCATCGTCGGGCTGCTTATTGCTCTCTGCTCGTCGCTTCTCGGGGTAACGCTGGTTCTGAAACGTTTCTCCTTCATCGGAGACGGCCTTTCCCACGTTGCCTTCGGTGCAATGTCCTTAGCGACTGTCCTTCCCGTGATGATAAAGGAAGCCTGCCTTGCGGCATCGAGCTCCGAAAAGCTCAGCGGGAGTGCGGCTTCTGTCGTAAAATGGTTCTCCGAGCTCAATAACAACGCCATAGTCCTGCCCATAACCCTCGTGACGGCGATACTTCTGCTTCGGACGGGACAGAACACAAAGATAAAAGGCGACGCAGCGATAGCCATGCTCTCCGTTGGCTCACTTGCCATAGGCTACCTGCTTGTGAACAGGTTCCCGGCCTCGGGCAATATTTCTGGAGATGTTTGCAGCACTCTCTTCGGTTCGCTGTCTATCCTGACGCTGCGCAAAGAGGACGTCACCCTCTGCATCGTTATGTCGGTAATAGTTATGCTTGCGTTCCTGCTGTTCTATAACAAGATATTCGCTGTGACCTTCGACGAGAATTTCATCCGTGCAGCAGGCATAAGAGCCAGCCTCTATAACCTGATGATAGCCATAATCACGGCTATGATAATCGTCCTCGCCATGAACCTTGTGGGCAGCCTGCTTATCTCGGCTCTCATTATCTTCCCGGCACTTTCGGCCATGCGGCTGTTCAAGACTTTCAAAAGCGTAACGGCCTGCTCGGCCATAGTTTCGGTGCTCTGTGCAGCACTCGGCATAATCCTCTCCATATTCTTCTCGACACCCGTCGGCTCGACCATAGTAGCCGCAGATATATTCGTATTCATCGTGTTCTCAGTGATCTCCTCCATATCCGGAAGAGTTCGCGCAGCATGAAAGGAGATTATATGAAAAAGATAGCAGCTCTGCTTTGCCTTGCGCTCTGTCTTGCTTCCTGCGGAGATACAAGCGCTATCGACAAGGCTATCTCTGCCCACGAAACTTCATCGACAGAGGAAACTACAACTACCACCACAGCCCAGACAGCCGAGCCCACTCTTGACGACGCGGCAAAGCTAATGGAAGGCAGCGACTACGACGTTGACCTCACAGTGCTGGATTCCAACCTTTGCTATGCCCAGGTCTATGACATGGTCTATAATCCGGATATGTACCTCGGCAAATCCGTCCGTATGCGCGGGAATATGGCTTATTTCAAAGATGAAAATACCGGCCAGGAGTATTTCGCTGTGCTTATCCAGGACGCGTTGCAGTGCTGCAGCCAGGGCATAGAATTCAAGCTCACCGGCGAGCATAAATACCCCGACGACTACCCCGAACTCGGCACCATCATAACCGTCACCGGCACCTTCAACAGCTACGAAGAAGACGGCATGGGCTATATCCAGCTTATAGACGCAGAAATGGCAGTTTCATAAAGCCTAAGCTTACTGTATAAACTGTACTTCTGCTTTATGTGCAATAATTCGATTTATAATTGATCAATTCAAAAGCCCCTTTTGTTGCATACAAACGTGCAACAAAAGGGCTTTTTCGCGTATTAGCAGAGAGCTCATTAAATCTCAAAAGAAAACAATGCAGCAGCGTAAAACAACCAGATCGTGCATTTCTCCTTTCAGGGCAGACATTGATGCCAAATTACAGCAGTGCTAAGAAAAAAAGCCTCCCCTGAAAGGGGAGGTGTTTCGCGAAACATGATGAATGGGTTATACC
>CAMVOF010000165.1:0-5437 GCA_947169055.1 uncultured Clostridia bacterium
CTTTGGTTCGTTCCCTGATAGTCATCGCGCTTGCCTGCGCTGCTTTGTTCTGCGCAGACCATTCCTGAAGCTGCATTTCTTTTTTGACTGTTGTGATGGATGTTGTTTTGTCCATACCTGTTACCTCCGTGTCTAATCTACTCCAATGAACTCCATGGATCAATTTGGATTATCCAATTTAATCTAATGATTTGCTTGGAGTTTATTATACTTTATTAGACATTTGTGGTAAATGTGCGGGAAATTATACTCTTACGGTTATTCCTCCTTCTTCTTCCTGTTCTTAAAACTGTTATAAAGCCACTCCTCAAACTCCACCGCCGTGATCTCTCCATTTTGGCACTTATCCCGCATCTCACAAGCCTTGTAATTCCACTCCCTGAACTTGTCCGGTTTTATCTGGTTGACTTTTGTGCGGGCATAGTAACGCTTGTAATACTTACGGAACAGTGCTGTCGCTTCATCCGTTTTGAGCTTTTCGTCGTACTTCTTCTGCGCACCGATCTGCTGGCAGGTGCGTGTCTGACCCTCGCGGATTCTGTTGCAATAGTCGGAAACGTAATTTCCCTTGACGATGAAGTACCGCCCGCAGATCTTGCACTTGTGCAGACGTGTGCCATACTCCAGCATTTTTGTGAACTCCAGTTCCAGCATATCGTGAAGAGTGCTGACGCTATACTCCACTGCCATAAATCTCGGAACATGATAGAATAACTGGACCTTGCCCGCTTTGAGCCCCAACGCTTGCTCAAGCGGGCTTTGTTCGTCTGTTGGGACATGACTTGTGAGCCGCCGGACGATCTCGGAGGGATCAATGTTACCGTGTTTCAACGGACGTGCGCTGAAGTTGCCAAGCATTGTGAACCGTTCATCGCGGCTGAACGAAAGCGGCGTGCCGTAAATGTCTGCGTAGAGAGAGTAACGCTCGCAGGGGAGGAACTTAGACAGCTCATCGGAATAGAACTCGTCATCGAACACAAACTCGATACGGCGCATCATCTCTTTCTGAACTTCGGTGATGTAGCGGATAAACGCAGGTATCGTTTCTTTCGTGAATTCGTGGACATACGGCGGAAAGATACTGCTGTAAACTGATTGGTAGATATAATCCGACAACGTCATAAGCGTCTTTTCCATCTTTTCTTTTTCAACCTCATAGACTTCCTCTCGGTTGTGAACTATGTCCTCTCGCTTTATGCTTTGACTGAAAATATTCCCGAACAGCAGAATGCTGTCCTGCTCTTTGGTAAAATCGGTGTAGCAGAAATCAAGAATACCCTCACCTACATAGAACGAAATATCCAATCCGCTGAACGCATTCAGCTTCCATGTGGGTGATTCGCTGTTTCGGGTTTTCAGGGTGAAAGCGTCCCGGTAAATGTAATCACCATCGGCATTTATAATGTCAAGCTCGTCAACGGGCT
The DNA here is from genome assembly GCA_947169055.1 of uncultured Clostridia bacterium. Lineage (GTDB taxonomy): Bacteria > Bacillota > Clostridia > Oscillospirales > Ruminococcaceae > FB2012. Next base: position 1,425 of record CAMVOF010000165.1, read on the forward strand.
TGATGGGCTCGCGTTCTTCTCCCTCCTCCAGAGACGTGTTATCCTCAACTTCGTACCGCGTGCTGACGTGGATATTGGCGATATGCTCGTCCTCGTCGAAATAGACTTTGTTCGGAAAACCATCAAAGGCGATGTCGCTGCGGTTCGCACGAATAGCCTGATAGACCTCCAGCGGGGTGTAGGTGTAGTATTCTTTTTTCATTTTCGTTCCTCCCGATTTTGGACAATAAGATTTTTTATTTATTCTTGCAATAATTGTCGTTCTAATAATTATTGTACAAAACTATTGCAATCTTGTCAAGAGGGTGATATAATATATCCGAGCTCAAACGAATGTTTCGGAACATTACAAGAAAGGGTGACGTTTATTTGCAGACGTAGAATGCATTAAAGGAAGAATTTGCTTGAAATAATACCAATCGGGGAAACCGCCTTCGGAACAAAATTGCGATTTTGTACCTTATTCCCTCGTTTGGCGAACTGTTTCAGCAGGTACATTTTCACGATTTTGTACCTAAGCGATCAATGACCGGATTTCGATGTAAAAGAATCAGCCTATACGGGCTAAAGATGATAATTGACTATTGATAAATTTTTAACTATCGCAAGCGAGCCATAGAATCTGTACGTACAGATTCCCGCTGTTCCGCCCGACCGATGTCGGACGGCGCAGGGCTGCCTGTTGTCAGCCTGCGAACAGCGGCTCGCCGGGAGCACCCAGACCCCTAAAAACAAAGGATGAACGCTTATTGAACGATCAGGAACAAAAGTCGAAAAAGAAGTACAAGCGCAAAGGTCAGAGGAAAGAAGTTCTGTTCAAGGACGACGAGTGGGAGATCGTAAAAGCGAAAGCAGCGAGCATGAATCTGAGTACCACAAGGTACATTGTTAAGATGTCGCTGAACGGAGATAATGCAACGAAGGAGATTTTTGAGTTTACAGAATTATCCCGTCAGTTAAGCCTTATCGGTAATAATCTGAATCAGCTCGCCAGAAAAGCGAACACCATCAACAACATCTACGCCGAAGACTATGACCAAATGCGAGAGGAGTACACCCGCCTTTGCCTTTTATTAAAACGAAAAATATCCACGTTACGCCGAACCGCAGCCTGAGATATATCTGTGACCCGAAGAAAACTCAGGGTGGACTGAATATCGTTTCTGTGAACTGTATGCCGGATGCCCGGAATGCATATCTCGACATGAAACAGATCTACGAGTATTACTCCAACCGCAAGTTCAACGAACCGATGCCGAAGAAAGGGTATGCAAAAGTCAAGCTGATTCACTATATCCAGTCGTTTGACCCGAAGGATAATATATCTATCGACACTGCGCAGAAGATAGGTTTGGAATTGGTAAAAGAGATGTTCGGAGAGGACGTTCAGGCAATCATCGCAACGCATGATGATACAGGAAAGATTCACAATCACATCGAGATCAACGTCTATGACTTAAAAGGCAGGCACTTCTACTCCAACAAGGCTTCACTTAAAAAAATCAAAAGGCTGTCCGATGAGATTTGTCAGCGGTACGGTATCAAGCCATTCGATAGGGAGAACTATGTTCGTCAGCCCATCATCAGCGGGTATCATGAATGGATAAATCTGAAAAATGGCACTTCGTGGAAACAGCAGATTCGTGAACGTATTGACGAACTCATTACTGTTGCCGAGAATTTTGATGACCTCAGAAGTCTCATGGAGCAAGAAGGCTTTATATTCAAAGACGGAAAGTATATTTGCGTTAAAGCTCCGGGTCAGCAGAAAAATGTTCGTCTGAAAACGCTTGGTGATAATTATACGCCCGAGCGAATCGGAAAGCGAATAGCGGAACGTAAAAAGAAAGCCTTTGATGTTTTTGTTACACCGTTCTATGAAATCACTACCAGCATTAAGATCAATGCAGGCGCATACAAAAATACATCTGCAATTGATAACACCTGCGGAAGATTCTTACGGCTATATGAAATTCTTGTACAGGAGAAAATCGCAAACATTTCCGATGCAGAGGACAGGTTGAGTACGTCGGAAAAGAAGTACGCCGCTACTCTGCAACAGGTGCAAGATCTGAAAGATATAATCTCCACGCTTGAAGCTGAGGTAAAATCGGCTGAGCATTACTTCGATGACATGAGTTTTATTCAGCGGACGTTTCCCAAAAAAGACGAGGACAAGGCTGCTGCTGCGGTTATCAGAGAACACGGTTTCAAAAAGAAAGAGGATATTTCTGTTATTACGGAACAACTTGAAAAGTATCGCTCGGAACTTGCAGAGTTGAACGAACAGCTATCGTCATCGGGCGGTGAGGTTCGCAAGTACAGGGCGATCGTTGATGAGTATTATCTGATTTTCAGCGGCGAGAGTTATGTCGATAGGCTGGTGCGCGAGGCTAAGGATAATATCACACTTGATGATTGGAACAGTATGATTACCGAACAGAGAAAGATAATCATGCAAGAACTTGATACACTCACCAACCCGCCTATGTATCATCTTGAGAAGCAGATTTGGGATAAGATCGTCAAGCTGCGGATGATGAATGTTGATCCTTATGAAGTTGAGAAGTTAATTCGGGTGCTTGCAATCATCCGCATTGACGGTGTTCGGAAGATCGAGGACACTAGAAAGTTTGCGGCGAGAATGAAAAACTCCGCATGCACTGTACAGGATATTTCCAAGCGAAAAATGTACGAACGCCGTGCCGATGATTATGAGCGTGTCATATCTGCTGTTCGTAACATCGACATTTATCCGCCGGAGAGAAAACCGCCCGAACAGAAGAAAACACCGCCAAAGAAGAAACACAGGCGGTAATGTATGAGATTTTGGGAGATGATAACTATGCACCATTGATCGCTGTTCCCAAAAACGGAACAGCCTGCCGACAACTTAACTATATAAGTACGAAAGGAAAAATCTATGCCCAGAAAAATAGAAACAGAAGATTTGAAGAACAGGCGCGACCTGTGTCTGCGTAAGATCGAGAAGAACGACCTCAGCATGAGGGACACGCGCAAGAGACTTCAGGAAACACTTGACGAACTGGAACGCCGCGAGAAAGAGAGAACTGACAGCTTGAAGGACAAGCTGTTTGAGATCGCCATGCCTTACTTCGGGAACAATATTTCGGAGGATGAGCTGGAAGACTGGTTCAAGAAGATCATGGACGCTGACCGCAACAAGGGCGCAGTCGTTACCCTCAAACGTCTTGAGGAAGAGCGTGTCAGAAAGATAGAAGCTGAGGATGCCGCCAGATTCGAGAAGCTTAAAGAGAATCACAAGACGCTTTTCTCAGACAGCAAAAAGGCTGCCAAAGCAGACAACGATTCGGCTGACTCGGATAGTGATGATATTTCTGATGAAAACTCGTCGGTGTCGGAATCCGAAGCCGTCATTGAAGAACCCTCGGAGAGTGAGATCAATGAAGGCTACTATATGAGTGAATCAGAGGAAGAATACATTCCGGAGGATTATATGGAATAAAAAACGTCGGTTGCGTGACCGACCATCTTACGTAGAAAGGACTGAGAAAAGAATGAAAGTACGAGTAAACAATATCCTCATAAGCGAATAACTTTAAGAATTATGGAGGATATATTATTTGAGTAGAAATTTAGAGACAAAAAAGGAAGAAAGGAAAGAAGAGAACAATTCACTTGTGTCTGAATACAAGATCGGATATACCACATATATTGTCGAACTGCACTTCAATTTCGATTGTGGGGAGACGCTTGATGATGTGGTAGGCAGACTGATGTTGAAGGACGCAGGCATTGCGTAAATAAAGCCGCTTCGAACAGACAACAGACGTTCCGAGGGTCAGCGGGTTATTTACGCGAAATACACTTTAAATCGTTGAAGTATTCACATTCTTGTGATATACTATAAATAATCCGCTGTACTTGTCGGAAAGAGAGGAAAGAATGACAGACAAGATCACAGATAAAATAACAGCTATATATTGCAGACTCAGCAACGATGACGATTTGCAGGGCGAGAGCAACAGTAT
>CAMVOF010000166.1:0-5393 GCA_947169055.1 uncultured Clostridia bacterium
GGTAGCGCTCTGCGTGGATATCGTCTATATCCGTAAGCTCCAGGCCGCCGTCAACATCGACGTAGTAATCGGCGTGGTTCTGCATGGTCGTCACCCAGTAGAAGGCAGGCTTGTTCCTGTCTCTCTTCCCTGCCAGCTCCACCACCTTCTCGAACACCAGCTCGTCTGCGATCTCCTCGTTGATCTGGGTGTCGCCGTTAAGCTCGATATTATCCTCGAAATACATCTCATCGAAGCCCAGCAGCGGATAGATCGTACCGATGTTCCAAAGGCCTCTGCGGCAGGGTGTCACAGCAACGGTCTCGAAGCCGTAGCTGTTGAGGGTCGATACAAGGCTGTCCTGCTTGGTGTCGAAATAGTTGGTATATGCTGCCGATCCCAGAGGCAGGAAGTACATGGAGTTGCCGGTCAGATACTCATACTCGGAGTTGCAGGTGTATCCGCCGTAGGAAGATACCGTGACATAGCCCTTGACGGTATTCTCGCTGAGGCCGTGCCAGGTGGGAAGGTAGTCAACGTTCGTCTTGAACTCGCCGATATGGGAGAAGTCCGCGAAGCTCTCGTTGAGTATCGCTATGATTATGGGCTTCTCGTCTGTGGGAGCAGGGTCCTGGGTATAGGCGTCCAGTATCTCCTCCGCCTTTTCGGTGGAATAATCCTCCGGCTCCTTGACCCGGTTATACACGCCGTCGTAGTAGAACATCAGCAGGTTGCCCACACTTCGGGATGTACGGCTGTCCTCAGCTCCCGAGAAATTAAGGCAGATGACTCTGTTCTTTATTCCCCAGTTGTAGGTGAAGTCCGTTACCGCGATGAACAGTGCCACAGCCACCACCGAGGAAGCTATGGAGATCACTCTCGGCTTGAAATTCTCGGTGACAAGCTCTGTGCGGACGGTAAGATAGATCATCAGCACTATCTGCACAAGGCCCGAGATAACGATGAATCCGATGGAGAATCTGTACTCGTCGGTGACTTCAAGAGCGCTGCCTATGTTCATAAGGTCGGTGAACTTTATGGGAGCACCGCGGAATTTGTGGATGTAGAACTGTGCCAGGCCGTAGAAGGTGAAGGCGATCTCAAGTATGCAGAACCATATCTTCGGCCTCTTGAAAAGGAACACGCCGATGAGGAATGGCACGGCATACATTGCCCAGCCCATGAAGAAATATACGGGATAGAGCTTGAAAACTATGGCTCTCATACAAGTCTCGCAGAGGGTATAGCACTGCAGCGATGCCAGCATAGCGAATATCCAGGGCTGGATCTTCAGAGGCTTCTCGATCTGCTTATAGAACTTGAAGCCGAAAATGCCGGTGACGATCAGGCCTGCGGTAACGGGTATCTCGCCGAGTATTATCCAGAAGAAATACTTATCCTCGGCTATCGCCGTATCGCCCACAAATGCAAAAAGGTTCAGCGATGCGAAAAAACCTATCGTGACCAGTACGAAAACGAGTGTCTTGTTTTGTGTAAGCTTTTTTAATCTCTCGCCCAACAAAAGAATTATCTCCTATCTATTGTATGAATAATGTCTCTGACGTCCGATGATGTCACAAGGTAATTATATCACCATTTGCCCCAAATTGCAAGCTTTTTTTCACACGGGACTGCGCTTTCAGCGCATTTGCGCACACAGGGTGCAAAGCTCCCCTTTGATTATGCAATTTACATAAATCGGCAGGATTATTTTTTATCCGCCGGGATGCAATTCTTTGTTGCAAAATCCGCAGGGTTGTGCTATAATCTTATTGTGGGGTCTTGCAGGCAGAAGGACGCATGGCCTTCCGACCATCACGAAACAGCGAAAAGAGGAGCTTTTTATGGGCGGATTTTTCAAAGTTATAACGATGAACCTGGCCGGGTTCGACCTGATAATCTTTCTTGTGGCGATAGCGAACGCTGTGGTATATTATTTCACCAAGCATTCCGCCGACGAGCTTTACAAAAAAATGCACCTGACGGTCTTTGTACCGGGAAGCGAGCAGTCGAAGCTTGAGGCTCAGCGGCAGCTGGACGAAATGCGCGAGAGCGATGTCGTGAGCATGAGAAACAGGATGGGCAGGCTCTATTCGGTGTTCGTGAACCTGACGGGCATCTTCCCTCTGCTGGGAATTCTCGGCACGGTATCTTCCCTGCTGACTCTCGTTGAGGATATGTCCGACGTTACGGGAAGCTTCTACGGTGCCCTGACTTCCACCTTCTGGGGTCTTGTGTTCGCAATAATCTTCAAGCTGCTGGACGGCGTTATTAGCGCAAAGATCGAGGACAACGAAAAGACGGTGGCTCTTTATCTTGAGAGAAACACCCAGCCCGCAGTTGTTAAAAGCACGGGCAGCGACGCATAAGGAGGCGCTTGCAGGTGAGTAAAAACAAAGGCCTCATCATCGAGCTGACCTCTCTTCTCGACGTTATCCTGATAATGCTGTTCTGGGTGATGATGGCTTCCTCCGACAAGGCTGACAAGGCCGAGGCAGAAGCCGACAAAAAGCTGGCCGAAGCCCAGGCTATCGCTGCCGAGGCGCAGGACTTCATGGAGCAGAACGAAAGGAACATCAGGATCGGCGAGGATATGGCGGCGACCCTCGAAAAATTTGAAAAGGGCGAGATGCTCTCCATAAGCATCACGGCTACGAGCAGCAGCAACGTTCTTTCCTTCAGGCGTTCCGAGGAGACTCTTTCCTCCGTTGTGCTGACCACCTATTCGGACATCGAGAGCGAGATCCGGCGAGTGCTGGATTCTCTGCCGGACAAACAAGGCATAATACTTGCAGCCTTCATCTACGACGAGAGCACTGCTCTCCACCGGGATGTTGCGGCTGTAAAGAAGGCTCTGGAAAATATGAAAAAGGACTATCCGGGAATATACTTCGCTTACATAAACACAAGTGCCTGACAGGCGCTATCAAATATGAAAGGATCTGATGATTATGGCAAAAAGACCCGATGACAGAAAGAAACAGAAACAGAAAAAGAAAAGGGGCGGAGGACTGCTCCTGCTTCTGATACTCCTGCTTCTCCTGCTTGCGCTGCTGGGAGGTCTGGGCTTCGGTCTGGGCTGGTTCGACGGCGACGGCAAGAGCAGCGGCGACAGCAACGATTCAAAGAGCTCCTCTGTGGACAGGACAGTTGAGGATTCCTCTGCCGCCGACAAGGACGTTGTTTCCATAACCGTTAAGGGAAGCGATTACGAGATGAACGGCAAGACCATGACCCTTGAAGAAGTCAAGACAGAGCTTGGCAGCTTCGACAAGACCGCAGTCACCGTTGAGATAACCGACGAAGAAGCTATCGAAGGCGCATACAAGTCCCTGACCGACGCTCTTGACGAGCTTGGGTTCAAGCACACCTGATAAGCCATGCTGGGAATAGTTTGTGAAGGCGGAGCAAGCCGCACGGTATATTCGTGCGGTGTGCTCGACGTCCTTCTTGAAGAGGATATTATGGCCGATTATTTCATCGGCACATCGGCAGGCATCGCCTTTGGCGTAAGCTACTGCTCGCGTCAGAAAGGCCGCAACAAGACCCTTGCCGCCGAGTATATGAACAGACCCGAGTATTCCGGTTTTCGCCACCTGGTAAACCCGAAATGCCGCAGCTACTACGACCCGGAATTTGTCTATGACACAGTTCCGAACAAGCTGCTGCCCTTCGACTGGGAAGCCTTTGCGGGATTTGAGGGCAGGGCTGTGGCCTGCGTTACGAACATCGAGACGGGCAAGGCAGAATATCTTGACTGCCCCAGGAACGACAAGAAGTTCCTGGAATTGCAGGCAAGCTGCGCTCTGCCGCTGATGTCTCCTCCTATCGAGATAAACGGAGTGCGCTACCTCGACGGCGGGCTTGCGGATTCGATACCGTATAAAAGAGCTATCGAAGAGGGCTGTGACAGGCTTATCGTGATACTCACAAGACCGAGAGGGTATATCAAAAAGGACGAGCCTGTGATGAAGCTGGCGGAGAAGGTCTATGCGAAATACCCGGAGCTTGTGGAGGCCATGCGGACACGGGCAAGGCGTTATAACGAATGCACGGCCGAGCTTGAGAAGCTGAGGCTGCAGGGCAAGGTGCTGGTATTCACGCCGAAGACCACCTACGGCATCTCCCGCACGGAAAGCGATCCCGAGGATCTTATGAGGCTTTATTCCTACGGCGAACGCCACGCAAGACACGAATTGGAACAGCTGAAAAAGTATATCTCGAGGCCGCACATCTGAACTATATAAAATAATAGAACTCGGACAGCACCGCATAGATACTGTGCGGTGCATCCTGTTTGGTACGGAAAGGAACGGCAGAATGAAGATCGCTGCAAAAATACTGATCGGAGCCGCAGCAGCAGCCGGAGCAGGCTGGACGCTGGTGCAGAACAGACAGCTTATGACATCGAAATACGAGCTTGAGATGAAAGGGCTGCCGGCAGGCTTTGAGGGCAAACGCATACTCCTGCTCTCTGATCTGCACAAAAAGCGCTACGGCGAGGGTTTCAGCAATCTTATAAACTCCTGCGCTTTCCTTGAGCCTGATCTTATTTTCTTCACCGGCGATCTTTTCAGCCGCGACGAGATAAACCTGAAGCCGAAGCTTGTGCTGATGCAAAGGCTCTTAAAGATAGCTCCGGTCTATTACATCCTCGGGAACCACGAGACTGACGCTCCAAAGCGTTCGGAGAAGCTCATCGCCGACCTGCGTGCCGAAGGGGTCTGCGTGCTGAGGAACGAAAGCACAGAGATAAGCTTCGGAGAGGACAGCATCACCCTTTGGGGGCTTGAGCTCCCGAGAGAATGTTACCGCAGCGACAGCAGCCTTTACAGAAAGCTTCGTCCCGTGACAGCGGAGCTTGTGGAAGAGCTGCTTGGCAGACCCGACCCCGACAGGAAAAACTTCCTGCTGGCGCACACTCCCCTGCCTTTGAAGGCCTATTCGGAATGGGGTGCTGACGCTGTATTCTCGGGTCATGTACACGGAGGTGTGGTAAGGCTCCCGCTTATCGGTGGGATACTCTCTCCCGAGAGGCGGTTCTTCCCGAAATACACCAGAGGTCTCTATTCTTATAATGACACAAAGCTCGTCCTTTCGGCTGGGCTGGGTAAATTCCGCCTGAACAATCCTTCCCAGATAATACTTGTGACCCTAAAATGCGCCGATAAGTGACCGAACGGGGCTTTTGCTTTGTTCAAACTGTTATCTTGGCACAAAAATTTCAATTCTCTATGGGCATATTGACCAAAGATAAAAAAAAAGAGAAAAAATCCTTGACAAAGACTTTGAAAAAGAGTATAACATTAAAGTAAATTATGGAACATATTCATCTAATGAAGAATTATTAGCAAAAATAACATCATCAAAAAAAGGAACATACGATGTTATATTTCCAAGTGATTATATGGTAG
>CAMVOF010000167.1:0-5382 GCA_947169055.1 uncultured Clostridia bacterium
TACGCCGTGGCGGATCCTGTTCCGGGAGTAGTTGTCCGAGAGATTTGTGGAATCCGTGACAAAAGACTGGTCCCTTTCGGCGAGGAAGGCCTCTATCTCCTCTCTTGTGCAGAGGATGAGGGGTCTGATTATCTTTCCCCTGACAGGCGGGATTCCGCAGAGCCCCTTTGCTCCCGTTCCTCTTGCGAGGTTGAAAAGCGCAGTCTCAAGGCTGTCGGAAAGGGTGTGGGCAGTTGCTATCCTGTCGGCAGGCAGGCTCTTGAAAAACTCGTACCTGAGCTTCCTTGCACCCTCTTCGACGGAGAGCCCATGCTTCTCGCAGTAGCCTTTCACATCGGCGGAAAGCACCTCGAGGGGGATACCGAGCCTTTCGCAGAGCTCTCGGCAGAAGCGCTCGTCTCTGTCGCTTTCCTCTCCGCGGAGGTTGTGGTTCACATGGCAGGCACGAACGTTTACGCCCAGCTCCTTTAAACACAAAACAAGGGAAACGCTGTCTGCGCCGCCGGATAGACAGCACAGGACAGCCTCGCCCTCATTTATCATATTGTATTCTTCTATCGCTCTCTTTACCTTTTCAAGCATATCAATATTCTCTGTGTATCATATCGGGATCGGTAAAAAGCGTATATTCACCGCGCCAAACAAGATTCACGGTTTCGGTCTGGCCGTGGCGGTTCTTGGCAACTATACACTGGGCGGTGCTTTGATCCTCTGTGTTTTTGTCGTAATAAGCGTCTCTGTAAAGGAAAAGGATGATGTCGGCGTCCTGCTCGATAGAGCCGGATTCTCTCAGGTCCGAGAGCATAGGACGCTTGTCGTCGCGCTTTTCAGAGCTTCTCGAAAGCTGGGAAAGTGCGATGACAGGCACCTGCAGTTCCTTTGCCATGAGTTTGAGCTGTCTTGTTATCTCGGTGACTTCGGTAACACGGTTGGTGTGCTTGTTGGGAGAACTCATGAGCTGTAAGTAGTCGATGACTACGAGGCCGAGATTGTTCATCCTCATGAGCTTGGCCTTCATGGAGGGCACGGTTATGCCTGCGCTCTCGTCGAGATACAGGGGCAGATGGACAAGTCTCTCCGTGCCGTCGGCAAGCTTCGACCAGTCCTCCTGGCTGAGCTTTCCTGTTCTCAGTGAGTTATTGTTCACCAGAGCCTCGGAGGCAAGGATACGGGATGCCACCTGCTCATTGCTCATTTCGAGAGAGAAGATGACAACTTCCTTGTTTGACTCGCGGCAGGCATTAACGGCTATATTCAGCGCAAAGGCAGACTTACCCATTGCAGGACGTGCCGCAAGGATGATAAGGTCTGTCTTGTTGAGGCCGGTGGTAATGGCATCCAGCTTTTCAAAGCCCATTTTGGTGCCTCTGTGGAGCTCGGCATCGGGACCGGTTATATCCATCAGCCTGTCGTAAACGTCCATAACGACGCTTTCCAGCTTTGTGAGGCCCTGAACGTCCTCTCCCCGTCTTATGCTGTATATCTTCTGCTCCGCAGCGTCAAGCATTGCCTGAGCATCCTCGGAGCCTTCGTTTGCCATTTCGATTATATCCGCAGCCGCGTTCATCAGCGAGCGTATGAGGTATTTCTCTTTGAGTATCCTGCAATAGGCCTTGATATTACTTATCCAGGGCGTTGCCTCCATTATCTTCGTGAGATAGGTCTTTGCCATTGCGGATGTGCCGAAGACTCCCGAGGTGGTACATTCATCCACCACGGAAACGATGTCCGGCGTTACGGCATTGGTATGCAGCCTTCTGATGACTGTGAATATCTCGCGGTTGAGGTCGTTATAGAAATACCTGGGCTCGATCTGATCGAGGACTTCGGGTATGACACTTTTCTCCAGGAGCACGCCTCCGATGACAGCCTGCTCAGCCTCCAGCGAATAGGGAGGCTCCTTGCCGAGCACCTCGCTGAGACGGATAGGCGAATAGCTGTCCTGCGGCATTATTCCTCGACCACCTTTATCTTGATAGAGCAGCTCACACCCTGAGTCATCTTGATAACTGCGGTGTAATCACCGAAGCTCTTGATCTCGCCGGAGAGCTGGATCTTCTTCTTATCAACTGTCATATCGTAAGACTGCTTGATAGCATCGGCAACAGCACCGCCGGTAACGGCACCGAAGAGCTTTCCGCCCTGCCCTGCCTTTGCCTTGACGATAACTTCCTTGCCCTCGAGAGATGCAGCGATCTTCTCGTTCTCGGCTTTCTCCACGTCCAGCTTGTGCTGGGCAGAAGCCTTCTTGCCTGCAAGCTCGTTTAAGTTCTTTGCATTTGCTTCAACGGCAAAGCCCTTGGCTATCAGATAATTTCTTGCGTATCCGTCTGCAACATTGAGGGTATCCCCTGCTTTGCCCGAGCCTTTAACGTCCTTTATAAGAATTACTTTCATATACAACTTCCTTTCCCTGGGGTTCAGGTATTATTTCTGATATAATCATCTATCGCTCCCTTGAGGGCTCGTCCTGCGCTCTCAAGGTCGGTCTTCATCTGAGTTGCGGCCATTGTCATATGTCCTCCGCCGCCGAGAGATTCCATTACGACCTGTACGTTGAAGGCACCCATGCTTCGTGCCGAGATATTGACGATGCCGTTTATCTCATAGAGCACGAAGGAAGCATTTACACCTACAACGCCCAGCATATCGTCGGCTGCCTGGGAAGAAGCCACTCTTATGTTGTCGAATATCTCCTCCGCCACAGCTATGGCGCACTTGCGGTATATCTGTGCGGAGTTGATTATCTGGGACTTATGCTGGTAGGTCTCGATGGAGTTTGCAAAGAGACGCTTAACAGCTATGGTATCGGCGCCCAGCTTTCTCAGGAAAGCAGCAGCCTCGAAGGTACGGACACCTGTCTTCATAATAAAGTTCTTTGTGTCAAGCATTATACCCGAGAGCATACCCTCTGCAACAGGCACGGGTATCTTCGAGCTTATGCCGAAATACTCGATGAGCTCAGCCACCATTTCGCAGGCGGATGAAGCTGTGGGCTCGTGGTAGAACATCACGGCATTGTCGATAGACTTTACTGTGAGCCTGTGGTGGTCGATAACTCTGAGGTTCTTTGCTCTTGCAAGGACTTCCTTGCTTTCCACAAGATCGGGATTATGCGTATCGACAACGATTATCATTGTGTTCTCGGTCATACGCTCGATGCCCGAAGCCGGAGTGATAAAGTAATTGTTTATATCGTTCTCGTCGAGGTAGTTTATAAGCAGCTTTGCAAGGCTGGTGTCGCGGTTGACGACAACATAGGATTCCTTGCCAAGCTTTCTTGCAGCGGAACACATACCAACAGCAGCGCCGACTGCATCGAGGTCGGAGTAGCGGTGTCCCATAACGAGTATCTTTTCGCAGGACTGCATGAGGTCCATCATGCTCTTGGCTACCATTCTGGTCTTGACCTTTGTGCTCTTCTCCATACCGCCGGAAACACCGCCGAAGAACTCGTAGCCGTTTTCTTTTCTTACGGCTGCCTGGTCTCCGCCTCGTCCGAGGCACATATCGAGAGCCTGTCTTGCGTAGCTTTCGCTCTCTGCAAGATTATCCGCATGAGAGCCCACGCCTATTGAAAGGGTCAGGTTCTGTCTTTCATCGACCTTTATGCTCCTTGCCTGCTCGAGGATGCGGAAGCGGTTCTCCACTATGGGGATAAGGTGTCTGTCCTCCATAATGACATAGAACTTGTCGTTGGAGACTTTCTTGGAGAAAGCTGTGGTGCCTTCGGTGAAGTTCTCGATGAGCTTTTCCATCTGTACAAGGGCATGAGCCTTTTCGCTCTCTCTTATGTTCACCATAAGGTCTTCAAAGTTATCTATACAGATTATGATAACGTTCTTGTGGGACTGTCTGTGCTCGTAATCCAGGCGGACATAATCGGTGTTGTCGTAGAAGCAGATCATGGAGAGCTGCCCTGTGACGTCCGTGTGTATGCCCATAGTCCTGTAGAACTTGTCCTTGAAACGGATAAGATCCCCTTCGGGAGTAAAGACCTTCGGCAGGTTCATCTGGACGATGTCGGTTATATTCAATCCGTAGGCTTCGCCGTCGGTATAGACCTCGGAACCGAAACGTCTGTTGTACCAGACGATAGTGCGGTCGGCGTCGATTATTATAACAGGTGCCGGGAAATGCAGAAGGCTCTCCCTCTCTGTCTTGGTTATCATCGACGAGGTCTTTGCGACGAGCCTCCTGAGCCTTCCGCGGAAGAAGAACGTCTCCGCGATAAGCAGCAGTATCGTCAGTATGGATATTACAAGCAGCGTTTTGCCGGTCCCCGAAGAACCGGGGTTGTCCATAACGAGATACGAAGCGACAAGTGCCGCGACACCGAGTGCCGCAGTGGTCACTTTTATCACCGTATCGAACGCGCCTATTCCTCTCATTTTTATTGACCTTCTTTCTTTTGGCAATGCACATTTGCAATGCACAATGCACAATTACGGTGTCCGCAGCGCGGACGTATGCCCATTCGGGCAACACAGATCGTGCAAATTTTTTATATTTATTTGTTTATTTTATATCTCAATGCCATTTCAATGCACAAAAGCTAAATATCACTCAATGCAGCCTGGCCGAATGTATTCCCCTTCAAGGGGAAATGTCCGAAGGACAAAAGGGTCAAAGGCGCACCTTCAATTGTGCATTGTCAATAAGTCACTTCCATGATGATAGGAAGTATCATCGGGCTGCGCTTGGTTTTCTGGTAGATAAGCTCGGACAGGCTGTCTTTCATCCTGTTCTTTATGGCATTCCATTCGCGCATATTTCTGTCGAGGCATTCCTGCAGGGTCTCAGTCATAAGAGCTCTTGCTTCTTCGATAAGCTCCTCGCTCTCGCGGACATATACAAAGCCTCTCGAAACTATATCGGGTCCTGCAAGGATGACGCCCTCGCTGCGGTCAACTGTTGCCACGGCGATTATCAGGCCGTCTTCCGCAAGACGCTTTCTGTCTCTCAGGACTATGGAACCTACGTCTCCGACACCCAGTCCGTCAACCAGCACCTTTCCGGCAGGAGCCTGACCCGTTATCTTCATATCAACGCCGTCAGTCTCGATTATGCTGCCGTTGTCGGCTATCATTATCCTTTCCTCGGGCAGACCTACTGTCATAGCCGTTGCCTTGTGCTTTATCAGGTGCTTGTACTCGCCGTGTACCGGGATAAAGAACCTGGGCTTCGTGATAGAAAGCATCAGCTTCTGCTCTTCCTGGCAGGCGTGTCCCGAAACGTGAACGTCGTACATATCCTCATAGACCACCTCAGCGCCCAGCATCATCAGGTCGTTTACTACTCTGGTGACGTATTTCTCGTTGCCGGGGGTAGGCTTTGCGGAGATGATGATGAAGTCGTTGGGGGTAATGGATACCTGTCTGT
>CAMVOF010000168.1:0-5353 GCA_947169055.1 uncultured Clostridia bacterium
CATGAGCAGCCCTGCTTTTTCGTCATCTGTTTCAGCCCGTGACAGAATCTATCCAGGCCTTGAGGTCCTGCTTGGGACGGAAGCCCACTGCCTTTGCAACAGGCTGGCCGTTTTTCAGGATATAGAGCGCCGGGATGCTCTCGACGCCGAATCTTGCCGCAGCGTCGGGGTTCTCGTCAACATCGCAGTTGAAGAACTCCACGTTGTCATACTCCTCCGCAAGCTCGTGAACTACCGGTGCTATCATCCTGCAAGGACCGCACCAGGTTGCCGAGAAATCCAGGAATGCGTACTCTGCTGCCGTAACTGCCGTAATATCGTTATTTGTGATAGTCTTTACCATTTTTGTTTCCTCCTTTATTTTTTTGAAAGATGTTCCACTGCCGAGAGTGCCGCGATATTGCCCTCTCCCGCAGCCTTGATATACTGATAAGGTCTGCCTGTGATGTCTCCTGCGGCAAAAAGCCCGGGGATGTTCGTTCTCATCTGCCTGTCCACCGCAGCGTGGCTGCCGTCAAGGGCAAGTCCGGGGACGAGCTGCCCTGCCGCTATGTTCTGCCGCAGCACGAAGACTCCGTTCACTTCGTATCTGCCTGATGCAGTGACCACTGCCTTTTTGCCGAGACCTGCGGCTTCTATGGCCCGGGGCCTTTCGGCGATGACCTCAATGCTTTCGGGAAGCATAGGCTCGTCCTTGTAGAGAGGGAAATACTTAACGCTCCCGCAGACCTCGGACAGGAATCTTGCCTCTGCTTCTTCCTTGGGGTCGTCTGCTATGACCGCCACATTTTTGCCTCTGTAAAGGGGTGCATCGCAGGTGGCGCAGGTGCTTACTCCGCTGCCGAGGAATTCCGCTTCTCCGGGCAGAGAGCTTGTCTGCACTACACCTGTGGCAAGTATGACCGTGCTTGCCTCATATATTTCTCCCGAGCTGCCCTGCAGTCCGAAGAAATCTCCCATGGCATAGACCGCCGTGATCTTCTCCTCGGTTATCCCTATCTGCATGGCCGCCAGATGTCCCTTAAGCGCATTGGCAAGCTCTTCTCCGCTGGTCTGGGGAAGTCCGGGCCAGTTGTCGATCCTGTGCGCCTTTGCAAGCTTGGGAGTAAGCTCCTTCTGCCCGAAAAGCAGGATATTCTTTCCCCGGAGTTTCGCTGTTATGGCAGCCGAAACTCCGGCAGGTCCCGTGCCTATTACCGCAATGTCAAAACGATCTGCCATCAAATCAGCTCCTCTATGAGTTTTCTGATATTATCCATGTTCTCCGTGGGCTCGAACCTTGCCACCACATTGCCCTCACGGTCAACGACGAACTTGGTGAAATTCCATTTAATATCCGGGGTGTTCTTGTAGTTCTTGTCCCTCGCCTTGCACATAGCACTCATGGCAAGAGCCTTAGGCCCTTTCCCGAAGCCCTTGAAGCCCTTCTGCTCTTTGAGATACTTGAAAAGCGGCAGGGCGTTTTCGCCGTTGACGTCGCTTTTCTTCATCTGGGGGAACTTGGTGTTGTATTTCAGGGTGCAGAACTCGTGTATCTCCTCGTCGGTGCCGGGAGTTTGTCCTGCGAACTGGTTGCAGGGTATGTCGATGACCTCAAAGCCCCTGTCTGCGAATTCCTCATACCACTGCTCTATGGGCTTGTAATGCGGCGTGAAGCCGCAGCCCGTTGCGGTGTTGACTATCAGCAGCACCTTGCCCTTGTAATCCGACATCTGCTTCTCCGTGCCGTCCGGCATAGGAACGTTATAATCATAAATGCTCATTTTCATTACCTCCGTATTATTCCCGTTCAAGGCATAGGATAGTATGCCTCTTTCGTACAATTTAATTGTACACAATTTAATTGTACTTGTCAAGAGGCACATATAAACTTTGTAGGAATAAACAAAAACGGAGATATATACTTATCTAAATCGCACAAGGCTGTTCAGTCGCTGAAATCTCTGTCCAGGTTCGGACAGAATGAAAACTCCGGAAATTCCTCCGAAAGCTTTGCTTTCAGCTTCTCGCAGGCAGCCTTGGGGTCCTTCTCGTCATAGCTGTATATCAGGTCGAAGGTCACGACGGAGCGGAGCTTATCGACGTAGAAGCCGTGCATCTCGATTATCATAGGCTCGCTTTCCACAAGCTCGGTAAGGCGCTGCCTTATCCTCGAGCTTACCTCGTCGGAGGTGTTCGTGGCATAGATGCCGATAGTCAGATAGACGGAGTATTCCTTGTATATCTCGGCGGTGAGGCTTCGGCTGAGCTCGTCGATCTGAGCTGCCGTCAGGTCGTCATCCACCTCGATATGCACAGAGCCCAGCATCTCGGAAGGTCCGTAGTTGTGCAGGATAAGGTCGTGGCTGCCGTGTACCCGGGGAAAGGAATTTATCTTCTGCTTTATGCCTGCGGAAAGCTCCTTGTCGATGCGGACGCCGATGATGTTGTCAAGGGTCTCGTTTATTATCTCGAGGCCTGCTTTGATGATGAACAGGGAGATCGCAGCTGCGAGCCAGCCTTCGATATTCACGCCGACGGTCATAATTATGACAGCGGAAACGAGAGTTGCCGAGGAAATGACTGCATCGAAGGATGCGTCCTTTCCCGAAGCCGAGAGAGAAGCGGATCTGAGCTCCTTTCCCTTTGCCGAGAAGTATCTTCCAAGGAAGAACTTTGCGACGATACCGGAGATGATTATTATAAGGGAAACGACCGTGAATTTAGCGTCGTTGGGGGTTATGATCTTGAGTATCGCCTCTCTCATGGAAGCAACGCCTGCTCCCAGGACGATGACCGCGATAACAAGAGATGTGATGTATTCTATCCTACCGTGACCGTAGGGGTGTTCCCTGTCGGGTCCTCTGCCTGCGAGCTTCGTGCCGATTATGGTAATTACCGAGGACAGCACATCGCTTAAATTGTTTACGGCATCAAGGATAACAGCTATGGAGCCGGCAGCAAAGCCGACGATCGACTTGAAGATCACCAGCAGCACATTGACTGCGATGCCCTTGAAGCTGACCTTGATTATCTCCTTCGTCCTGTTCATACCGCACACCTCCGATATAAATAATATGCAAAAGCTCTGCCGCCTGTGAAAAAAGGGGCCGGCGCAGAGAATTTTTCGGCTGCGTCAGCCCCGTGCATCCGGGTCTATTCTTCGATCTCGGTGATGAGCTCGAGAGAATGCTCGTCGTTCATTGTGCGGCACATCTCGATGAATTTATCCAGCGGCACGTTCTGCAGCTGCTTTGCCGTTCCGCGGATGTTGATAGAGACAGTATTCTCCTCTGCCTCTCTGTCGCCGAGGACGATGGTGTAAGGAGTCTTGTAGGTCTTGAAATATTTGATCTTCTCCTTCATGTTCTTGTCGGCATAGTCTGCCTCGAAGCGGACGCGGTTCTTTGCCAGCAGGTCGGCTACTTTCTTTGCGTAGTCGTTGTGCTCGGGTCTGATGGGAACTATGCCCACCTGGAACGGCGACATCCAGAAGGGGAACATACCCTTGAAGTTCTCGGTGATGATGCCGATAAATCTCTCGAAGGAGCCGAAGATAGCGCGGTGTATCATAACGGGCTGCTTCTCCGTGCCGTCCGATGCAGTGTATTTCATATTGAAATTCAGCGGCAGCTGGAAGTCCAGCTGTATCGTACCCATCTGCCACTCTCTGCCGAGAGCGTCCTTCATCTTAAGGTCGATCTTCGGGCCGTAGAATGCTCCGTCGCCCTCGTTGAGCTCGTAGCCGCCTTCGCCGTAGACCTTGTCAAGGATAGCCTTAAGGTCGGCTTCAGCCTTGTTCCATACCTCGATGTCTCCCATGAAGTCGTCGGGTCTTGTGGAAAGCTCTGCGGCATAGGTGAGCCCGAAGGTATCGTAAAGCTCCGTTGCGATGCTCATGATGTCCATGATCTCATCGGCTATCTGATCCTCTGTAACAAGGATATGTGCGTCGTCCTGTCTGAACAGCTGAACTCTGAACAGGCCGTTGAGCTCGCCGGACTTCTCCTTTCGGTGTATCGTATCCACCTGGTTTATCCTGATAGGCAGCTCCTTGTAGGAACGGAGCTTGTTCATATAAACTTTGATAGCGTTGGGGCAGTTCATGGGCTTGAGGGCATAGGTATCGGGATCGTCCTCGTTCTCGCCGGGGATGATGAACATACCGTCCTGATAGTGAGCCCAGTGACCCGAAGTTACCCAGAGCTCCTTCTTGGAGATAACGGGTCCCGAGATCTCGGTGTAGCCGTGACGCTCGTGAACTTCTCTCCAATAAGAAAGCAAAGCGTTGAAGAGCTTCCAGCCCCTCGGCAGCCAGTAGGGCATACCGGGAGCAGTGTGGTCGAACATAAAGAGGTCGAGCTCACGTCCCAGCTTCTTGTGGTCACGCTCCATAGCCTCTTTGATAAGGGTCTTGTGGGCTTTGAGGGCGTTCTTGTCGGCAAAAGCATAGGCATAGAGCCTTACGAGGCTGTCCTGCTTTTCGTCTCCGCGCCAGTAAGCGCCGGAAACTGCACGCAGCTCAAAGGCAGCACCGAGAAGCTCTCTCGAATTCTCGACGTGAGGTCCGCGGCAGAGATCGATAAAGTCGTCGCCAGTGGTATATGTGGTGATGACTGCGTCGTCGGGGAGATCGCTTATCAGTATCTTCTTGAACTTCTGGTCGGCGAATATCTCAAGGCCCTCCGCCTTGGATATCTCCTTCCTTGTCCAAGCCTCTCCCCTCTTCATTATCTCGCGCATCTTCTGCTCGATCTTGGGGAAGTCTTCGGTGGATATCTTCACACCCTCAGGCAGAAGAAAATCGTAGTAGAAGCCGTCGGATATCTGCGGTCCGATGGCATACTGCACTTCTTTTCCGTAGAGCTCGATAACAGCCTTAGCCATTATGTGCGCCAGCGAGTGGCGGTAAACTTCAAGATATAATTCCTTGTCCATGATAATTCTCCGATCTGTTTTTATTCTTTTTCAAAATTTCCAAGCAACTTATAAAGCAGCGTGTAAAGGGTCTGCGCCTCGTTTTGGTCCAGCTTTATGCAGCAGGCCATCTGCGACGGCACTTCCACCGCCTTGTCTCTCAGGCGTTCTCCCTTTTCGGTTATCTTTGCGATGAGGACTCTCTCGTCGCTGCTGCTGCGGCAGCGTGTAATGTATTCCTTCGCCTCAAGGTGCTTGAGCACCGGGGTGAGGGTGCCGCTGTCGAGGTAGAGCCTTGCGCCCAGTTCCTTGACGCTTATGCTCTTTTCCTCCCAGAATATCATCATTGCAAGATACTGTGTATATGTGAGCTCGAGCTTGTCGAGGAAGGGGCGGTATCTTTTGATGACCTCCTTAGAGGCGGCATAAAGCGGAAAACAAAGCTGGTTCTCGATCG
>CAMVOF010000169.1:0-5311 GCA_947169055.1 uncultured Clostridia bacterium
GGAGAGAACACCACAGCCGGAGAAACGGAGCTTTGCGTTGAAGTCGCCGACACCGGCATAGGTATTAAGGAAGAAGATATAGGCGCACTCTTCGAGACCTTCAAGCGCCTTGAAGAAAAGCGCAACCGCAACATCGAGGGCACAGGCCTCGGAATGTCCATAGTCACAAGGCTCCTTGAGATGATGGGCAGCAAGCTGGAGGTGGAGAGCGTTTACGGCGAAGGTTCGACATTCAGCTTCCGGCTGAAGCAGGGCGTTGTGAACGCCGAGCCCATGGGCAGCTATGAAAAGAGAGCAGCCGCTTCCAGCGGCACAGCCCAGCCGGGACAGTATCTCTCTGCACCGGACGTTAAGGTCCTCGTTGTTGATGACAACCCCATGAACCTGAAAGTCGCACAGAACCTGCTGTCTCTCTACGAGATAAACGCCGAGGTCGCCGAGTCCGGCGAGCAGGCTCTCGGGATGATAAAGAAGAACAGCTACGACATCGTCTTCCTCGACCACATGATGCCGAAAATGGACGGCATCGAGGTCATCAGGGAGATAAAGGCAGAGCATCTTCTTCCGGAGAGCACCCCTGTTATCGCTCTGACAGCCAACGCGATAATCGGCGCAAGAGAGATGTATCTTGCCGAGGGCTTCACAGGCTATCTCACCAAACCTATCGAAAAGCGTGAGCTTGAAAAGCAGCTGAGAAAGAGCCTGCCGGAGAGCAAGCTGCAGTACCGCGAAGCTCCCGAACGCAAAAAGCGATCGGAGCCCGAGCCCGCAGACGACAGCTTCACCTTCGATGAGATAATAAAGATCAGGGAGATATGCCCCGACCTCAACCTGGCAGCAGGCTTCGGACACTGCATGGATTCGAGAGAGTTCTGGCTCGACACCCTTAAGGGATTTGTGGAGGCGGACAAGTCGGAGGAGCTCGAAAAGGCCTTTGAAAGCAAGGATGCGGAGCTCTACCGTATAACGGCTCACAGCATAAAGAGCGCTGCAAAGACCATAGGCGCAGACGTTCTCTCGGAGCAGGCAAGGATGCTTGAATTTGCCGCAAGAGACGGCGACACGGGATACATCGCTTCTCATCACGAGGAGTTTATAAAGGCTTACAGAAAACTGATCGAAGAGATCGGAAGGGTGGCAGAGCTATGAAAGTACTGATAATCGATGACGACAGCATGATACTGCGTATGGCAGGATTCATCCTGAAAAAAGGAGGTCACGAAGCCGTTGCGGCAGGCTCCGGCGAGGAAGGCATCAGCCTTGCCGGGGAAAGCGCTTTCGATATGGTCTTCGTTGACGTCGAGATGCCGGGGATGAACGGATTCGAGACCCTTGAAAAGCTCAAAGCCGGACCCTGTGGGGATATAAGGGTCTGCATGATGTCGGGCACGGTAACTGACGAAGTCAGACAGAAGGCATCGCAGCTGGGAGCTGTGGGAGTCATCGGAAAGCCTCTCGATGCTGCCGAGGTGCTTGGGATAATAAACGGCTGATGCCGCTTTGACGGAAGGAGAAAAAATATGGGATACTGGGCTGCGATCGTAGATGACGACGCTTCAAATCTTAAAGCGGCGGACAGGATACTGAGTTTTCAGGGATATAAGGTAGATTGCCTCAGCTCCGGCGAAGAGCTGCTGGAGTTCGTCAAGGAAAACACGCCGGACGTTATTCTGCTGGACCTGCATATGGAAGGTATAGACGGCTTCGAGACTCTTACCCGTCTGAAAAAGGACAGGAAGAGCCGCGATATACCCGTTATTTTCCTGACGGCAGACGACGACAGCGACACCGAGACAAAGGCTCTTGCGGCAGGAGCTATGGACTTCGTGACAAAGCCCTTCACACCCTCGGTGCTGATAATGAGAGCGAGAAACACCATCGAGCTCATGCGTCTCCAGACAGACCTCAAAAAAGAGGTCCGCAGCATGACAATGGAGATAGTCAAGGAGCACGAAAAGAACGAGAGGCTCTCTCTTCAGATAGTCAAGACCCTTGCAGGCACCATAGACGCCAAGGACAGCTACACAAGAGGACATTCCAGCCGTGTGGCCGAATACGCCCGTGAGATCGCCAAGAGGGCAGGGTGGTCCGAAAAGGCTCAGGAGGAGATCTACATGATGGGCCTTCTGCACGACGTGGGAAAAATAGGCATACCCGATACTGTAATAAACAAGCCCTCGCGTCTTACCGAAGAGGAGTATGAGATAATAAAGACTCATCCCATGGTGGGCTTCGAGATACTGAGGAACATCACCGAGATGCCGAAGCTGGCAATAGGCGCAAGGTGGCACCACGAACGCTACGACGGCAAGGGTTATCCCGACGGCCTCGCAGTGAAGGACATCCTCGAGGAAGCAAGGATAATCGCAGTTGCCGACGCTTACGACGCTATGTCTTCAAGGCGAAGCTACCACGAGATATTTGCCCAGCAGTATATCATCGAGGAGCTTGCAAAGGGCAAGGGAACACAGTTCGACCCCGGCTTTGCGGATATAATGCTTTTGATAATCAGTGAGGATAAGGATTACGTTATGAAGGAACATATAGAGGTGAACGAAAACGAAAATGAAGCCTCCGACCGCAGCGGCTCGGACGACAGAGTGTTCAGCTTCCTTGCGATGCTGGAGGTGGGCGGTCTCAATACGTCTATCGGTATGAAATACTGCATAAACGATGTGGATTTCTATATCGAGATGCTGGAGGAATTCGCCCAGGGCTCCAACGAGCGCATAGAAAAGCTGGAGAGCAGCTTTGCCGACAAGGACCTCAAGACCTACCGCATAGCAGTCCATTCCCTCAAGAGTGCGTCGAAAACTATCGGCGCGGAGAAGCTCTCAGAGGCTGCAAAGGCTCTGGAGGATGCCGCAAAGAACGAAGACCTTGAATACGTCGAGGCTCACCACGAGAACCTGATCGGCAGTCTCAGGATAACCGTCAGTGGCATACTCATGGCGACGGGTATGTATCAGTAAGGATAACAGATCGAAAGCCAAAACACCTTCCCGGGAGAACCGGCGAAGGTGTTTTTTTGTATGTTTGGCAAAGGTAAATAAATCTGTGCAGTTATCAAAGTTTAATCATATTTAACCAGCTTGCAAACAGAGGCGGCAGCTATGCTTTTTCTCCGCTTTTGAAGCTCGTTTGATGAACATAGCGAAGAATATACGCCATTTGTTTCAAATCGAAACAAAATACATGAATTCAACACTAATATACAAACATAGTATAATATTTTAGCGATAATGAACAAATCGGGCAGGCTAAATTTAGCCAAGGATACAAAGTTGATTTAGTGGATACGTTTACATCTTTGTGAACTATTGACTAAATTTTAATTTGGTGATATGTTTAATTTAACGGGAAATATCCCACTGCTGAACGTTAAATCTGATACGAAAGGAAATGATGTAAGATGGTCAACACTAAGTCCGCTTCAATGCGAATAGCCGCTCTGCTTCTGGCAGTTCTCACCATGTCGCTGTTTCTGGGCGATCTTGATCTCAGCGCCAATGCCGAGTCGAGCCCGGGATTTTATGTCAGCGGCACGAACATCATGGACGCTAACGGCAATGCGTTCGTGATGAGAGGCGTGAACATCGCACACGCCTGGTATTCCTCATACACCGAGGATTCCATCAGGGCTGCGGCACAGAACGGAGCCAACACAGTAAGAGTAGTTGTTGCCGACGGCAGCAGGTGGTCAAAGACTTCAAAGAGCGATCTGAGCAGCATCATTTCGATGTGCAGGGAAAACAAGGTCGTTTGTATCCTTGAAGTCCACGACGCAACAGGCAGCGACAACATCTACGATCTTGATGCAGCGGTAAACTACTGGATCGAGAACAAGAGCGTCCTTCAGGGCAACGAGAAGTATGTTATAGTCAACATCGCAAACGAATGGTACGGCTCCTGGAACGGTTCCTCCTGGGCAGAGGGCTACAAGACAGCGATAAAGGCTCTCAGGAACGCAGGCATCAGCAATATGCTTATGGTGGATTGTGCCGGCTGGGGACAGTATCCCGATTCCATAAAATACTACGGCAGGGAAGTATTCAATGCCGACAGCCAGGCCAACACCGTTTTCTCTATCCATATGTATGAGTATGCAGGCGGAAATGCCAATACCGTCAGGACCAATATCGACAACGCCCTCGGCATAGGTGTGCCGGTAGTGATCGGCGAGTTCGGCGGACAGCACACCAACGGCGACGTTGACGAAGCAACCATAATGAGCTACTGCACACAGAAGGGCGTAGGCTATCTCGGCTGGTCATGGAAGGGCAACAGCTCCGACCTTGCATATCTCGATATTGCAAACGACTGGTCGGGCTCATCCCTCACTTCCTGGGGCAATACCCTTATTAACGGCAGCAGCGGTATTAAGGCAACATCCAAGACCTGCACGATCTTTACCGGCGAAACTCCTGCGGACAGCTCGAGCGAAGACAGCTCAGAGGTCAATGACAGCTCCTCCGAGACAGCTTCCGACACAAGCTCCGAAACAGACAACAGCAGCGAATATGTTTCGTTATTCTGGGGAGAGGGTTCTGCCGGAGCATGGGGTCAGGCAGTATCTGTAATGACCTCCAAGAACGGAGGCTCCTTCGATGCTTCAAACATCAAGCCCGGCGGACATTTCTACGTTGAATACACAAGCAGCGACAAGGAACAGATCGAGCTTATCCTGCAAAGCTGGTCCGGCGGTGAAGGCTGGGCTAAGGTCTGGGCTTCCGAATACGGCAGCGCAAACGGACATCACTTTGCCAAGTTCTCCTATGATGACTGCGTAAGCGCGTTCCGCAGCTCCAACTTCCCGGGACTTCTCGACAAGCTCTATGTGGGCTGCAAGACTGTGGGCGCAACGGTATATTCCGTATGCTACGACTACGGCACAGGCAGCACCGATACCGACAGCTCCTCCGAAGTCATCCCCGACAGCAGCTCCGCAGCTGAAAGCACAGCAGAGTCCGCAGCAGACAGCACCTTGGAGACAGAGAACGAAGGCGATCCTTATGTGTCCCTGTTCTGGGGCGAGAGCTCTGCCGGAGCATGGGGTCAGCCTGTATCGGTAATGACATCCAAGAACGGCGGTCCCTTCGATGCGGCAAACATCACAAGGGGCGGATACTTCTACGTTGAGTATTCAAACAGCGATCAGAAGCAGATCGAGCTGATACTCCAGAGCTGGTCAGGCGCAGAAGGCTGGGCTAAGGTCCAGGCATCTGAGTACGGCAGCGCCAACGGTCATCACTTTGCAAAATTCTCATACGATGACTGCGTAAGCACATTCGGCAGCTCGTATTTCTCCGGG
>CAMVOF010000170.1:0-5201 GCA_947169055.1 uncultured Clostridia bacterium
GTAGTGGCGCTGAACTGTTCCGTGAGCAGCCTCGTACTCATAAACGCCGTCAGGGGAAACGAGGACGGAGGTCATCATAGCGAGAGAACCGTAGGCAGTTGCAACCATATCGCTCATAACATCGCCGTCGTAGTTCTTGCAGGCCCAGATGTAGCCGCCGTTTGAACGGATAACACGGGCAACGGCATCGTCGATAAGGGTATAGAAATACTCAATTCCTGCCGCCTCGAAGCGCTCTTTATACTCGTTGTCGAATATCTCCTTGAAGATATCCTTGAAGGTATGGTCGTACTTCTTGGAGATAGTGTCCTTTGAAGCGAACCAGATATCCTGCTTTTTGTCGAGGGCGAAGTTGAAGCAGGCTCTTGCGAAGGAAGCGATAGAATCCTCGCGGTTATGTAGACCCTGGATTATTCCTGCGGTATCCTTGAAATCGAAGATAGTCTCGCGGCTCTCATTGCCGTCCTTATCGGTGAGGACAAGCTCTGCCTTCGAGCCCTGTGGGCACTTCATCTCCACGTTCTTGTAAACATCGCCGTAGGCATGACGGGCGATAGTGATAGGCTTTGTCCATGTGGGGATATAGGGAGTGATGCCCTTTACAAGGATAGGAGTTCTGAACACCGTGCCGTCCAGCATAGCTCTGATGGTGCCGTTGGGAGACTTCCACATCTCCTTGAGGTTATACTCGGGCATACGGGCTGCGTTTGGGGTGATGGTGGCACACTTGACGGCAACGCCGTATTTCTTGGTGGCATTTGCCGAATCTATGGTCACCTGGTCGTTGGTCTCGTTGCGGTGAACAAGTCCCAGGTCGTAGTATTCGGTCTTCAGGTCGATGTAGGGGGTGAGCAGGATGTCCTTGATCTCCTGCCAGATGATCCTGGTCATCTCGTCGCCGTCCATTTCGACCAGCGGCGTTTTCATTTGGATTTTTGCCATTGTTTTTTCCTCCTGATATATATTTTGATTCTTTAAAATGCCGTGACTATAGCGAAGATACCCACGGGTATGACTATCGCAAGCTCTATCCACGATGACGATATGGCCTCGACGATATTCATTCCGAGAAGGCTCATTCTTCTTATCACCGAGCCAAGGGCACCCAGTCCCGTGCAGACGAGCAGCGTCATACCGATCGGCAGAGATGCAACGACGGCGACGAGCACGCCCAGCATCGCAAAGCCGAAATACCAGTAGATCGCATTCTCGGTGGATGAGATCTCACGCCTTGACGAAGTGAAGGAACGGTATCCGAGAGGATAGCCGAGCGGAGAGAACAGGCTTGATCTTCTTCTGTATCTGCCGTATCCTCCGTGGTAGTACATCCTTCTCTCTTCCGCTTTCTCACGTCTTATGCGGCTCTGAGCCATCATGGCGGCTGCGGTCTCTATGCCGGCTCTGTATTTTTCGTCCGGAGGCTGGGAGCTCGGGTCGTCCTCGCCTGGCATCATGTTCTCGATAGTAGGCAGCGGCTCTTCCTTTATCTCCTTGTCCTTCTGAGCCTGACGGACAGCAGCGTCATCGTCGAAGAAATCGGAATAATCCTCTTCCTTCGGCTGCTTTTTCTCCGGCATACCGAAGATCTCGTCGGCGCTCATCCCGGCGAATTTCTTTTCGTATTCCTCGCGCTTCAGCTCTCCAGCGGATTTCTTTGCGCGTTCACGTTCCTGACGTTTGCGCTCGTTCTCCTGTTTGAGATACTCCATTGCGCTTCCGCCGGAATACACGTCGTAATCAAAATTGGTGGATATAATATCTTTTTCGTCCATTTCAGCACCTGTAAAGCCTGAGCGCTGTGTTGTCTTTCAGCAACCGGCTTATGCGCTCATGATCGTTTTTCTCGAGATACAGCAGATCGAAATTCCCGCTGCCTGTATCAAAGCGGCTGAAGATAATGTCATCGTCCAGCAGGGAGTCGTATTTCTTGCTCCAGTCGGCAGGATCGTCTGTGGGCCTGAGGTCGGCTGTATTGAGGTCGATGCCGAACTCGTAATATCGTTTCAGCTGGCTGACTTTATCGATAAAGCCGGGCAGCATCTCGTTGGCTTCGACGATGCACATACTTCCGCTGCGGCAAAGCTCCTCGCAAAGTACGATGACGCAGAGCTTCTCGTGGCTGAGAGCTCTGATGTCGGTCTGCCAGCCGTCGTAGCGGTAGGCATACTGCTCGAGGAAGCCTTCTCGGTCGCTGATGCACTGATCCATGAGCTCGATGACATAGAGGTCTCCGTTTGAAGCTATTTCGGCTATCTCGGCATAAACGCCGAGTCCGCCCTCTTTTCCTCCGAGAATCTTAGAAAAAAGTCCCATAAGCCGCTTCCTTTCGGGCTGTTATTTCAGGCTCTCTCTTGTGAAGTCAAGGAGTCCGCCTGCAAGGATTATATCCTTTGTTCTTCCTGTGAGCTCGCAGAGAACGGGTATCTTATCGCCCGTGGTCTTGTCGATAACGGTGAGCTCGGTCTTGCCGGCTTCGATGTCGGCTCTTACATTCTCTATTGCTATCTCGTCTCCCTGACCGATCTTATCGTAATCGGCTTCGTTAACGAATGTGAGGGGAAGGATACCAGCGTTGATGAGGTTTGCTCTGTGGATACGGGCAAAGCTCTTTACCAGCACTGCCTTGATGCCGAGATAAAGGGGAGCAAGAGCTGCGTGCTCACGGGACGAGCCCTGGCCGTAGTTCACACCGCCGACGATAACGGAAGTTCCCATGTTCTTTGCTCTTCTCGGGAAATCCTCATCGCATACTGTGAAGCAATGCTGGGAGATAGCCGGGATATTCGAGCGCAGGGGAAGTATCTTTGCGCCGGCAGGCATGATGTGGTCGGTGGTGATGTTGTCGCCGACTTTAAGGGATACCTGGCACTCTATATTCTCCACCAGCGGAGCTGTATCGGGATAGGGCTTGATGTTAGGACCGCGGAGGATCTCTACGCTGTCCATATCCTCCTCGGCCGCAGGCGGCTCAACCATATTGTCGTTGATAACGAACTGCTTGGGCATCTCGAAAACAGGCATTTCGCCCAGCTCTCTCGGGTCTGTCAGATAGCCTGTGAGAGCAGAGATCGCTGCCATTTCGGGAGATACGAGATATATCTGGCCGTCCTTTGTGCCGGAACGGCCCTCAAAGTTACGGTTGAATGTTCTGAGGGAAACACCGCCGGAATTAGGCGACTGACCCATTCCGATGCAGGGGCCGCAGGCAGACTCGAGGATCCTTGCGCCGGCATCGATCATAGCTGCAAGAGCTCCGTTCTGTGCGATCATATTGAGCACCTGCTTGGAACCGGGAGCGATAGCCAGCGAAACGCCGGGGTTCACTGTCTTGCCCTTGAGGATATAGGCCACCTTCATCATATCCATGAAGGAGCTGTTTGTGCAGGAGCCGATGCAGACCTGATCCACCTTGAGCTTGCCGATCTCAGCAACGGTCTTGACGTTGTCGGGAGAATGAGGGCAGGCTGCCATAGGAACGATAGCCGAGAGGTCGATATCGACGATCTCGTCATAAACTGCATCATCGTCGGGCTTGAGCTCTGTCCATACATCTGCTCTGTCCTGAGCCTTCAGGAACTCAAGTGTAACTTCGTCCGAGGGGAAGATAGATGTTGTTGCACCGAGCTCGGCACCCATATTGGTGATAGTTGCTCTTTCGGGAACGGTAAGGGTCTTAACGCCCTCGCCGCAGTATTCGATGACCTTGCCGACACCGCCCTTAACGGAGAGCCTTCTGAGGACTTCGAGGATAACGTCCTTGGCTGCTACCCAGGGAGAGAGCTTGCCGGTGAGGTTTACTTTAACGATCTTGGGATAGGTTATGTAATAAGCACCGCCGCCCATAGCAACAGCGACATCGAGTCCGCCTGCGCCGATAGCGATCATTCCTATACCGCCGCCTGTGGGTGTATGGCTGTCGGAGCCGATGAGGGTCTTGCCGGGAACGCCGAAACGCTCGAGGTGGAGCTGGTGGCAGATGCCGTTTCCGGGACGAGAGAACCAAATACCATGCTTCTTTGCAACAGAGCCGATGAAGCGGTGGTCGTCTGCATTCTCGAATCCGGACTGGAGGGTGTTGTGGTCTATATAAGCGACAGAGCGCTCGGTCTTGACTCTCGGCACGCCGATAGCCTCAAACTCAAGATAAGCCATAGTTCCGGTAGCATCCTGAGTGAGGGTCTGGTCGATGCGGATGCCGATCTCATTCCCTTTAACGAACTCCCCGTCAACAACGTGGGCTTTCAGTATCTTTTCAGTCAATGTAAGTCCCATAAATAAACAATCCTTTCACACAAAAATCGCACCGCAGAACCGCAGGCTCCGAAATGCTGTACATACATAGTATATTATACCTCAAAATATAGGCTGTGTCAAGTATTGGAATGTATATCTGTATGGCAGGAATGTTTTTAAGATCTGCCGTGCTGAGCATCAAAAAATGGGTTTTCTGAAGCTGAAATAAAATTCGCCCAAATTCGCCCAAATTCGAGCAAAACCGACATATGATACGGTTTTGAACCAATATGTACAGGGTCGTGAACTTTTTGGTGATTTTGAAAGAACTATTGATGAAATCGCGATTTTTGGAGAGAAAGATTTTGTCGGTTTTGGTATAATAGTCTTCGGCTCCGACCTCAATGCAGTGTCGGAGCCCTTTTATTCTTATTGGAGGTTTTGAAATTATGGAAGAAACAAGAACGATCACAAACTGCGTTTGGCGCTGGCAGAGGCCGACAGAAGCAGAAGATGAGATCTGCGGAAAGATATCGGAGGTGCTTTCGGAAGCCTGCATCATCCCGGGGTTTTTCGGCTACTGGTTCATGAGAGATGCAATAATGATCTGCGTAAGGGACTGCAAAAGCCCTGTACAGCTCTGCAAGCAGGTCTATCCCGAGGTGGCTGCGAGGAATTATTCCACGGAAAGCAGCGTTGAACACGGCATAAGAAAGACGGTGAAAAGCAGCTGGGAGCTCAGCAGCCCTCAATTCAAGGAGAAGTATTTCGGGGCTTTCGGTCTGCTCGGCAACCGCCAGCCCACGCCGAAGGAGTTCATACTCACCCTGGCGGAGAGGATCTCGAGGGACAATGGTTTTTGATCTTAAAACGCTTTTGCTGGGAGACCGGCAAAAGCGTTTTTGCGTTTTATTTAGGGCAACACCGCACAACCATTGTGCGTCAGACGCGCAGTCAGATTTTTCGTC
>CAMVOF010000171.1:0-5163 GCA_947169055.1 uncultured Clostridia bacterium
TGTTAAAAAGCTGAATCTTAGCGACACGAATGTCAAGGTGACTATCCCCTACGCTTCCTACACCTACCGCGGCAGAGGCATCAAGCCTTCCGTAACGGTCAAGTACAACAGCGACAAGCTCACCACCGCAGACTACGATATCAAATATACAAACAACACCAATGTGGGTACTGCATACATAACCGTTACCGCAAAGGGCAGCAACGTCACCGGCACATACAAGAGGACCTTCAAGGTAAAGAAGCTGGCTCTCAATACAGACACCCACCTAAAGGTGACCATCCCCTACGCAAAGTACAGCTGCACGGGCTCGGCGATAAAGCCTGCCGTCACAGTAAAATACAGCAGCGACAAGCTCACCACCAGTGATTACACCGTGACCTATTCCAACAACGTCAAGGTCGGAGTCGCAACGATAAAGGTCACCGCCAAGGGCAATAACACCTCCGGCACATACACAAGGACATTCATAGTAAAGCCCGGCAAGACGACTATCTCTATTGCGACCACCGGCACAAAGGTGAAGATCAGCTGGAACAAGAACACCGATGCCGACGGCTATCAGGTATGGTGGTGCGGGGGCTGCGACGATCACGTTCATTTCTGCACAGGACAGGATGATTTCATATGCTGGAAAGAGATCGAAATGACAAAGCTCGTCACCAAGACCGGCATCAATACCACCTCGTACACCAAATCCGGCCTGACCAACACCACGGTATATCATTTCAAGGTAAGAGCTTACAAGGTCGTTAACGGCGAGACCTACTACGGCGACTATTCTGCGATGAAGAACTCCGTTGCCGCTGAGAGCCGTCTCAACGGAGCAACTGTGGGAGCTTCAAAGAACACCTACAAGATAGCCAACTACCAGACCGAAGGCGTTGCAGACACTACGGTAACTCTCACAGCCGAGGAAACGCAGATACTTGCAGATTTTGCAAAGACCCATTTCAAAGCCGGCTGGACTCCTGCTCAGAAGGCTATCTACACAGCCAACTGGATACACGAGAACTTCACCTATCTCTGGGGTTCGGACTACGCTGCGGCACAGTCGAAATGCTCCTCCTTCGTCAAGAGATGCTTCTACTACAAGAGCGGCGAATGCTGCGACTACAACGGCGGCTTCGTTGCCATGATGAACTACCTGGGCTTTGACGCAAGGCTCATAAAGGGCTACCGCAACAGCAGTTCCCAGCATTTCTGGG
The DNA here is from genome assembly GCA_947169055.1 of uncultured Clostridia bacterium. Classification (GTDB taxonomy): domain Bacteria; phylum Bacillota; class Clostridia; order Oscillospirales; family Ruminococcaceae; genus FB2012. The sequence goes on from CAMVOF010000171.1 coordinate 1,209, forward strand.
GAGAAATGAACATCGGAGGCTACACCTATCTCCTTGAAGTGGGAGACAAGCAGTACGACAGCTCTCAATGGTACAAGTGGGCTTTCCTCTGCCAGAGATATTTCGAGGTCTCGGAGAACAGCATCGGCGATCTCAGATACGGCGTACCGCTTAAAAACCTCGATATATAAACAAAACAGAATAATAAAACAGGAGCTGCTGCATTTCGGTGCAGCAGCTCCGTTTTTTATTACTCAACGTTTTTCAGCGCTTCGTCGAGCTTTATCTTGCTTATCCTCCTGCGGAGTATGAAGCTCACCGCAAGATAGGTCGCAGCTCCCAGAGCAACGGTCTTGAAATATACCGATAAGGGTATATCCGGAGCAAGCCAGCCGCTGTAGCTCATCATCATCTCTCTCCAGATGTAGTCGAGAGCGACTGCTTCAATGGGCATACAGAGGATGAGTGAAAGCAGGGTGACTATCGTCGTCGTGCGGATGTAGATGCCGCCTATCTCGCCGGGGGTGTAGCCCAGTATCTTCGAGATGGAGATAGACTGGGTGTTCTTCTCGATAACGACTTTGGCAAGGAGGTAGATAACGAGCACGAACACCGCGATGCCTATTCCGAGGAACAGAGTCATCATATTCCCCATGGATTTTTCCAGCTGCCTCGAAGCCTTGCTCAGGTCTTTCTCGGTGATGTCCATGGCTATCATGCGTCCGTCGATGTCCGTTATCTCTTTGTTACAGAGATAGCCCGAGAAGCTGCCCTTTTCGTTGCCGAGGAGGGAATTGATATATTCCGCTTCTCCGAACACCGCAAGGGTGCTGGGGTAGTCGTATATGCCCTTGACTTCTATCTCAAATTCCTCGTCGCCGTATTCTTCCTTGAGCTTTATGGTGTCGCCGGTCTTGAGGCTGTATTTGTCGGCGTAAGCGCCGGAGACAAGCACACCCTCCTCGGGAAGTGTGGCTTTGAAATATCTGCTGTCCTTCTGCATACCGTAAACCGATATGGATTCCTCTCTCTTGGTGCCGACTGTCTTGAGGGAAGAGGTGGTGAATCTCTCTGCGGTCTCTTCGCTCGTTTCGGCAGGCATCTTGAGGATGTACTGGTGCTCTGCGAACATACTCGACTTTGTGTTCTCCTTTGCCTGATCCAGGACGGGAGTGAACAGCATCGCAAAGAGCATCACAAGGCTGGCGACCAGGATGCCTGCGAATATGGTGATGTAGTTCGGGATGTTCTGGAAGATGACTCTCAGACGGAACCTGAGCATTATCGGCATCTTTGTGTTGAGCTTGAAAGCCTTCTTGCGCTGGTGACGCTTAAGGTCACGCCGCAGGAATTTCAGCGGCGGCAGGCTTATCACACGCAGCAGCATGAGATAGTTTATCAAAGCCAGTATGGCAAAGGGAACGACAGTTGTCAGAAGGAAGGCTTCGGCATTCCATACAGTCTTGTAGGTAACGATGCTGTAGGAGTTCAGGTAAGCGTCAGCCATGAACACCCTGAAAAACGAATAGCCGAGGATGTTTCCTATGACGGATGCAAACACGAGGACTATCATCGGTGCAGCCATGTAGTGCCTGATTATCTCGCCCTTTGTGTAGCCCGAAGCACGCAGCGTTCCGATGACCGCAGCCTCGGAGGAAATGGTGTTGCCTGTCATAACGGCGAACACGAAAGCGATGATGACTATAAGTATGTAGAGGAAGACGATGAACATGACCCTGTCTCCGCCCATATCGTTCCCGGCGAAGTTTATGGCGTTTGAAACGCTGGCAGGGATGAAGTTTGAAAGCTCCGCCTTCGAGCTTATCTTCTTCATCAGCTCCTCGGCCATGTCGTTGGCTTCCTTGCTCTGGCGTTCTGCCGGAGGATCGTTGTACTTCCAGGAATAGCTGTAATGCAGGTGTGCATCTCCCAGGGCGGTGAATCCGTCCTTTGTCGTTACTGCAACGCCGAATCTCGTGGAATCGAAGATAAAATCGGAGTTGTTCTCGTAAGCGCAGGAATAGTCCGGCAGAGAGATGGCAGCCGTTATCCTGTAGCTGCGTCCCAGGACTTCGATGCTGTCCCCTACGGACAGCTCGTTGTTCTTCATATAGAGGCGGTCAAGAGCTATCTCGTCATTGTTTTCGGGAAGCTCGCCGTCGTGGAGACAAACGAGATCCACCTCGTCCCTTATGACGAAGACCCGCAGGGAAGAATCGTTCTCGGGAACAGCTCCGTCGATATAATAATTCTTGTAGAGCTTGATGTTCCCCTCCTTCTCGATCTCCGAGAGAAGAGCAGCGTCCGGCTCGAGGGTGAACTCTAAGTTTCCGTCCTCAACATTGTATTTTTCAAAACTCTCGTCGTAGGCTTTTCTAAGGCTTTTCGATGCAACGAGAAAGCCAGAGATTGCTCCGATGAGAAGCATCATTATCAGTGCGATGACCGTGTATTTTCCTGCCTCGCGTTTGATCTCACGCGGGACACGTTTCATAAGCGGATTTTTCATGACTCCACCCCGCCTTTACCATTCAAGCTCTTCGGCAGGGATCTTCTTCTCGTTTCGCCTGTCGTGGCGGATCACTCCGTCCCTCAGGGTGATGACCCTGTCGGCCATGTATTTGATCGAATCGTTGTGCGTCACCATAACGATAGTGCTGTTGTATTTCTGATTTATATTCTCGATGAGCTTCAATATATCCTTCGATGTCTTGGAGTCGAGAGCTCCCGTGGGTTCGTCACAGAGCAGAATGTCCGGGTTCTTGACGATTGCGCGTCCGATAGCCGTTCTCTGCTGCTGTCCTCCCGAGAGCTGGTTCGGCAGCTTGTGCCTGTGCTCGTAAAGCCCCAGAGTCTTGAGAATGTCGTCCACATCGAGGGGTGAATCGCTGAGATAAGCTCCCACCTCGATGTTCTCTTTGATGTTCAGGTTCGGGATAAGATTGTACATCTGAAAGATATAGCCAAGGTGCTTGCGGCGGTACTGGGTCAGCGCCTTTTCGCTCATCTCGGCTGTCTTTTCGCCGTTGATGCTGATGTAGCCGCTGTCAGGGGAGTCGATGCCTCCGATGATGTTCAGAAGCGTTGACTTGCCCGAACCCGAAGGCCCCAGCAGCACGCAGAACTCTCCCTTCTCGATGCCGGCGTTTATGCCTTTCAGGACTTCCGTGCGGCTTTCTCCCTCTCCGAAGGATTTTTTGATATCACTTATTTCAAGAAACATAATGCTTCACGCTCCTTAAATAAATACTTCTGCATTTTGCACAGCAGTTAGCGCTTGCTAACCTAATATGATTTTACACCAAGATCGCCCCTCTGTCAAGCCTGTTCAAGCCATTTCGGAGATTTAAACAATTTATTCTGCCTTAGCTCTTTCGATTTATAGGATACATCAAAGACACCTCCGGGCAAAAATACGGCAGCACAAGCTATCCGGTGATTTGATTATATCATAGGTTCAAATGAACCGCAAGCCTAATCTATAGAACTATTTCCGTGTTTAGCGGAACCGCAGCCCGAATACTCCCGTATTCTCCCTGTTTCTTCAAATCCCTGCGTATTTCGCGAAAAAGAATTATCTGAAGAATGCAGGTAAATGATCTCCCGAGGTTTCATCAGCAGGTCGTGCCGTTGACATTTCCCGAGAATTGTGATATAGTTATCTTGGTGCAGACCGAGATAACGCTGCACCGCTCTTATGCTCCCGATATTAGGGAGACAGGAATTTAAAAGGAAGTATGAAAATGAAAGCAAAAGCTAAAGCAAGGCTCCTGGGCTGTGTTGCAGGAGCGCTGCTTGCAGTCGCTGCGGCAGGAGGTACCCTCCTGTTCCTCAACAGCGACCTTGTTAAAAAAGATGCTTCGTCCTCGGCTGCGGAAAGCGCTGCCCAGGAAAGCACGGCGGAAGTCCTGCCTGCCGATACGAGCATTTCCGACAGCTCCGCCAGGCTCAGATGCGGGTTTTCGATGCGCAGTTC
>CAMVOF010000172.1:0-5155 GCA_947169055.1 uncultured Clostridia bacterium
AGGCTGACTTCGTTGCCTGCCATAACGAGAGCTATATCAGCAAGTACGATATGGTATCCGACATCAAGCCCGGCGGAACATTCCTGCTCAACTGCCAGTGGGATGCCAAGGATCTCGAGAAGCATCTGCCCGGACAGGTCAAGAGATATATCGCTCAGAACGACATCAAGTTCTACACCATCAACGGCGTTAAGATAGGTAAGGAAGTAGGCCTCGGAACAAGGATCAACACTGTTCTCCAGTCTGCATTCTTCAAGCTCTCGGGCATCCTGCCGATCGAAGATGCTGTTAAGTATATGAAGGACGCTGCTACCGCTTCCTACTCCAGGAAGGGCGACGCTATCGTTAAGATGAACCACGACGCTATCGACGCCGGCTATCAGCAGGTAGTTGAGGTCAAGGTACCTGCCGCTTGGAAGAAGGCTAAGGATACCGCTATGGGTATGCCCAAGGCTAAGTGCGCAAACAAGACTCTCCAGGATTTCGTAAACAACATCCAGATCCCCTGCAACGAGCAGAAGGGCGACACTCTGCCTGTATCCGCATTCTCCCACATGGCAGACGGTACCTTCCCCCAGGGCTCGGCTGCATTCGAGAAGAGAGGCATCGCTGTTGACGTTCCCGCTTGGAACAACCAGAACTGCATCCAGTGCAACTTCTGCTCTTATGTATGTCCTCACGCTGTTATCCGTCCTGTTGTAATGACTGATGCAGAGCTCAAGAAGGCTCCCAAGCTTGCAAAGGAAAAGGCTATCCCCATGACCGGTATGCCCGGATACAATTTCGTTATGACAATGTCCGCTCTCGACTGCACAGGCTGCGGTTCCTGCGTGAACGTATGTCCCGGCAAGAAGGGCGAGAAGGCTCTCTCCATGATGCCTCTCGAGACTCAGCTGGCAGAGCAGGAAGTATTCAACTACGGCCTTACTCTTGACGAGAAGCCCGAAGTCGCTGCCAAGTTCAAGGAGACCACAGTCAAGGGCTCGCAGTTCAAGCAGCCTTACCTCGAGTTCTCCGGTGCCTGCGCCGGCTGCGGCGAGACTCCTTACGCTAAGCTCGTAACTCAGCTCTTCGGCGAGAGAATGTATATCGCAAACGCAACAGGATGCTCGTCCATCTGGGGCGGTTCTGCTCCTTCGACTCCTTACACCACCAACAAGGCAGGCAAGGGTCCGTCTTGGGGCAACTCCCTGTTCGAGGACAACGCAGAGTACGGCTACGGTATGTATCTTGCTCAGAAGACCCTGAGAAACAGAGTTATCGGCAAGGTAGAAGAGCTTGAAAAGACCACCAAGAGCGCAGCTCTCAAGAAGGCTATCGAGGGTTATCTCTCCACAGCTGACAACGGCGCAGAGAACGGCGCTGCTACAGACGCTCTCGTTGCAGCTCTCAAGAAGGCCAAGACCAAGGCTGCTGACGAGATCCTGAAGGACGCAGACTTCCTCCGCAAGAAGTCCATGTGGATCTTCGGCGGTGACGGCTGGGCTTATGATATCGGCTTCTCCGGACTCGACCACGTTATCGCTTCCGGCGAGGACGTAAACATCTTCGTATTCGACACCGAGGTTTACTCGAACACCGGCGGACAGTCCTCCAAGTCCACTCCTACCGGCGCTATCGCTCAGTTCGCTGCAGCCGGTAAGGAAGTTAAGAAGAAGGACCTGGCAGGTATCGCAATGAGCTACGGTTATGTATATGTTGCTCACATCTCCATGGGTGCAGACATGAACCAGTGCATCAAGGCTATCGCTGAGGCTGAGGCTTATCCCGGTCCTTCGCTGATAATCGCTTATGCTCCCTGCATCAACCACGGCATCAAGGGCGGTATGAAGATCGCTCAGACCGAGGAGAAGAAGGCTGTAGAGTGCGGTTACTGGCATCTGTACAGATACAATCCTACTCTCAAGCTCGAGGGCAAGAACCCCTTCACTCTCGATTCCAAGGCTCCTACCAAGGACTACAAGGAATTCCTCATGGGTGAGGTTCGTTACAACTCCCTCGTTAAGCAGAATCCCGAGAGAGCAGAGAAGCTCTTCGACAAGGCTATCAAGAACGCAGCTGACAGATATGATTATCTGCTCAGATACGCTAAGCTCTACAACGAAGAGAAATAAGTCGCCGCGGCGACAGCGCAACGCCGTCGGTCGCAGCAGCGACTGCGCAACGCCGTCGCATTCTCAGTTGATGATTAGGCAAGCTTTGTGCGGCTCCGGATCTTTCAATTGATGATGAGGCTGCGGTAAGCAAAAGAATTACAGCTCCCTGTTTATGCAGGGGGCTGTTTTTTGTGTTTGTGTTGCACAAAGCGGCAGCTGCGTTTTTGTGCAGGCATACGAAATTGAAAAAATATTGCCGGAAAATGTGACAAAAGGGGCTGTTTTTGGGATATATATATAATAGAGAAGTATTTTTGAAACAGGCGATCGTAAAAGTCGGCGGAAAAACGGTATCTCCCCAAGCCTTGGAACAAGGTTCGGCTGCACATAGGCGGCGAAGACATAAAAAAGCGGAGAAAAACTAAAATTGAAAAACATCGCATATTTTTGACACGAAAGGAGCTGATCTTATGAAAAAGATATTTGCGGCTGTTGTTCTTTCGGCGATGCTGCTTTCGGGCTGCGGTTCGGAGGACAGTTCCGAGAGTTCTTCCTCTAAGGCTTTGCCCGAGAAAGTCGTTCAGATGATGACCGACAAGGCAGTTTATTACGATCTGTCCTCGCTTCTGAAAGACTCGCAGCTTATCGTCATCGGAGAATACGCCGAGGAGACCGAGCAGAAGCTTGTCGGCTGGCACAACGCCGAGACAGACACGTATGTCATTTCAAATGCGACCTCCACGAACAAGATACACATAAAGAAAGTGCTCAAAGGCGACCCGCCGGAGGAAGATATAAAAATATCCCAGAGATACGGCATACAGGAGAAGCCCGAGCAGATCGTCACATTCAGCGATCTGACCCCGATGATAAAGGGCGACGAGTGGCTGTTCTTCCTCAAATACGATGCTTTAAACAGCACCTACTGGTGTGCAGGAGACTACTGCGGAAGATACCCCGTCCCCACAGACGAGATAAAAGCAGAGCTTGAAGAGCTGGGAGACAACGGTCTTCTTGACGAAAAAACGATGGGTGTTTATAACAATCCTGCCAACAGCACTTATCTGTACAGGGAGATCATCAAGTATTTTTCGGATGAATTTGCCGATACCTGAGAGCATTACGGACTGAAATAAGGAGGTGCTGCAAATGAAGCTTAAAAAGATACTGCCTTTGCTGTGTGTTTTGCTGCTGCTTTGCTCCTGCGGCTCAGCCGACTCCTCGGGAAAGTCAGAGCAAGCTTCAAGCAAGGAAAGCGACGACAGCTTCGAGGTAGTGAAGGTCGATGCAGATGTCGCATATTTCTGCTATACCCTTGACGAGCTGCTTGAAAGATCGGATGCCGTTGTCATCGGCGAATATGTGGGTGAATCCTCGACACAAAAGGACGGCTCAAGGACCGGGCTGACAAAAGCAGGGTTCAAGGTCGAACGTGTCCTGGCCGGAAGCGTGACGGCTGACGAGATAACCGTTACAAGGCGCTACGAGTTCCAGAATCAAGGCGGTGTAAAAACCCTTGTTTCCGAAAGCGAGCTTTCCCCTGCCTGCACCGGCGACAGGTGGATAATGTTCCTGATATACAACGAGGAAAAAGATTACTACGGCATAACCAGCGATGTCAACGGACGTTTCCCTCTGCCGGAGGATCTCGACAAGCCCGACGGCTACGGCTGCATAAACGGCGTGCTCGAACCGTTGCGTTTCAGCCGAAGCCTCTGCGAAGACGTTTACGAGCATTTCGGCTTGAAGTAGTTTAAAAAGCAGTGCATAGGCGCTGCTTTTTTTGCGGCAGGTTATTGCATTGTTCTGACAAATAGTGTATAATGGTCATGTATTCCGATTACGTCAGGGAGAATGAAAGATGTCTGAAAGTATAAATAACGCAAGGCAAAGGAACTGCTGCCTTGATTTCGCAAAGGGTATTGCTGCCATAGGCGTGGTGCTGGTGCATTTCCCGTTCCCGGGAGTTTTCGGCAGGACTCTGGCCTCGGTGGGGGTGTGCGGAGTCATTCTGTTTTTCATGATAAGCGGCTACTATGCCTACGACCCCGACGACGCCAAAGCCTGCGGCAAGCTGCTTAAAAGATTCAGGAGAAATCTTATCTTGACCCTTATCGCAGTTGCGGCGTATCTTGCATTCACGGTGATAGAGCAGCTCATCCTCGGGACCTTTTCCGAATGGGCGGAGCAGTTCAAGGACCCGTGGCTGCTGCCGCGAATGGTGATCCTCGGGGATTTTGAATTCATCCACGGCGATCCGTTGTGGTTCATGCCGGCTCTGCTTTATTCCTATCTGATATTCTATCTCCTCCACAAGCACGGGATAACAAAGCAGGCATACAAAGCTCTGCCATTCCTGCTGCTGCTCCGTGTCGGAATGGAGACCTACACCAATTCCTTCGATGCAGACTGGCATCTCAGCGGAAACTTCCTTGTTGGGGCGATGCCCATAATGCTCCTGGGACATTTCATCGCATACAAAAAAGAGAGCTTCACAAAGCTGCCCCTGCGTGTGACCTTCCTGCTGGCAGGGCTTTCGATGATAACGATGTTCGTTTTCGTGAACCTCAAATTCGGCAGATTCGATGTTTCGCAGTCCTTCAAGATATGGTGTGCGTTCGAGGTGTTCATTATCACCCTCTGCCTGCCGGAGAAGAAGGTCATCCCTGCGGTGGGCGTTATAGGCAGCAGGTATTCCCTGAACATCTACCTTTCCCATTACGCCATAGGCGTTCTGGTATTAGACATTCTCCTGCTTGATTCCGCACCGGAATGGAGCACGGACTGGCTGCTGCCGGTGTTGGTGATAATAGCATCGCTGCTCTTTTCCATGTGCATATACAAATTTTTAGGAAATAAAAAAAGCGCGTAGAAACGCGCTTTTTTGCTGTGCTGAAATTACTTGTAGCTGTCTCTGCCGGTGATCTTGGTGTAGCACTCCTTGTAGAGAGTAGCTGTCTTCTCGGCGATCTCTGCGGGAAGCTCGGGAGCAGGTGTAACGCCGTTGAGCTTGTTCTCGATGAGCCAGTCGCGGACGAACTGCTTGTCGTAGGATCTGG
>CAMVOF010000173.1:0-5155 GCA_947169055.1 uncultured Clostridia bacterium
TCCCTTGACCCTGCCAAGGGCTAACGCCGCCCTTGGAACCGGCGAATGTACTCCGCGATCTAAGCTTATACCTCAGCGATAACCTCTACCTCAACCAGCACATCCTTCGGAAGTGCTGCTGCCGCAACGCAGGACCTCGCAGGCTTGCTTGTGAAGTATTCTCCGTAAATTCCGTTGAATGCCCCAAAGTCCGACATATTCTTCAGGAAGCATACGGTCTTTACTGCCTTGTCCATGGAGCTTCCGGCTGCTTCAAGTACTGCCGCAAGATTCTTGCACACCTGGTGTGTCTGCTCCTCGATGGTCTTTGCCTCAACGGTTCCCGTTGCAGGGTCGATAGCGATCTGTCCCGAGGTGAACACGAGTCCTCCCACGATCTTTGCCTGGGAATAAGGTCCGATAGCATCGGGTGCGTTCTTTGTGTAAACTGTTTCTGCCATTTCGATCTACTCCTTTATATATAATAGTTTACTTATTTACAATCTTGAAGCCTGCTTTTGTGAGCGCTTCTCTGATCTCTCTGATGTGGTCGTAGTTTCTTGTTTCAAGCACGAGCCTCAGCAGGCACTCTGTGATATCGCTGTCCTCGCTGGCTCTCTCGTGGTGGATGGAAACAACATTTCCGCCGAGGTCGGAGATTATTGCCGATACGCCCTTGAGCTGTCCGGGCTTATCCTCGAGCTGAATGGTAAGCGTATCCGATCTGCCGGATTTGAGCAGGCCGCGCTTGATGACTCTCGAGAGGATAGTAACGTCGATATTGCCGCCCGAAACGAGGCAGACAACGTTCTTGCCCTTTATATCCGGTATCTTGCCGAACATAACTGCTGCGACGGAGACTGCACCTGCGCCCTCTGCGATGAGCTTCTGCTTCTCGATGAGTTCGAGGATAGCGGAGGAGACCTCGTCGTCGGTGACTGTAACTACGCCGTCAACGAACTGCTTGCAGTACTCATAGGTATGCTCGCCGGGTTCTTTTACCTTGATGCCGTCGGCGATAGTGGAGACTTTTTCGAGGCAGATGATCTCACCGTCCTCGAGGGACTTAGCCATAGAAGGTGCGCCTGCTGCCTGCACGCCATAGACCTTGATCGAAGGCTTGAGGGATTTAAGTGCAAAGGCGACTCCCGAGATAAGTCCGCCGCCGCCCACAGGGACCACAACAACGTCGAGGTCGGGCAGCTGGTCGATAAGCTCGAGGCCGATAGTTCCCTGTCCGGCGATGACGTTCTCATCGTCGAAGGGATGGATGAATGTATAGCCCTGCTCGTCACGAAGGCGGAGAGCTTCCTGATAAGCGTCGTCATAGACGCCCTCCACAAGTCTTACCTCTGCGCCGTAGCTCTTTGTAGCTTCGACTTTAGAGATAGGAGCACCGTCGGGCAGGCAGATTATAGACTTGATGCCGTTCTTTGCAGCGGCAAGGGCAACGCCCTGGGCATGGTTGCCGGCAGAGCAGGCTATAACTCCGCGGCTCTTCTCCTCGTCCGAGAGCTGAGAGATCATATAGTAAGCGCCTCTCACCTTGAAAGAACCTGTTATCTGGAGGTTCTCGGTCTTGAGAAAGACGTTTGCATCCTTGCAGATGTTCGGGGCTTTTATCACCTCTGTCTCTCTTATTACCTCCTTGAGGACGTGTCTTGCGCGATACACCTTATCGAGCGTGAGCATTAAGATTACTCCCTTTCATTAAAATATTATTCCATAAACAAAAAGCCCCTATCGGCCGTTAAGCCGACAGAGGCGAAGAAAACTCCGTGTTACCACTCTGCTTGCGCAAAAAATGCGCCGCTCTGCAGCTTCAAAGCTTAAGCCTTAAAGCCTTCTCATATAACGGTGAGCACCGTGCCGTTCTACTCGTATAAACTTTCGGCGGCAGGCTCGGGAATGATGACCGTTCGGCAGCCCTGCACCCGGCTCTCAGCATTTGTCGGGTTCTCTTTGGGAGGGCGTTCGCCGGCGGCGTTTCCGTCACAGCCTTTGAACTATCAGATATTTCGGGTCTATTTGTAAAACATAGTATAGCACAAGTGCTCCCGATTTGTCAAGTGCGGAATTGTAAAAAATATTCGTGCAGCGTCAGCATCTTCTCTTTTTCGAGACGATCAGCGTGCCCGCAAAGAGTGCGGCTGCAAAGCCTGCCTGAACGCCTATGCACATGAACACCTCGGAAAGCGAGTAAGGGACGTCAGCTCCCACAAGGGATTCGTTTGCACGGACGTACCAGTAAGCCGGCAGCACCTTTGCGATGGTGAGCACTCCGTCTCCCAGCATACTCTGGGGAACGAAGACTCCGCAGAGGAAGCTTTGCCCGAGACTGACGAGCTGGGTCACAAGGCTCAGGGCCTGGTCTTTAAGTCCGAAGGAGGCAGCAAATATCGCTATGCCTGCCGCTACCATAGTGAACACAAAGCTGTTGAGCACTGCGAGCCACGCTCTGCCCTCATACATACTGCCGTTGAGGAAAACGCCTACCGCCATGAACACCAGCCATATCGCAAAGACGAACACAGCTGCTCCGAGATACATCTGCAAAAGCCTTGATGCCGGAGACACACCCGAGCAGGCTGTCCGCTGGCGGATCTCCTTTTTCTCCATGACTATCAGCACGGGAGAGAGGGAGGAGATTATGGCTGCAAGGAGGATATAGGGCATATACTGGAAATACTGAGAGAAATGACTGGTGTATTCCGCTGTGCCCTCACCCGAGGAGATATACTTGACCTCGGTATCTGTTTTCAGAGCCTCTTCGGTCTTGTCCAAAGCCTCGGAAAGCGTGCTGCCGGAAGCAGCGTAAGCGCTTGCCGTGGTCACATACTCGTTGAGCATATTCTTCACGAAGACGTCGGAAAAGCTGTCGTGGACATGATAGCTGCCGAAAAGGTCGTCGGTCTTCCCTGCCGCAAGGTTCTCGGCATAGCCCTTCTTGATGATTATCACGGCATTCACCTGCTCGTAATAAAGCAGGTCGAGTATCGTGTCCCGGTCGTCCTTTATATCCGTAAGGTCGTGCTTTTCTCCGATGTAGTCTATGAGCTTTTTGCTCTCATCGGTGCCGTCCTCGTCGAAGACCGCGATGTCCAGTCTCGATTCCTTGAACTCCATGGTCTTGTCCTCGTTTTTCGCAAGGGCCACAGAGATGATAAGGAATACGATGATATAGATAAGTCCCGAGACGATGTGCTTTTTCAGCACCTTCAAAAAGGCATTAAAGACTTTCATACTTACGCCTCCTTGTCAGTGCAAAGCCCAGCAGTGCGAACACCGCCGAGATAATGAGCATGGATATTATTTTTTCGGTGAAGCGGCTGAGATCGTCATACATCACAAGGCAGTAGAAGCTGTCCGAGATCACCGCCGCAGGGTTTATCCTGTTGAACCAGGGGATGTTCTTTTCGATTATGCTCTTCATGTTCGCCGCCATGAGTCCGCTGAAGAAGCAGAAGCTCATTATCACAGCGATGAGCATACCCATTTTTCTGTCGTAGCCGGATCTGCCGAGAGAGCCCACGGCAAAGCCCACGCACACTCCCAGCACACCGCCGATGAGTGCCGCAAGATAAACGAGACCCAGCCTGTCTCCCAGATCGACCCTAAGCACAAAACGCACGAAGGTCACCGAAAGCACCATGCAGAAGCTCTGTGCTATAAAGGAAGCGCAGAGGCTCACCAAAAGGGCTGTGGATTTCTTCCTGGGCGAGCACTGGCGTCTCATTCCGAGAGCCGAGAGATTTGCCTGATTCATTATGGTTATGTTTATACCGAGCATAGCACCGTAAAGCGCCACCATGGCCAGCAGGTTGTAATAATACTGCGCCAGGTTGTCGGTGTTGCCCTTTGTCATTTCGATATCCGAGACAGCGCTCACTTCCTGAGAAAGGGCCTTTGCGGCCTCGGCACCCTTTTCGGGACCGCCGTTGGTGAATGCGTCTGTGATTATCGCCTCGCTGAGAAGATACCTGTCGGTGAAGGCCTTGAGTATCGTCTCGTTCATTCCCTCTCCGGCGACTGTGAGGGTCAGGGTATCGCCCTTTATCAGTATGCCCTCGATCTCGCCGTCGAGGAGAAGCTTTTCGGCTTCGTCAACGCTGTCGATATAGGTAACGTCCAGCAGAGCGTCGTCGCCCTCGCTGACGGAATCTATAGTCGCTTTGAAGGTCTCGTCCTGCTTTTCCATAACTACGGCCGCAGGAACGGAGCTGAATTTTGTGGTCTTTTCGTAGATGCCGGTGAAAGCCAGCTTGAAAAACGATCCAAGGGCTATCGGGAAGATCACCAGCCAGAAGACCAGAGCCTTGGTCCTGAGGATAGTCAGCAGCTCGTATTTCAGGTCGTGAAGGAACATTCTCATTCCTCCTTGTCACGCAGAGCTTTGCCGGTTATCTCAAGGAAAACATCGTTGAGGGAAGGCAGCTCGCTGTAAACTCTGCCGATGTCCAGATCCTGCTCCTGCAGAACACCCAGAACTCTCAGCAGATTGTGCTTTCCGCCGGAGCAATAGACATAGAGCTTGCCGTCCTTGTGCTCGGTCCGGTAAACATGGGGCAGAGAGCCTATCTTCTCCATGAGCTCGTCATTCAGAGGCTCGATCTCTATGGAGATAGTCTCGGTGTTCTTTATCATCTTCTTTAGCTGTGCAGTGGTACCCTCGGCCACCTTTTTGCCCTTGTCCATTATGGCTATGCGGGTGCATATCTGCTCGACTTCTTCCATGTAGTGAGAGGTGTAGATCACAGTTGCGCCGCTGCGGTTGAGCTCCTCGATGCCTTCGAGTATCTTGTTTCGGCTCTGGGGATCGACGGCTACCGTGGGCTCGTCAAGGATGATGAGCTTGGGCTTGTGTGCTATGCCGCAGGCGATATTGAGCCTTCTCAGCAGACCTCCCGAGAGCTTCTTGGGATAGAATTTCTTGAAATCCTCGAGGCCTGTGAAAGCTATGGCTTCCTCCACATATTTGAGTCTTGTTTCCTTGTCCTTGATGTAAAGGCCGCAGAAATAGTCTATGTTCTCGAAGACCGTCAGCTCGTCGAAGACCGCAACGTTCTGCAAAATAATGCCGATGTCCCTTTTCGAGTCGTAGCTCACGGGGGTCATGGGCTTGCCGAAGACCTCGATCTCGCCGCTGTCGTATTCCAGCAGAGCCAGCAGGCAGCTT
>CAMVOF010000174.1:0-5126 GCA_947169055.1 uncultured Clostridia bacterium
GGCTGCCGTAGAGGCTGCTATCCAGCACAACGGCCCCGTATATATGAGATTCGGCCGTCTTGTGGTTCCTGTTTTCAACGATCCTGCAACATATAAGTTCGAGCTCGGCAAGGGCATAAAGCTCCGCGACGGCAAAGATATAGCCATTATAGCAACAGGACTTATGGTTTCCGAGGCTCTCAACGCAGCCGATGAGCTTGCAGCTATGGGCATAAACGCAGCTGTTATCAACATCCACACCATCAAGCCCATCGACGAAGAGATCGTCGTAAATGCAGCTAAAGAGACAGGCCTTGTGCTCACAGTTGAGGAGCACAGCATAATCGGCGGACTCGGTTCTGCCGTAAGCGATGTTCTCTCTGCTAAGTATCCCACAAAGGTCGTAAAGATCGGCGTAAACGACGAGTTCGGTCATTCCGGCCCTGCTGTTCAGCTTCTCAAGGATTTCGGCCTTTCTGCCGAGAACATCGTAAAGACCGCTAAAGCAGCCGTTGAAGCAAAATAATCGTCCCAATAAAGCAAAGAAATAACAAAACCGCCTCTTTTTGTATAAAATAAAAAGGGGCGGTTATTTATGTCTGCACGAAAAAGATCGCGCATTTCCAGACTTTCATATATTATCCTCTTTGCCTTGATAATAGTTTCGGTGCTTGTTTTTCTTCTGCAGCGCAAGCTCAATTCCTTTGCATCCGAGCTCTGCGAGTACAGAAGCAGGGAAGTCCTGAACAGAGTCATAACCGAGGCTGTAAACGATGCCCTGAGCCATGATACAGATGAACTGTATTCGATCAAATTCAGCAACAGCGGCGATATCATATCCTACGGCGCAGATCAGCTTGCGGTGAACCGGCTGAAAAACGAGATCACGGAAAAGATAAACACAGGCATTTCAAATCTCGGAGAAGAAGAGGTAACGATAACCCTCGGGGATATGATAGGCACGGAGTTTTTGTCAAACAAGGGAATAGCTTTCTCGGTGGAATACGTCCCGAATGCCGCAGTTTCCACCGATATAGAACAAAGCTTTGAAGCCGCAGGGATAAACCAGACCCGTGTCATTTCATCTTTGCGCATAACTGTCGATATAGCCGCTGTTTTCCCCTTCGGCAGCCGAGATATCAAGATAGAGAACGAATATATACTTGCGGACGAAGTCATCGTCGGGGAAGTGCCGGCATTTTTCAGCCAAAAATAAAAAGGCGGCAAATGAATGCCGCCGTAAAACACTTTAAATAATATCGTCTTCCTGGTTGGGAATGCTCAGCTGCTTCTTGGGAACACGCTTTATCGGGTCGTAAAGCCATTTCTTGCAGTTGTAATCAGCATCAACAAGACCCTGCTTCTCACAGAGCACCTTGTTTCCTTCTTTTGAACGATTGCCGAAAGCGCAATACGAGCACGAAGGGGCGATTCCGTTACCAAAAAAGTTTTTCTTTTTAGCCATAGTATATTACACTCCTTTGAAAAGGTTTATAAAATCTTACTCATATATTATATCATACTATTTCAAAAAAAGCCAGTTTTTTTTGAAAACTAATATAAAAATCATCATAATCAAGCAAATTGACGGTACAAAATTGTCTATTTCGACGATTATTTCATCCCCCGAAGCCATAGCAGGGAGGTTATCCGCCAAAAAGAACCGGCACATCAGCCTGCAGATACCATAGTTTAACAAAAGTCTGAGGGGCAGAAGCTTGTAAAAAAGCTTCAAAGAAAAGGCACCGTCCAGAACTGCAAGCAGCTGCAGCTGAACACATATACCTCCGAAGCCCACAGCCGCCGCCGCAAATGGCACAGCTCCGTAAGCAGAGGAATGAAGACCTGTGATATTGCTGATCTCGATGATCGAACGGATAAGAACGCTCCAGCTGTGTGTCAATACAGCTTTTTCCCGAAGAAGCTCTATCAAAGCATCTATCCTCAGCGCAGAGGACAAAGCCGAGAAAAATATGATAACAGCGCACATCTTGAGCACGGAACTGCCGGCAGATGTCACGCTTTCGGAAAGGGAATAGGCATCGAAAGAAACGTCGTGATCCGTCTCAGCCGCAGATATATCCGTTACTTTATTTATTATAGTCGCAAATATGAGATTTGTCAATAGCACCGATAAAAAAATAATGGCTCCGACCCTCTTGCAGCCGTAAACTCCGGCTCCGATCACTCCGACAGCGTATGCCGGACCTCCTGCATAGCAATATACCGCCGCTGCTTCCGCGGAAGGCTTTGAGAGACGTCTGCTTCTCACCATTTCTTTCAGCATATTTATCCCAACGGGATAGCCTGCCGTGTTCGATATGAGAAACACCGAAAACAAGCCCTTAGGCATCCCGAAAAGAAAGCCCGCAAGCCTGTCGAAGGGCTTCGAGATAACTTCATGCAGCGAGCACCGGCAGATAAGCTCCGAGATCGCCATAAAGGCAAACAATGAGGGCACGATCATATTTATACAGCGCTCTGTTGCCTGCAATGATGCCTTTGCCGCATCCTCCGAAAAAACAGTAAGTAAGACCGCTGCCGCAGCCGCCGAAAGCGCAAGCAGCTGTTTCTTTTTCATTTTCCTTCACCTCTTATGTAGAATGTATATGCGGCTTTGTCCCATAATATATTTATTACAGAACACAAGCAGAGGTGAGGCTATTTTGTTCGGCAAAGGAAAAAGCAGAAAAGACAAAAACGCATATATAGTTATCGACCCGGAAAAGGGCGTTCTTATCGAAGGCTGCAGGCAGATCTCAGAATGTACCGAGGTCCTGACCTGCATTAAAACCAAGCGCTACATAGTCGAGGTTTACGGCAGCGGCCTCAGAGCCAATACATTCAATATCGACACAGTGGAGATAGAAGGGGATATAAGTTCCGTAGTGCTGACAAAAAGCAGGAGAGGAGGAACAAAATGATCTTCGGTTCTACCTCTTTTCTTGCCGAAAGCGGATACTCAAAGCAGATACTCGACCGGGCTTCAAAGCTGGGCATTGAAATAACAAACATATACGAAAACGCCGAGGGCTTTCATTTTACAGGCGGCGCAGAGAGCCTTTCCCAGATAAAAATGATATTTGACGAGCTTGGCTGCGATCATAAGATCGAAAGCGAAAGAGGCTTCTTTGTCCGTCTGAAACAGGTTCTTTCCAAAAAAGGGCTTCTTCTCGGAATACTTGTCTCAGCCGTAATAATAAAGCTGCTGTCAAATACCGTGTTCCAGATAGAAATATCAGGCTGCACCGACACAAATCAGCAAGTGATACTTGATATCCTCGCTGACGAAGGCATAGCTCCGGGCAAAAGTATAAAGGACATTGATCTCACCGTTACCGAGCGAACAGTCAAAAGCAAAGCGGATAACATCGCGTGGGTCGGCATAAGCGTTGACGGAAATCGTCTTGTTATTGATACCGTGGAATATACGCCAAAGCCCGAATTCACAGTCCACAGGCTTCCGTCAAACATCGTTGCCTGTGAGAACGGCTTCATCGAAGATATCGAGCTGTTCGACGGTCAGCTTCTAAAGCCTATAGGCAGCGGTGTCAGCAAGGGAGATATCATCATAAGCGGAAAAGTCATAACCGATAAGATAAGCTACATAGACGGCAAAGAGGAACACGACATAAGCACCAGGTACACAAGAGCAATAGGCAATATATACGGCACTTTTGAACGTACCGTCTCATTCAGCCAGCCCTACACCGAGCAGGTCAGATGCCTGAGCGATGAGACCGAAAAAGCATATTCGATCGAGATACTCGATGTTACGATCCCAATATTCAGCCTGAACGGGAATTACACAGTCACAGAAAGCAAAAAACACACACCGTCTTTGTTCGGACTCGACCTGCCTGTGAGCTTCAGTATTTCTGAAGCAAAGAGTTACAGCTACGCCGAAACAAACTATACAAAAGAACAGGCCTACAAAGCGGCAGTGAAAAAGTCTGAGATATACGAGGCAAATTTCCTATCAGATCACGAGATCATAGACAGGGAAGTCACCCGCGAAGCAGACGATAATGGCGTAACAATTACAGTTAAATACAAATTATACGGCTCTATTGGTAAAGAGGTAGATTTTTTCATCAAGAAATAAAAAAATTATGTAAAAACATGATAAAAAGTAATTGCATTTTTTGAAGCTTTGTGTTATAATTATTTTGTAAAAATATAAGAAGGAATTGAAGCATTTAATGGCAGAAAGATCGATCAACGTTGACCGCATGGAGGTCATTTTAAATCTGTTCGGCAATTACGACGAAAACATAGAGCTTATCCGCAAAGAGTATAACGTTGCAGTGCTCAGCCGCGGTTCCGATATAAAGATCACAGGCGACGAAGAAAATGTATTCTATGCCTCAAAAGCCATAGAAGCCTTGCTCGAGCTTGCAAACAGGGGAGAGCTTATCAACGAACAGAATATAAGATATGTTTTCTCCCTCGTTAAGGAAGGCGAGCAGGAGAATGTCTTCAAGCTTGCCGAGGACAGCATCTGCGTTACCATGAACGGCAGGGTTGTCAAATCCAAGACCCTCGGCCAGAAGAAATATGTTGACGCTATAAAGAACAATACCATAGTTCTCGGCATAGGACCTGCCGGAACAGGAAAAACCTATCTCGCAGTTGCGATGGCTGTAAAGGCTTTCAGAGCTCACGAGATAAACAAGATAATCCTTACAAGGCCTGCTGTTGAAGCCGGAGAAAAGCTGGGCTTCCTTCCCGGCGATCTCCAGAATAAAGTCGATCCCTATCTCCGGCCCCTTTATGACGCTTTGTTCGAGATGCTTGGGCCCGATACCTTCGCAAGACAGCAGGAAAGAGGCTGCATAGAAGTTGCACCTCTCGCGTATATGCGAGGCAGGACTCTTGATGACGCTTATATCATCCTCGACGAAGCTCAGAACACTACACCGGAGCAGATGAAGATGTTCCTAACAAGGCTCGGCTTCAATTCAAAAATAGTCATTACAGGAGATATAACCCAGATAGACCTGCCCGATTCAAGAAGGTCGGGACTTATCGAAGCCGCAAGGATTCTAAAGGGCATAGACGATATCGAGATAGTAAGATTTACGGAAAAGGACGTTGTCAGACATAAGCTCGTTCAGGATATAATCAGGGCTTATGAGAAATACTAT
>CAMVOF010000175.1:0-5109 GCA_947169055.1 uncultured Clostridia bacterium
ATGCTGCGCTTGTATCTGTGCGGCACCGCCTTTGTTTTGTGATTTTGTCTATTTATCGGGAAATGGGAAGGGTTAAACTGTGTAATGTAATGATTTTTTGCAGGATTGATAAAAACAACTTGCAAAATCAAAATGCAGGGTATATAATATAAAAGGTCTGCTGCGGTGGGGAATACCCTATTATTCCGCAGCCGACAGCAATAATAATGGTTTCGGAGGAAATGATATGCTTTTGAGTGAAATGAATAAGCAGCAGCTTGAAAATTTCAGAGATGAGGTAAAAGCCGAGTACGACGGCTATAAGGCTCTGGGACTTTCGCTGAATATGGCAAGAGGCAAGCCCTCGTCCGAGCAGCTGGACCTTGCAATGAAAATGCTCGCAGCAGTAAACAGCTACGACGCGGATTATAAAGCCTCCGACGGCACCGACTGCCGCAACTACGGCGGACTCGACGGCATCATCGACGCCAAGAACCTCTTTGCTCCCATGCTGGGAGTTTCCAATGACGAGCTCATCATCTGCGGAAATTCAAGCCTCAATATAATGTACGATATGGTCGCACGCTGCTATATCTTCGGCGTTGACGGCACACAGAAGCCCTGGAAGGACTGCGGCAAGATCAAGTGGCTCTGCCCCGTTCCCGGCTATGACAGACACTTTGCAATAACCGAGCAGTTCGGCTTCGAGATGATAAATATCCCGATGAACGCAGATGGCCCGGATATGGATATGATCGAGAAGCTCGTGGCAGAGGACGAGAGCATCAAGGGTATCTGGTGTGTTCCGATGTATGCGAACCCCACCGGCATCACCTATTCCGACGAGGTCGTAAGACGTTTTGCAGCTCTCAAGCCCGCAGCTAAGGACTTCCGCATCTTCTGGGATAACGCATACTGCATCCACCACCTCACCGATACGCCGGATAAGCTCCTCAACCTTATGGCGGAGTGCAAGAAGAACGGCACCGAGGATATGGTCTATGAGTTCGCATCCACCTCGAAGATCACCTTTGCAGGCGGCGGCGTTGCTGTAATGGCTGCAAGCGTGAAGAATGTCGAGTATGTGAAGTCGCTGATGACCATCCAGACCATCGGCTACGATAAGATCAACCAGCTGAGACACGCTAAGTTCTTCGGCGATTACGAGGGACTTATGGCTCAGATGGAGAAGCACAGAGCTATCATCGCACCGAAGTTCAAAGTAGTGCTTGACGCTCTGGACAGCGAGATCAAGCCCCTTGGCATCGGTAAATACACTAAGCCCAACGGCGGCTACTTCATCAGCTTTGACACGATAGACGGCTGCGCAAAGAGAGTAGTTTCCCTTTGCAAGGAAGCCGGAGTTGTTTTGACTGGTGCAGGTGCAACGTATCCTTATAAGAAAGACCCGAAGGACACGAACATCAGGATCGCGCCGACGCTTCCTCCTGTTGAGGAGCTGCAGCAGGCAGTGAAGGTATTTGTCTGTGCAGTGAAGCTGGCAAGCGCAGAGAAGCTGCTTGAAGTCGCTGCGGCGACTGCGCTTGACACGTGACGCAAGCTTACGCATGCTTACATCGAGTGAAAAATAATATATCCCACGCGAGCTTAGCTTCATCGCCCGCGCAGCGCATTCGCCGGTTCCGATTTTAATTCTCGCATAAGCTTCAATTAAATCGGGCGGCGTCAGCCCTTGGCGGGTTCCATTTCTTCTGCCGAACAAATTGGGCAGAACCAAATAATATAACAGCACGATTGAAACGGCATCGCAAAGCTGGGGTGGACCCACTGTGCGATGCCGTTTTAGGTTTTGAGTCAGATGAAGCAGGAAAGAGGGAGCCGATTTTTTCCTTCTTCTCCAAAAAGCAAAAATCCCCCTTAGATTGTTTCACATATTTAGATAAGAAAAAATGCCCGAGGGTTCAAATTAAATTGTAAATAAAATGTTAACAATAATTCTGTGCTTTGAAGGCTGCTGAAACCGCTGCCGACAAATAATGCTTGCAAATTGCGGAGATCTGTGCTAAGATGTTTGTAAAGCAGCATCGCTGCAAAAATGTGAAAGGGGTAATATTTATGAGAAAAATAGAAGATGCAGGATTCAGAAGCATCAAAGCAGGCGAGCTTCCTGCCGAGGGGCTCGATCCCGTTAAGCTCATTGGGCAGGATTGGATGCTCGTCACAGCCGGCAGGGAGGAGAGCTTCAATACCATGACCGCTTCCTGGGGCTTTTTGGGGGAGATGTGGAACAAGCCCTGCGCTGTCACTGTCCTCAGACCGCAGCGCTATACCAAGGAGTTCGCCGACCGTGAGGAGCTTTTCACCCTCTCGTTCTTCGGCGAGGAGCATAAAAAAGCGCTGGCTTTCTGCGGAAGACACAGCGGACGTGATACCGATAAAGTGGCGGAAACAGGACTTACACCCGTGCTTGCGGGGGAGTCGGTGGCATTTGAGGAGGCAAACCTCGTGCTTCTCTGCCGCAAGCTCTATGTGCAGGAGATGTCTGCCGAGAGCTTCATCGACCGCGGCATCCTCGAAGCCAATTATTCGGCAGGGGATCTCCACACGGCTTATATCGGGGAGATAGTCCGGGCATACAGGAAATAATAAAAGCCGTCTGCGAAGAGGTGATCTTTGCAGACGGTTTTTGCCTCTTAATAAACTTAACACTTTATTTATATTTCGTTTACGACTTTTCGGCAGGCGGAAACGAATATAAGAGTGAAATGCATTTGTGAGCGTCGTTCTGATGCTCAGAGGTACCTCGGGGTGGTGATGAAAATGACCGATGAAAGGATCGTTGCTCTTCTGCACGACGGAAGCGAAAAAGGGCTTGCTGCGATCATGAGCAAGTATTCCAAGCTCGTTCGCTCTGTTGCGGCAGGGATGCTTGGTTCGCAGGAGGATATAGAAGAGGTTGAGGGCGATGTTTTTTATAAAGTCTGGAAAAACCGCGATCGTATCGACCTCGGAAAGTCAAGCCTTAAAAGCTATGTCTGCATGGTGGCAAGATCGTGTACGATCGACAAGCTGCGGACACTTGATGCAGTCAGCCGGCTTACGGATGACGAGCTTGAGCTTGGTGTAGAGGCGGATTTTTCGACGCCGGATGCTGCCAGACATAACCGGTCGGTCATTGCGGCCTGTGTGAGGGCTATGCCCTCTCCTGACCGCGAGGTCTTCATCTGCCGTTTTTATTACAGCCTGAGCTGCGCAGAGACAGCAAGATGCTGCGGCATTACAGAACAGAGAGTGAAGTACATTCTTCACCGTTCAAAGCGAAGTCTGCGCGATGCTCTGATGAAAGGAGGAATACTTTTATGAATAATATAGAAAAAATGATAGAAGGTATCCCTCTTGAGGAACTGACAGGAGGTGCCGGATTGAATATCAACAAAGAAAAAAGCTCCTTTGCGGTGATCCCCGATATACCGGCAGCAGAGGAGATATTGCAGAACGAAGGAAAGACGGAATATATATCCGAAGAAGAAGTAAATGTCAAAGAAGCAGAGAAGCCTGTGAAGATCAAAAGCAAGGCGCTCGGCGTGCTGGCGGCGGTGCTTGCTCTCGTTATCGGGGCAGGAGGAATCCTCGTCTATATGGGAGCTGCGAAAAAGACAGGTCCTATGGCAAGTATGTTTAACAGCTCAAAGACGGAAACCGTGGAGGAGAACAGGAACGCCAAGCTCGTTTTTACGGCGGTCAGCGCCTGCATCGCCAATCTTATCGCGGACGGAGAGTTTCCCGAGATACCGACAGGGAAGTATATCATTGATCTTTCCGACATCAGCGGACTTGATCCCAAGCTTAGAAAAATTGCAGAGATCATAAAACTGGATCTTGAAAAAAACTCGGTCAGCGGCGGAGAGGCAGCGTTTTATATTGATCCCTTCGACTATATGCCAACGGTGGCGCAGTGGCGTGAGAGCGAGGGCAGTACCGTCGAGCAGTATCCTGCTCAGCAGGAAGGCATAGTTTTCGGAGAGCTGGATAAATATATCTATGAACCCGGAGTAGACGAAAACGGAGATATAAATGTTGTTTTCGGCTGTAAGTTCATCTATTTTTCCAGCGAGTATTATGATCATTCGACTGAGAAAACTATAATCAGCCGGGATGAGGCAGATAAGCTTTACAATGCCCTTGCGGAAAGAGAGATATGCAAGATCGATGAGAATGCTCCGAAGGTCTACGGTCCGATGTATTATATCGTATTCAAGCATCCCGACCACCCGGAGACCTACAGGATAGAGATAAGCGATGATCCCGGAGCTCCTTTGAAGATCAATAATGAATACTGCACCTGCGAGACAGCAGAGAGGATCCTCAAAGAACACAGTATCACTTATTCTTCGGGAACTGTCATATCGGACGATCTGACCGAAAGTGAGATCGACGGTCAGTTAAGAAGCGATCTCGAAGAAAAGGCAAAGAAATGGTATGAGGATTTTCTCAAAGCAGAGTATGAGCCCGTGACCGATGTGGGGGAAAGCACTCTCGAAACAACGATGAGATACGCAGAGCTGAAAGGCGGAGATACAACGGCAACGATAGTGAATACACATTTCACCAAGGCGAACGTTCAGGTCAACGGTAAGTATTATATGGTCGAGGATACTTCGATCTTTGACATAATAGACGAGAACTATGCCGATCATACCGCACAGGAGAAAAACGAAACAGAGGACGTTTCGGAGTAAACTAAAAACGGCACCGCAGCAGGGAAAGCCCTTGCACGGTGCCGTATTTATTTTTACCCCTTGCCGTTTATAGCTGCGTTAACGGCTTTGTGCCAGCCGGTCAGGTGTTCCTTTCGCTGCTCTTTGGTCATTCTCGGGGAGAATTTCTCGAAGCTGCCGCCCAGGGTGAGGAGCTCGTCGGTGTCCTTCCAGAAGCCGCAGGCAAGCCCTGCGAGGAAAGCTGCTCCTATGGCTGTGGACTCCACGTTCTCCGGACGGGTGATCTCCCTGCCCAGTATGTCCGACTGGAACTGCATCAGAAAATCGTTGGCGCTGGCTCCGCCGTCAACACGCACCGAACCCAGCCTGCCTGCGTCTTCCTCCATTGCCTCGAGGACGTCGGCTGTCTGGTAGGCTATCGCTTCGAGGACTGCTCTGACGATCTGAGCTC
>CAMVOF010000176.1:0-5097 GCA_947169055.1 uncultured Clostridia bacterium
TTTTGTAGAGTATGGAGAATACCACCGCAAGCACGATGAATACCACGCATACACCGCCGAGGATGAGCCCCGTGTTGAGGGGCGGCTTCATCAGCATCGAGATTATGGCCTTTGCCAGAGCGATATCACTGCTTGTCCCCGCCAGGGAGAGCAGGCCTGTGATACCCAGGGAGGTACCGCAGAAGATCGCAGCCCTGATGCCGAAAACGATGGCATAGCCCCGGAAAGCTCTGTAAATGCCGGAGCCGTCCTTCTTGTAGAGGAATATCAGCCTCAGGAGTATCAGCAGCATTGCGCCTATCAGCACTCCCAGGAACCAGGTCGATCCGATAACGCTGAATACGCTGAACACACCGCCCTGATCTCTCTTAACGTCCTTGATGTTCTTGTTGAAGTCGTCGGCGAATTTGTTGGCTTCATTTCTGATCTTTTCCCAGTCCTTGCTGTTAAGGTCTCTGCCGATAGCCTTCTCGATGTCTCTCTCGTTGTCCTCGATGGCGTCAACGATCTCGTCCGAATCTATCTTCGGAGCGCTGCCGCCTTCAAAAACGAACTCCGCCAGCTTCGAGCTGTATTTCGAGAGCAGGTTGGAGAAGTCCGTGTTCTCAAGCACGTCCCTGACCTCGTCCTCATCAAGGCTCGATCTGCTCTCTATCGCATCAACTATCTCGTCGGATTCCGCAACGTTCTCGGTCACTTCCTTGAAGATGTCCTTTAAGTAGCTCTTTGAGGTCATGAACCTTGCCAGCAGCGAAACGAACAGCATCCCGCAGAGGAAATACACCAGCAGAAGCCACAGAAAAGCCTTTCCCGAAACCCCCGAGCCCTTAACTTGTGCGGCTGGATAAGTACGCACCGGCGCAGCTCCGGGATAATACCCCGGCTGAGGATAAACCGGCTGGCCGTAGCCGTCGTTCTGCACGGGCTGTGCGTAAGGATCGGCTGTGAAATTCTGCCCGTAAGCGTACTGAGTCTGATCCGAAAACCCCGGCTGCGGCGTGGCAGCATCCTGAACAGGTGCCATATCCTGTACCGGCTGCATCTCAGGCGTCTGAGGCTCGGTCGGCGAATCGTTCAGAAAAGGCAAAGTGGGCTCGGAAGACAGCGGACTTCCGCAGCTCCGGCAGAATTTTGCACCGTCGGCGGAAACATATCCGCAGGTATTGCAAGTCATTAAGATCCCCCCAAATGTCAGGTTGTATCCTCATCACCAAACCGTGAAGGAGACATATTACTATTCTATTATATCATCACCCTTCCGCAATTTCAATAGGCGAAAAAAATATTTTTCACCGCTTTACAAACGACCCCGTAATATGCTATAATCAAGATAAGCTATATATTTCCAAAACACCAAGGAGGAATCACCATGTTTGAAAACACACCCGCAGTTAAGCTCGGAGTCATCGCAGTATCACGCGACTGCTTTCCCAAGAGCCTTTCCGAGACCAGAAGATCTAATGTCTGCAAAGCCTTTGCGGACAAGTACGGCGAGATCTACGAGTGCCCCATAGCCGTGGAGAACGAGCAGGAGATGCTGGATGCCCTTGCCGACGTGAACAAAGCAGGCATCAATGCTCTCGTTGTCTATCTCGGGAATTTCGGCCCCGAGACCTGCGAGACCCTGCTGGCAAAGAAATTCGACGGCCCTGTTATGTTTGCGGCAGCTGCCGAGGAAGAGTGCGGCAAAGCCCTCGTTGACGCAAGAGGCGACGCCTACTGCGGAATGCTCAACGCCAGCTATAACCTTGCCCTCAGGAACATCAAGGCCTACATCCCCGAGTACCCCGTGGGAACTCCCGAGGAAGTTGCGGCTATGATCGCAGAGTTCATCCCCGTTGCAAGGGCAGTCATCGGACTCCGCAGCCTCAAGCTCATCAGCTTCGGACCCCGTCCCCAGGATTTCCTTGCCTGCAACGCTCCCATAAAGCAGCTCTATAATATCGGCGTGGAGATAGAGGAAAACTCCGAGCTGGATCTCTTCGCCGCGTATAACGAACACGCAAACGATCCCCGTATCCCCGATGTCATTGCCGATATGGAACGTGAGCTCGGCGACGGCAACAAGATGGCAGGCATCCTTCCGAAGCTTGCTCAGTACGAGCTTACCCTCCTTGACTGGATAGACGCTCACAAGGGCGAGAGAAAATACGTTGCCTTCGCAAACAAGTGCTGGCCTTCCTTCCAGACCCAGTTCGGCTTTGTGCCCTGCTATGTCAACAGCCGCCTCACCGCAAAGGGCATACCCGTTTCCTGCGAGGTGGATATCTACGGCGCTCTCAGCGAGTACATAGGCACCTGCGTCTCCGACGACGTTGTCACCCTCCTCGACATCAACAATTCCGTTCCCGGCGACATCTACCGCGAGGAGATAGAAGGGAAGTTCGATTATACCCAGCGCGATACCTTTATGGGCTTCCACTGCGGAAACACCGCTTCCTGCAAGCTGAGAAAAGCCACCATGAGCTACCAGCTCATCATGCACCGCGGCCTTGAGCCCGATGTCGAGCCTGATATCACCAGAGGTACCCTCGAGGGCGATATAATCCCCGGCGATATCACCTTCTACCGCCTCCAGTCCACAGCCGACGCAAAGCTCCGCGCCTATATCGCACAGGGCGAAGTCCTTCCGGCTGCAACACGTTCCTTCGGCGGCATCGGCATCTTCGCTATCCCCGAAATGGGCCGCTTCTACCGCCACGTCCTCATCGAGGGCAATTTCCCCCACCACGGAGCAGTCGCCTTCGGACATTTCGGCAAGGCACTCTACAACGTTTTCCGCTACATCGGCTGCGAGGAGATAGGCTTCAACCAGCCCAAGGGAATGCTCTACAAGACCGAGAACCCCTTCAAGTAAAAAAACAAAGCCTGCGGAGTTTTCGCTTCGCAGGCAGATAGGAGACAAAAATGAGAAAGACAGCGTTGCTGCTTGCAGCCCTGATGCTCCTTTCCGGCTGCTCGAAAGCCGAAAGCTCCCTGCTGACGGAAGAAGAAAAGCTGGAGTCAGAGCTTGAAAAATATACCGATGAAAACCCTTATTGTTTCTTGCCCGACGGCGTTGACCTCGACGATACGGAGCACGTCCGTGAGCTGGAGCCCAACGGCGAAAACTATATCAGCTTTGAAAAAATGGGAGTCCGCTTTCCCTATGCCGGAAAGACCTATCTTTACGAGCACGATCCCCAGGGGGAGAAATTCTCCAATATCTTCTGTACCGCAGCACTTATCGTGACCTCGGATTTCTTCCCCGAGCTCAGCGACTATGTTATGATACAGCCCTTTACGGACCTCGAACCCTATATCATTTCCTACAAAGATGCCGTCGAACGGCATCCGGCGGACACGCCGACTCTCAGGACAGAAACCGATTATCTTGAAAGGGTAAGGACCGAGATCAAAATGCTTGCTCCCTTTATAGCTGCACACGAAGTGATGTATTGCTATGATTTTCTTGATATCCCGGCGAACAGCAATTTAGAAGATCCCTCCGAAGATGATTTTGAATATCCGGTAGAGTATAATTCCGATTTCCTCTATCTGGGCATAAGCTACGGCTCCACATCACACAAGTGGATACCGCCGGAAACGGAAAGAAGCGAACCCAAGTACGAGACGATGGAGCTTCCCGACGGACGCTTTGCCGTAAAGATCTGCTACACCCAGAAAAGATACGGCATCGAGGCCGAGAAAGAGGTCTATTGGATATACTGCAACGGCAATTCGGTGATGCACCGCGTTGAGTTTTCACATTCGCCCGGAAGCGAACAGCTTTTTGACCCCGGAAAATTCCTGTCACAGCTCGAGCTCTCAAACGGTGCCGCCGTTTCCGAAGACGGAGAAGTCTATGGTTCTTTCAACTACTTTTTGGAATAAGAACACAGACGGCTGTTCAGAATAAAACCCAAAAGCAGAAGCTCCCGCGAGTTTCTGCTTTTTTGCTTAAAAAACCTCCGCGCAGCGGACACTATAACTATTCGCTCTTCACTTTTCACTCTTCACTATCCTCTGTTTCAGCTCGATACACAAAAACAGCCCAAACCACAAAAACAACAAAGCCCCCAAAAACATAACTAAAAAAGGAGACCACCTGCGGCGATCCCCTTTTTCAGGAAAGTATGAAAAAGAAAAATTCGTATTATCTGAATTATTCAGCTGCGTCCTCGACTTTCTCGGCAGCGTCCGCAACGGCGTCAGCAGCGTCTTCAGCAGCATCCTTGGCTTCCTCAACAGCATCCTCGGCTGCTTCCTTAGCCTCTTCAGCACAATCCTCGCAATCGCATACGCAATCGTCGAAATCGTCGTCTAACTCTTCATAGTCATAATCCTCGAGCTCTTTTCTCTTCTTCAGAGCGAGCACAGCAGCAGTACCTGCAGCGATTGCAGCACCGGCAGCGAGTATCTTAAGACCTTTTCCCATTTTAAACACTCTCCTTTAGTTTTTTCTTCCGCTGAAAGCGGTTTTTAAATCCGTATCAGACCACTATCATTATAGCATAGAGACACAGAATAATCAAGCTTTTTTCAAAAAAATAAAAAATATAAACAATTATTTGTGCAATTCTAACAAAAAAGTTTACTGAATTTGTGCATTTAAAAAAATCACATATTCCCCGTCAGGATAAGCAGGGCAGAGGCTGCCGCAAGGGGCGCAGTCTCGCAGCGGAGTATCCTTTTGCCGAGTGTGGCCGTCAGAAGCCCCATGCTTTCGGCTGCTTCTGCTTCCTCGGGAGAAAATCCCCCCTCGGAGCCTATTATCATCCCGACCCTTTTCTCTCCGACAGGCGGCTGCCTTGTCAGGGAAAGACCGCCAAGCTCGTAGAAGAAATAGGAGATATCCAGAGCCGCAGCTTTTTTCAGGCATTCCTCGAAGCCCGCAACAGGGCACACCTCCGGGATGATCCCTCTTCCGCTTTGCATCGCGGCACCCTCGGCGATCTTCTGCCACCGCTCCACCTTCTTTTCAAGGCTTTTGGCGTCGGGCCTCGAAACGCATCTCTCGCTGATGAAGGGCACGATCCTCGATACCCCCAGCTCCACCGACTTCTGCACGATAAGGTCCATTTTGTCAGCCTTGGGCAAAGCCTGGAAAAGCGTCAT
>CAMVOF010000177.1:0-5087 GCA_947169055.1 uncultured Clostridia bacterium
CTCTTCTCGGGGCATTAGGTCTCGACGAACGGGATCCGAAGCCTGAAAAACCTCCGAAGAAGGAATTGAGGATATCGTCCATATCTCCGAAGCCGCCGAAACCTCCGAAGCCTCCGCCTTGTCCTGCTCCGTAATTCGGATCGACGCCTGCAAAGCCGAACTGATCGTACTTTGCTCGTTTGTCCTTATCGGAAAGAACTTCGTAAGCCTCGTTTATCTCCTTGAATTTCTCCTCGGCAGCTTTGTCGTCGGGGTGAAGATCAGGGTGATACTGTCTTGCCATCTTGCGGAAGGCTTTTTTAATATCATCGTCCGAAGCACCCTTTGAAACGCCGAGCACTTCATAGTAATCTCTTTTATCAGCCATTCGCTGTCACTCCTCGTTTTGTGAAGGAATAGTTTCGAGCCTTTGGCTCAAGCCTTCCTCATATGTTTATAACACGCAAATCCTCTGCCCGTGTTTCAGAGCAGAGGGTGCGTTCATTCAATGATTACTGAGCGTCTGTGAATTCGGCGTCGATAACATCGTCGCCGCCAGCCTGGCTGCCGCCCTGAGCTCCCATGTTGGGATCAAATCCGCCCATGTTGTTGGGGTCAAATCCGCCTGCGCCCTGCTGAGCCTGTGCAGCTTCCTGATAGATCCTTGTTGCAATGGGCTGGAATTCGTCCTCAAGCTCCTTCTGTGCAGCCTTGATCTCGTCAACGCCCTTGTTGCCGTTCAGCGCAGCCTTGAGAGCCTCGATCTTAGCCTGGACCCTGCTCTTTTCGTCGGCAGTTACCTTGTCGCCGAACTCGTTGAGAGCCTTGTCTATCTGGAAGCACATCTGGTCTGCCTGGTTGCGTGTATCGACCTCTTCCTTCTTCTTTGCGTCCTCAGCTGCGAAAGCTTCAGCTTCCTTGACAGCCTTGTCGATGTCCTCTTTGGACATATTGGTCGAAGAAGTGATGGTGATGTTCTGCTCCTTGCCTGTGCCGAGATCCTTAGCGGAAACGTGAACTATACCGTTAGCGTCGATATCGAAAGTTACCTCGATCTGAGGGATGCCTCTCGGAGCAGGAGCGATACCGTCAAGACGGAACATACCGAGCTGCTTGTTGTCTTTTGCGAATTCTCTTTCACCCTGAAGAACGTTGATATCAACAGCGCTCTGATTGTCGGCAGCTGTGGAGAAGATCTGGCTCTTCTTGGTAGGGATAGTAGTATTTCTTTCAATGATCTTTGTGCAAACTCCGCCCATGGTTTCAAGGCCGAGGGAAAGGGGAGTTACGTCGAGGAGGAGCAGACCTTCCTTAACGTCTCCGCCGAGAACACCGCCCTGATATGCAGCGCCGAGTGCAACGCACTCATCGGGGTTGATGCCCTTGAAAGGCTCCTTGCCGATGAACTTCTTAACTGCATCCTGAACTGCGGGGATCCTCGAAGAACCGCCCACCATGAGCACTTTCTGGAGCTCGCTCGCCGAAAGTCCCGAATCGCTGAGTGCCTGTCTTACAGGTCCCATAGTAGCTTCTACAAGATCGGCTGTCATTTCGTTGAATTTAGCCTGTGTGAGTGTCATTTCAAGGTGCTTCGGGCCGGTTGCATCAGCAGTGATGAAGGGAAGTGAGATGGTGGAAGAAGGTGTGCTCGAAAGCTCGATCTTAGCCTTCTCAGCAGCTTCCTTGAGCCTCTGCATAGCCATCTTGTCATTAGAGAGGTCAACGCCCTCTGATGCCTTGAATTCCTTTATCATCCAGTCGATGATCCTCTGGTCGAAGTCATCGCCGCCGAGACGGTTGTTGCCGGCTGTTGCAAGAACTTCCGTAACGCCGTCGCCCATTTCGATGATGGATACATCGAAGGTACCGCCGCCTAGGTCATATACCATTACTTTCTGATCCTCTTCCTTGTCGATTCCGTAGGAAAGAGCAGCAGCTGTCGGCTCGTTGATGATACGTCTTACATTAAGACCTGCGATCTGTCCAGCATCCTTTGTAGCCTGACGCTGAGCGTCGGTGAAGTAAGCAGGAACTGTGATAACAGCATCTGTTACAGGCTCGCCGAGATAAGCCTCGGCATCAGCCTTCAGCTTCTGGAGGATCATAGCCGAGATCTCCTGAGGAGTATAGGTCTTGCCGCCCATGGAAGCCTTGTAATCGCTGCCCATATGTCTCTTTATAGAGATAACGGTGTTGTCAAAGTTTGTAACGGCCTGTCTTTTTGCTACCTGACCGACAAGTCTGTCGCCGGTCTTGGAAACGCCTACAACAGAAGGTGTTGTTCTTGAACCTTCGCTGTTGGGGATAACAACTGCCTCGCCGCCTTCAACAACAGCTACGCAGGAGTTTGTGGTTCCGAGGTCTATACCGATAATTTTTGCCATAAGTCATTCTTCCTTTCAAATTAAATGTTTTGTTGTCTTCTCATTTTTGTGTTATTTCTTGTTTCAGGGGTTCGCAACTATCACCATTGCGTGTCTTATAACCTTGTCGCCCAGTGTGTAGCCCTTTTGCAGGACCTGTGCGACTGTGTTTTCGCCGAGTTCTTCGTCTTCGACCGAGCTTACTGCCATTGCTGTGTTGGGGTCGAATTCTGTGCCTTCAAGCTCCATTGCCTTAACGCCCAGCTTTGTGAGCATATCGGTGAACTGCTTGAAGATCATCTCAACTCCGGACTTGTAAGCCGTGTCGGCTGTCTCGGTGCCGAGGGCACGCTCGAAATTGTCGATCAGCGGAAGTATATCCGCCACCGTGTCGCCCTTGACAGATGCTGAAAGCTCGAGTCTCTCTCTTGCCGAGCGTTTTCTGAAGTTGTCGTATTCAGCCATCAGTCTCAGGTATTTGTCGTTGAGCTCGTCAAGCTGAGCTCTCAGCTTTTCCTCCTCTGAGGGTTCATTGTCTTCTTGCTTTTGTTCTTCCTCCTCTGTGGTGCTATCGGCGTTTTCGCTCACAGCTTCGTCCTGTATCTCTTCCTCGGGCTGCCGATCTTCCTCTGGGATTACAGGCTCCTTTTCCTCCTGTGTCAAGTTTATGCGCCTCCTTTTCTATTTTTCACTTTCATCATCGTCCTCGTCTGTAAGCAGCCTCGTGAGCTTTTCCGAGAAATACTCGATATACGGGATGAACTTCGCGTAATCGAGCCTCATGGGTCCCAGCAGTCCGAGAGTGCCCACCTGTTTGCCGTCCTTGCTGAACGGAGCAGCTATCAGCGACGAATTGCTTATAACAAAGCCGTCGCTCTCCGGCGAGAACATTACCTGCAATCCGTTGAAGGTCTCATCAACGAACCGCATCATACCTTTTTTATTATCAAGAAAGCTTATTATCTCGCTCTGGTCAAATTCCTTGCAGGTGAGAAGATTCTTTGCACCCACAACATTGACCTCGCTTGACGTAAACTCCTTTGAAAGCTGTAAAAGCTCATTCATCAGCGGCGCTAAGGTCATCATATAAGCGCCCATTGCAGCCGTGAGATCGTCGAACATCTTGTCGCTCAGGCTTTCGAGGGGAACGCCCCTCAGATTGTGCTGCAAGTAATTGTCGAAGAATTCAAGCTGCTCGTCCGTCAGGTCGAATTCCAGCCGGCAGACCTTGTTCTTTATCGCACCGCTTGAGGTTATCATCAGGATAACATACATCCTTTTGCCGGTTGGGATTATCTCGACTTTGGAGATCATGGAGAACTTAGGTGTTGATGTCGCAACTACCGATGCACATTTCGTAAGCTCTGCCAAAGCCATAGAAGCCGAGTTCACAAGTTCTTCTTCTGTCACGGCGTCGTCGGGGATCATGGCGTCAAGACGGGATTTCTCTTCCTCCGACAGGGGATTCTTCTCCATAAGGCTGTCAACATAGAGCCTGAAACCTGCGTAGGTGGGAACTCTGCCCGCCGAGGTGTGGGGCTGTTCAAGGTAGCCCTGCTTT
Organism: uncultured Clostridia bacterium; assembly: GCA_947169055.1. Classification (GTDB taxonomy): domain Bacteria; phylum Bacillota; class Clostridia; order Oscillospirales; family Ruminococcaceae; genus FB2012. The sequence goes on from CAMVOF010000177.1 coordinate 3,904, forward strand.
TCAAGCTCAGCCATTTCGTTGCGGATAGTCGCGCTTGAAGCCTTGACGTGGTTCATTATCGCCTTAGAGCCGACCGGTTCGCCGGTGATGATATACTCGTCAACAACTGCTGTAAGTATTTTCAGCTTTCGGCCGTCCATAAGCCTGCGCTCCTTTCCCTGGCGTTAGCACTTTGCCTTTTTGAGTGTTAGCACTCTTGCTCTTTGAGTGCTAAGTATAGTTTATACCCTTTTTTCCTATTTGTCAAGACCTTTTTGAAAATTTTTTCAAATTATTTCCGGACACAAAAAAGGGACGTCCTTTCAAACGTCCCTTAAATAATATTTTTATTGTATCAGAATCTGTATCCAATGCTGTGTTCGGCGGAAGGATCGGTCTCGCAATCAGGATACTGACCTACAACGTTATCTTCGGAATACTGAGCAAAAGCAGCATTGTAATTTCCGTCTATCTCCCAGTAAACATATGAATCATCGCTGCAACCGTAGTCTTTCATTGCGTCATATACAGCATTCTGAACTTTATTGCTTGTATCAAGCTCGCTTACTTTCATAGGATGGGGCAGACTTTTTATCTGACTGAGATCTCCTCCATCGGCAATTATATCACATGATTCTCTTTCAATAGCTGTAAATATCACCTTTGCGTTGGAGTTTGCGCTTTTAAGTTTGGCTTTGCTTACATGACCGCCGTCATCGTCATCATCATCATCTTCATCATCCGATTCGCCGTCCTGTGAGAAATAGTAGGTAACATCGTCGTCATCGTCATCGAAAGTTATAACAAGCTCATCATCTTTCAGCTTGCCCTTCATTTTCTTTGCGCCTTTGAATTTTTTTTCAAATTCAAGAGTAATTTTATTATCGTCTTCTTCCCACTCAAAATCCTCAGAGTCTTTATCGTCTCCGTCGTTCGTGGTCATAGTGCCTGTACCGTCCTTTTCGATCTCGATCTGCATAGCCTTTGAGATATCAAAGCCATACGCTTCTTTGAAATCTTTTGCCTTGATAGTTTCATCGCCCTTTTTCACTTTAGAGAGTTCCCATTCACCCACAAACTTGCTTCCGCAGCCTGCGAGGCAGAAAAGTGCGGTAAGTGCTGCAAGCATAGCAATAAAGATTTTTTTCATAATTATTCCTCCTTGATGATCTCAGCCGCGGCTGTTATCAGTCTTCGTCTGCTTT
>CAMVOF010000178.1:0-4990 GCA_947169055.1 uncultured Clostridia bacterium
CTTCATGTGGCCCGGCTTCGGCGACAACATGAGAGTCCTCGACTGGATCATCAAGCGCTGCGAAGGCAAGGTGGATGCGGTCGAGACCGCTATCGGCTACCTGCCCAAGCCCGAGGATATCAACCTCACAGGCATCGAGGACGAGGTAACTCCTGAGACTATGAAGGCTCTCCTTGCTGTTGATAAGGACCTCTGGACAGCAGAGATCAAGGAAATGCGCCGCTATTACGACGAGGATATCGCCGGCAAGGGCGGACGTATCCCCAAGGCCCTCTACGACGAGCTCGATAAGATCGAGGCAAGACTGGGCTAAGCACAGACTTATAAACAAACAAGACCGGTATCCTCCCCTTTCGGGGAAGATGCCGGTTTTTTGCTGCATTTTTGTTTTATTTGAATTCAATGCCGCCAATGCAGATGACCTCGATCTCGTCGATATCAAGTGTCTGAGCAAAGAATCCCCAAAGGTTACAGTTGAGGGAAAAATAATATAGCAAAAAGACACTTCCGCCGAAATGATGACGAAAGTGTCTTCTTTTATCTGATAATCGTGCCTGAAACCGGCTTATTTTGTAAGGTGCCAGATATCGCGGGCGTAGTCTTCCACCGAACGGTCTGCCGAGAAGATGCCTGCGTTTGCGATATTAGCCAGGGACATCTTCTGCCACTTCATGTGATCCTTATAGCACTCGGAGGCATAGGCCTGAGCCTGCTGGTAGGAATTGAAGTCTGCCAGGGTCATGTACTGGTCGGTGGTCTTGAGGGTATTTGCGATCTCGGTGAACTGCTCGCCGTTGATGCCGCGTGTGAGAGAATCCACTGCATCTCTTACAACGCCGTTGGAGTTATAGACGTTGATAGGCTTGTAGTTGGGCTTTGCTGCGTTCACTTCATCAACGTTCATACCGAAGATGATGATATTGGAGTCGCCAACCTGCTCGTGTATCTCAACGTTGGCACCGTCCATTGTTCCGAGGGTAACAGCGCCGTTTATCATGAGCTTCATGTTGCCGGTACCGGAAGCCTCTGTGCCTGCGAGGGAGATCTGCTCGGAGATATCTGCTGCGGGCATGAGCTTTTCGGAGAGGGATACACAGTAATCCTCAAGGAAGATGACATTGAGCTTTTCGGAGAGCTTCTTGTCTCTCTGGAGCTCCTGGGAGATATTCCAGATGAGCTTGATTATCTGCTTTGCCATGTAGTATCCGGGAGCTGCCTTTGCCGCAAAGATATAGGTCTTGGGGACAAAGTCTGCGTCGGGATTGGCCTTGAGGTAGTTGTACTGTGCGATGATGTTGAGGGCATTGAGCTGCTGTCTCTTGTACTCGTGGAGCCTCTTAACCTGAACGTCGAAGATAGACTCGGTGTTGAGGATAACGCCGTACTGGTTCTTGACATACTTGGCGAAACGCTCCTTGTTATCCTGCTTGATCTCGCGGAGCCTTGTGAGGACTTCCTCGTCGTCGGCAAAATCGTTGAGCTTAGCCAGCTTGGAAGCGTCTCTCAGCCAGCCCTTGCCGATCTTCTCGTTGAGAAGCTTTGTAAGGCCCTCGTTGGACTGATAGAGCCAGCGTCTGTATGCGATGCCGTTGGTAACGTTTGTGAACTTCTGGGGAGTGAAATCATATTCGTCGCGGAAAGTCTCGCGCTTGATGATCTCGGAATGGATCTTTGCAACGCCGTTTATGTGGTGGCAGGTGTGAACGCAGAGTGTAGCCATCTTGACCTTGTTGTTCTCGATGATGGACATTCTGGTGACTTTATCATGGTCGCCGTATCTTTCCCAGAGCTTGCGGCAGTATCTCTCGTTGATCTCAACGATGATAGAGAAAATTCTCGGGGTAACGCTCTTGAGCAGGTTGCAGTCCCACTTCTCGAGAGCCTCGGGCATAACGGTGTGGTTGGTATATGCAAAGGTCTTGGTAACGATATCCCATGCCTTGTCCCAGGAATATCCGCAGTCGTCAAGCATTATTCTCATAAGCTCGGGGATAGCAAGGGTGGGGTGGGTGTCGTTGATATGGATAGCTACCTTCTCGTGCAGGTTATCGAGGGTGCCGTAAACGCTGATGTGCTGGTTTACGATGTCGCCGATAGAGGCTGCGCAGAGGAAATACTGCTGTCTGAGACGGAGGCTCTTGCCCTCGGCATGGTTGTCGTTGGGGTAGAGAACTTTTGTGATAGCCTGGGACATGATGTTCTGTCCGAGAGCCTTGGTGTAGTCTCCCTTGTTGAACATATTCATATCAAAGCTGGGGACTTCTGCCTTCCAGAGCCTGAGCTTTGAAACAGCCTCGCTGCCGTAGCCCGAAACGAACATATCGTAAGGAACGGCAAGAACGGACGTATAGTTCTGGTGTGAAACGATGTGGTACTGGTTGTCCCAGTCCTCCTTGAGCTCGCCGTCGAAGCGGACTTCGATAGCCTTGCTGGGAACGGGAACGAGCCAAGCCGAACCGCCGGGGAGCCAGTTATCGGGAAGCTCTGTCTGCCAGCCCTCGTCCAGCTTCTGCTTGAAGATGCCGTACTCATAGCATATCGAGAAGCCTGTGCCGTGGTAGCCGTCGGCTGCAAGTCCGTCGAGATAGCAGGCTGCAAGTCTGCCGAGGCCGCCGTTGCCGAGACCTGCATCGGGCTCGCACTCGTAGATGCCGTTGATAGAGATGCCGAACTCCTTGAGGACTGCGATGGTCTGGTCGATCATTTCAAGGTTGTACAGGCTGGTCTTGAGGGAACGTCCCATCAGGAACTCCATGGAAAGATAGAAGACTTTCTTATTGCCTGCCGAATGGGTCTTCACTGTGAAATGGCGTCTCTTCGCCTTCATTATTTTTACAACGATCTTGGTGAGTGCCTCATACACCTGCTGGTCAGAAGCTTCCTCGGGTGTGGTCTGGAAATCGCTGTGCAGGATGTCAAGGAACTGTTCCTTGAGCTCTTCCTTGGTTATTGTTTTTGCTGCTGATTTTCTGGGCCTTGCCATAAATCAATACCTCCTATATATAATAGCCGCGAAGGCTAATATGCCAATGCATCTTTAATATTATACTCTTTTTGTCGAATAAATTCAAGCATATTCTGTGAACGGATTCAATTTTTGGCTCATTTCACAGCCATGAGGATGCATTTTTGTTTATATAATACTATTATATAGTAATTCTGCTCAAATGTCAATCGTAATAATTGTACAAAACGCCCAATTCAGTATTATCATCATTATACATCGGGTATGCTGAGGTATTTTTATTGATTTTTCACTATGGATAAATACCAAGCACAAAAACTGCCGGACTTGCATAAAACAGCAGGCCGGCGGTTTTTAGGAAACACCGTACAACCCCTGTGCGTCATCTGCGTCGTCCGGATTTTCGTCAGATTGCCTAAATTCGACGCAGGAAGGCTGACGCCTTTCAAGGAGGATTTGGGCTATATGACGGAAAGCTGGCAAGCAGATGACGTGCAGGGATTGTGCGGTGTTGCCTTAGGGTATAAGAGGAAAAATATTGTGACTGTCTTGTTTTACAGGTACTTCAGAAGCTCATCCCTGACACCGTCCATGCGGCTGTCGGAGATGCCGAAGTCCATTTCCTTGTAGTTCCAGGCAGCACGGCCGATCTCGAATTTATCGAAAACGGCATTGATGACCTTGAACCACTTCACTGTCTCCTCGGGAGGAACGATATTTATTACGCCGTACTCGCCGCAATATACCGAAATGCCCTCAGACTCGGCTTTGTTAATAGCCTGGAGGAAGCGGTCTTCAAAGTATTCGGGGGTGATATCGCACTCCTCGAACTTGAAGCGGTCGTCGATATTTATAACGTGCTGTGCCCAGTAAGCGCCCTGGTGAGTGAACTTGAGGGGATCGTAGCAATGGAAATTATAGACTATCTTGTTATCATAGGGCTTGCCAAGGTCTGCAACGGCTTCGGGGCTGTTGTTCCAGTAGCTTCCCACAAGTATTATCGTATCGGGAGCATAGGCACGGATACGCTCGCAGCACTCATATACGACTCTGTTCCACACATCTATGAATTCTTTATCTGTTACTTCGTTGAGCAGCTCGAAGGCAACAAAATCGCTCATGCTGCCGAAGCGCTTTGCAAATTCCTCCCAGAGGCGGATAAAACGCTGCTGGTATTTCTCGCTCTCAAAGAAGCCGTGCTCGTTCTCGCTGTAGCTGTCGAAGGAGAAGCCTGCTGTCTTGTGCAGGTCGAGGATTATTTTTAGGCCGTATTTCTTTGCCAGCTCGACAGCTGCCGCAACACGTCCGAAGCCTTCCTCGCTGTACTCGCTTCCGTCCTCGTTCTCAAGGATATTATAGTCTATGGGCAGACGGACATGGTCGAGTCCCCAGGAGGCGATGACCTCAAAGTCCTTTTCTTTAACGAAATTGTCCAGCCTGTCCTTTGAATAATCGCACTGGGACATCCAGCCGCCGAGGTCTATGCCTTTGAAGAAGCCTCTTTCTTTCATTACGTTCATAGCGGTCACACGTCCTTTCTTACTCGTTGAAGGGAGTGAACTTCACCCACTCATACTCTGCTGTGAGGGGCACGTTCTCGTCGGAGAAGGACTTGAGCCAGTTGTCAACGCCCTTTCCGCACCATGCGTTCATCATAATCTTGCTGGCGGTAACGGGGAGATTCTCCGTTGCGGTATATACTTCAACGCCGTCAACCAGCCATATGATCTTATCCTTATGCCACTCGAAGCCAAAGGTGTGGAAGTCTTCGGAAGCATCGAAGCCCAGGTCGTACATATACTCGTGGTTGCCCTTGCTGTCGGTGAAGTAGTTGAACTGTACCTTTGTGGTGTCCTTACCGAGTATCTCCACGTCTATCTCGTCCCAGGGATTGCCGTCAGAGGGACCCGTGTAGGTGAAGAAGGAGGAAACAACGCCGTTGTTCTTTATCGCCTTCATGCTGACTTCATATCTGCCGTATCCGTAGAAGTCCTTGCTCCTGAACTCGCCGCCGGAATAGGGTAT
>CAMVOF010000179.1:0-4936 GCA_947169055.1 uncultured Clostridia bacterium
TCTTTGCTCTGGCCGTAATGTTCTTTGCCATGTTTATGAGCATCAGCTGTATAGTGGGCGTTTCCGGCAAAAAGAAGAGCAAATGCGAATAACATCAGCGCGAAATATTTGAAAGGACTGATATAAAAATGAGCGAAAACACAAAGCTTGAGCAGCTGGTCAAGACTGCGATGGAAAAGATCAAGGAGCTTACCGAGTGCGAGACCGTTATCGGAAAGCCCATAGTAACAGCCGACGGCACAACGATAATCCCCGTTTCCAAGGTATCTTTCGGCTTTGCTTCGGGAGGAAGCGATCTGCCTACAAAGTCTCCCAAGGACCAGTTCGGCGGCGGTTCGGGTGCAGGCGTGACCGTTCAGCCCATGGCATTCATCGTTTGCCGCAACGGCGAGACCAAGCTTCTCCAGATGACCACCAACACCTCCTATCAGAACGCTGTTGCAAACGTTGTTCCCGAGGTCGTTGATAAAGTTATAGACTTCGTTGACAAGAAGACCGGCAAGAAGAAGGACAAGGCAGAAGAGGAAGAAACAGAGGAATAATCTTCCGGGTATCGGCTTCCGTGCTTCGGTACATAGTAATAACGGGACCGCAGTTCGTGCGAGGTTCCCGTTATTGTTTGTGCACGGAGGATAGGATATATGAAGATATTAGCTCTGCTTGCTGCGGCTGCGGCGGCACTTTCCGGTGCTGCTGACAACCTGCCTTCCGAAAGCGAGCCGCAGGTCTCGGCAAAAAGCGCGATAGTCATCGATGCACTTTCCGGAGATGTGGTCTTTGCGAAGAACCCGGAGGAACGTCTGCCCATGGCAAGCACCACGAAGATAATGACGGCTTTCATCACTTTGCAGCAGGATGACCTCGACGAGGAATTCACCGTTGACTCCGAAGCGATAAAGGTCGAGGGCTCGTCAATGGGACTTTGCGAGGGTGACAAAGTGACCCTTCGCACACTTGCCTGCGGGATGCTTCTGCCCAGCGGTAATGACGCCGCCAATGCGGCTGCCTGCCGTATCTCGGGAAGCGTTGAGGCCTTTGTGGGGCTGATGAACGACTACGCTGCGGAGCTGGGCCTTGAAAATACCCATTTCGTTACCCCCTCGGGGCTCGACGACTACACGGAGGACCATTACTCCACGGCGGCTGACATGGCAAAGCTCGCAAGGACAGCCATGCAGAACGAGGATTTCCGGGACATCTGCGGCAAAAAGACGGTCTCCGTCGAGTTTGGGGATCCGCCTTACAAGCGCTGGCTTACAAACACCAACCGCCTGCTCTCTATGTGCGAGGGTGCTGTGGGGATAAAGACGGGCTTCACCGACAAGGCCGGAAGATGCCTGGTCTCTGCCTGCGAAAGGGGAACGGGAAGCCTTATCTGCGTGACCCTGAACGACAAAAACGACTGGGACGACCACATGAAGCTTTACGACTATTCTTTCTCAAAGCTTCAGGAGATAAGCCTCGAGCCCGAGCTGCCCTACTACGAGATACCCGTGATAGGCAGCGTGCCCCTGACCTGCTGCGGCAAGAGTACAAAGCTCTCTATGCTGCCGGGAACAGCTGCAAGGCTCGAAAGAGTGACGATAATAAAGCCCTTCATCTATGCTCCGGCAGAGGAAGTGCCTCAGCCCGGCAGGACGGACTTTTATCTCGACGGAAGGCTGATAGCGAGCCTGCCCATAGTCCCGGAGCAGGAAAACGCAGCATAGCATAATAACAGACAGCTGAGCCTCCCTGTATCGAGAGGGAGGCTGAAATATCCCTTTCGGGAAGGAAAAATTCGGGAGAGAAAATGGAAAAGATAAGGATCCAAAAAATAATAGCCGACAGCGGATACTGCTCGAGGAGAAAAGCCGAGGAGCTTATCGCGGCAGGGAAAGTCACAGTCAACGGACGGAGCTGCTCCCTCGGGGACAAGGCTCTGCCCGGCAGGGATGTCATCGCCATAGACGGCGAGCAGCTCAAAATGGCTAAGAAGAAAAATCTCTGCTACATAATGCTGCACAAGCCGAGAGGCTACGTCACGACCATGAATGACGAGCAGGGACGCAGATGCGTCACCGAGCTTATAGCCGACTACCCCGAAAGGGTCTATCCCGTGGGCAGGCTCGACAGGAATTCCGAAGGGCTGCTGCTCTTCACAAACGACGGTGCTCTTGCAAACGACATCATGCACCCCTCAAAGCATATCTCTAAGACCTACCGCGTTACGGTCAGGCCGGATGTTGACGACGAGATGCTGGCTCAGCTTGCAGAAGGCGTTGTTATCGACGGCAAAAAAACTCAGCCGGCAACAGTGCTTGTTCTCGATAAACAGCCCGGCAGGGTCGTGCTTCAAATAACTATCCACGAGGGCAGGAACAGGCAGATAAGAAAGATGTGCGAGGCTGTGGGGCTCGAAGTCGCAAGGCTCAAAAGAACATCCGTGGGGCCGCTTAAGCTGGGGATGCTCAAACCCGGCGAATACCGCGAGCTCAAGCCGGATGAGCTGCGCGCTTTGCGTTCGGCGATAAACAAACAGGCAAAAAAGCCCTGACACAGGGCTGATATAATTATTCAGAACATAAGGTGGTGAAATGACAAGTGGACGATGCCGGAGGTAATAACCAGATCACTCCCCGAAGTAAGCGGCTCGCCGCTTGTTTTTGCTGCGCCTTATAAGCAGCTTGAGTGATCGGTACCCATATTTTAACGAACGGGGGATACTGATGCTTTATGACACCATAATAGATCTTCTTGAACACCGGAATTTCAAGGAGATAAAAGAGATCTTTGAAAACATGAACGAGGCCGACATCGCCGACCTCTTCGGGAATTTCCACGCCGGAGACGACGTGGATAAAAAGGACCTTCCCATACTTTTCAGGCTGCTTCCAAAGGATGCCGCCGCCGATGTTTTCGCGTATATGGACACCGATATGCAGGTAATGCTCATCGACTCCTTCACGGATAAAGAGCTTGCCGAGGTCATCGACGACCTGTTCATCGACGATACGGTAGATATCATCGAGGAGATGCCTGCAAACGTTGTTTCGCGTATCCTTAAAAACACGGATTCGGAAACACGAAAGCAGATAAACCAGATACTCAAATATCCTAAGGACAGCGCCGGGTCCATAATGACCACCGAGTACGTTTACCTCAACAAGAACATGACGGTAAGCGAGGCTATAGCCAAGATCAGGCAGGTCGGCGTGGTGAAGGAGACAGTTTATACTCTCTATGTCACCGAGAACCGCAGGCTCATAGGCGTGCTTTCGGTCCTCGACATACTCACCGCCGACGATGACGACCGTATCGAGGATATAATGGAGACCAACGTTATAACCGTCGATACCCTCGAGGACAGAGAGCTCGTTGCAAAGCAGTTTGAAAAATACGACTTCCTTGCTCTGCCGGTGGTCGATAAAGAGAACCGCATAGTAGGTATCGTTACCTTCGACGACGCTATGGACGTTATGCGAGAGGAGAACACCGAGGACTTCTCGCACATGGCAGGTATGGCGCCCATCGAGGACAGCTATTTCAAGACCTCTGTATTCAAGCACGCAAGGAACCGTATAGCGTGGCTGCTGGTGCTGATGCTTTCGGCAACGCTGACGGGGACCATAATCACAAAATACGAAGCCGCATTCGCAGCTGTGCCGCTGCTGGTCTCCTTTATACCGATGCTTACGGGCACAGGCGGAAACTGCGGCAGCCAGACCTCCACCATGATAATCCGAGGGATGTCGCTGGGGGAGATCAAGCTGAAGGACTTTTTCAAAGTCGCGTTCAAGGAATTCCGCATAGCGCTGATAGTAAGCGTTATACTGGCGATCGTAAACGGCATAAGGATATACATAACCTATACCGTTATCTCGCCGGGGATGATAGACAGTCCGCTGAGGCTTTCTGTAACGGTAAGCCTTGCGATAATCTCGACAGTCATCATGTCGAAGCTCATCGGATGTATGCTGCCGATGCTTGCCAAGAGGCTGCATCTTGACCCTGCACTGATGGCAGCGCCGCTGATCTCGACCATCGTTGACACCTGCACCACACTGGTGTTCTTCAACATTGCGATGATGATATTCCATATTTCGTTTTAGGAAAAGAAGGCTCCCGGAAAGAGGGAGCCTTTTTGCGCAGATCGCTGTGTGTAATATTAAGGCAACACCGCACGCTCTTCTTGGGGGCTTTCCGGTCGGTTGCAGCGGCGCACATCCGTAGGGCGGGGGCTTGCTCCCGCCGCGGATTTTTTGTGATGTGTGCCTTTTTCTCCTATTACGATCTTTGAGAATGATGTCGCAGCTGCGCTAAGTTCGAGGGGGAGAACCAAAAGGAAGACCAACGTTGCATTTCTCCTTTAGAATATAGCAAAATCAAGTTCCAAAAATCATATATAAAAATTTTTGTGTCTTGATTTTGCTTATTCTAATAGTCGAAATGGAACGTCCGCCCCACAAAAAATCCCAAAAATAGGGCGAACCTCGTTCTCCCTTTAGGTTCTCCCCCTCGAGCTCCCCCTTTCCTTATCTCTCTCAGGTTCGCCCTATTTTTTCGCCCCTCCGCTTTCAATAGAGCAAGAGGAATCCTTTGTTGAGCCTCCCCCGGGGGAGGCGGTTTCATTTTGTGAAAGAGGCAGGCTTTTTTGCCCTCAGGCAATGAATAGTGCGTTTTTCGGGGGAATTCCACGCTCGAAGTTTTTCTTTGAACGATACATAGCGGCACGCTCTGTTGGGGGCTTTCCGATCGGTCGCAGCGGCGACAGCGCTTGACACGTTACGCAAGCAGAGCTTGCTAACATCGAGTGAAAGAGAACATATCCCACGCGAACAAAGCCCTGATAGAACACTCCGCACCAAGCCCCTCCCAACGGCTGCACCGCAGCCTCATCCTCAAAGGCACCCACAGAGCTCTTCCGTAGGAAGAGGTTTCCCTCAGAGGGAGGCCA
>CAMVOF010000180.1:0-4912 GCA_947169055.1 uncultured Clostridia bacterium
CAAAAAAGAGTTAAATGTTGTGGGGGGGGGGTTGGGGGGATGACCCTTTTGAAAGGGGTTCGCCCCCAACAGCCCAAGCAGAAGGCAGGGTAAACTGTTGTTTGCAGCGAAACACAGCGGGATCAGATCATGCTGTCTTCCCAGCAGTCGGGGGCAGTGATGCCGAGGAGTTTAGCGACGGTAGGAGCAACATTTGCGAGGCCGTACTTAGTGCTCTTGGCATCAATGATCTCATGGCGCTCTTCCTTATCCCAGATGATAAAGGGAACGCGGTTGAGGGAATGAGCGGTACGGACCTGTATCTCGCCCTTCTTGTTCTTCTCCAGCATCTCGTCGGCGTTGCCGTGGTCGGCGGTGATGAGCAGCGTGCAGTTGCACTCGTCGCATACCTTGATAAGTCTTGCAAGGCCCAGGTCAACAGCCTCGACGCCGGTGATAGTGGCGTCCATATTGCCTGTGTGACCAACCATATCGCCGTTAGGATAGTTGCAGCGGATGAAATCGTACTTGCCGGAGCGGATAGCCTGGATCATATCGTCGGTTATCTCGGCGGACTTCATCCAGGGCCTCTCGTCGAAGGATACGCGGTCGGAGGGTATCTCCTTCCAGACTTCGAGATCGTCGTCGAAACGCTCGGAGCGGTTGCCGTTCCAGAAGTATGTAACGTGGCCGTATTTCTGGGTCTCGGAAACTGCATAGGAGGAAAGACCGTTCTTCACGAGGAGCTCGGAGAGAGTGTTCTTGATCTCCGGGGGATTTACGAGATACTTCTTCGGTATCTTGAGGTCGCCGTCATACTCGAGCATACCTGCGTAGATAACATCGGGGATAACGCCTCTGTCGAAATGCTTGAAATCGTCTCCGCCGTCGAAAGCCATAGAGATCTCGATAGCTCTGTCTCCGCGGAAGTTGAAGAGGATAACGCTGTCGCCGTCCTCCACTTTGCCGACGGGCTGGCCGTCCTTGGCGATAACGAACTCGGGAAGATCCTGGTCGATAGCGCCTGTCTCGTTTCTGAGGGTGTCAACAGCCTCGAGAGCGTTTGCAAACTGTCTGCCTGTGCCGTGAACGTGGGTGTTCCAGCCGCGTTCTACCATGCCCCAGTCAGCCTGGTATCTGTCCATAGTGATCTTCATGCGTCCGCCGCCGGATGCGATCTGTGCGTCGAAGGAAGCATCGTTGAGAGCTGCGATGCAGTCCTCAAGCTCCTTGATGTAGATAGGAGCGGAGGTAGCAGGAACATCTCTTCCGTCCAGAAGGATGTGGCAGCGAACTTTCTTGACGCCCTCTTCCTTGGCCTTTGCAAGCATCTTCTCGAGGTGGTGGATGTTGGAGTGAACGTTTCCGTCGGAGAGAAGTCCGAGGAAGTGGAGGGTAGTGCCCTTGCTCTTTACGTTGTCGGTGAGCTGCTTCCAGGTGTCGGAAGCGAACATCTTGCCGCTCTCGATAGACTCGTTCACGAGCTTTGCTCCCTGTGAGTAGATCTGACCGCAGCCGAGAGCGTTATGACCTACCTCGGAGTTGCCCATGTCGTCGTCGGAGGGAAGACCTACGGCATCGCCGTGAGCTTTGAGGGAGGTGTTGGGGTAGTTCTTCAGCAGCATATCCAGTGTGGGAGTGTTAGCCTCTGTCACAGCATCGCCGAGACCTGTTACAGAGAAGCCCACGCCGTCCATAACTACAAGTACAACTGTTTTTTTCTTTGACATAATACATTGTCCTTTCTATATCTGTCCGCGGTGTTCCGCAAACATTCGGGGGGGAATGCTGAGATACAGGCTGAAAGAAGCCGGCTTTTTGTGTTTCATTGTCTGTATTCCAGCAGTTTGGCAGCAAATTCTGCGGTTTCACCGTCAGTGGTATTGTATGTTTCACCGTTGATAGAAACATAGCTGCCGTTCTTGCTTGCAATATAGATATCAAGCTCGCATTTGCTTTTATCAATGTTGTTCGGAACAATACTTTCGCTGTCGATTACCAGAAGCTCAATATAGTCGCCTTTTGACGCTTCCGAAGGGTCTTCTGCCACAGGAGAATACTTTTCCTTTACAGCAGTACAGAAATCCTCTGCCGTTCCAACAAGTTCCTTGTCTTCGAGAACGACGCCTTTAGAAAAAGTATTGTCATCCATATAGAGAACACATTGCTTTTCTGAAATCTGTGTCTGTTCCGATTCCACTTCAGAAAAAGCAGGGGTGGAGCTTTTTGTATCTGACGAAGAAGCGTTTCCGCAAGAGGTCAGAAGAAGGAGCGATAAAAGTATAGGTATCTTTTTCATAATAACCTTTATTTCAGCCTTCAACAGCTGCCTGAACGATAACGTTGAAGTCGGGAGCCTTCAGGGAAGCGCCGCCGATAAGACCGCCGTCGATGTTGGGCTTTGCAAGAAGCTCTGCTGCGTTGCCGGCGTTCATGGAACCGCCGTACTGTATGGTAACAGCCTCAGCCGTAGCCTCGTCATAGAGCTTGGCAAGCTGTGCGCGGATGAATGCGCAAACTTCCTCTGCCTGCTCGGGAGTTGCGGTAAGACCTGTGCCGATAGCCCATACAGGCTCGTAAGCGATAACGATGTTCTTTACCTGCTCGGCAGTTACGTCCCAGAGATCGAGCTTGATCTGACGGGCGATAACTTCCTCGGTGATATTGCACTGACGCTCCCACTTGAGCTCACCGACGCAAACGATGGGCTTGAGGCCGGCGTTCAGAGCTGCAAGAGTTCTCTTGTTTACAGTCTCGTCTGTCTCGCCGAAATACTGTCTTCTCTCGCTGTGTCCGATGATAACGTACTCAACGCCTACCTCTACCAGCATATCAGCCGAGATCTCGCCGGTGAAAGCGCCGCTCTTCTCGAAGTGAACGTTCTCGGCTCCTACCTTAACGTTCGAGCCTGCGGTAGCATTTACTGCTGTTTCAAGATTTGTGAAAGGAACGCAGGTGATAACTTCCACCTTGCCCTCAGCGTTAGCGACCAGGGGCTTGATAGCCTCGATGAGCTCCTTAGCCTCGGGTCTGGTCTTGTTCATTTTCCAGTTGCCGGCGATTATTGCCTTTCTGACGTCTTTTTTCATTGTTACTACTCCTTTATTTCTAAATTGGACTTTGCTTCAATATTATTTTGACAGCCCGTCGATAAACACGAAGATGCCGATGCCCAGCACCATAAGCCCTATCCCCGTAAGGGTTATGCCCGCGGAGCTCTTGCCCTCGGGCTCGGGCTCTTCGGTCTCGGCTGTTTCCGGCTGCTCTTCGGGGTCTTCGTCGTCGAGGAAGAAATCCGTGGGGTCCTCTTCGTTGTAGCGTATCCGGACTTTGTCGCCGCTATTTCCGCTGCCGAGGATCCACTCGGTATAGACCGTGTCTCCCGCTTCGTACCTCAGGCGTATCTCGCTTATCAGCTTCTCCTTGCCTTCTCCCGAGAGATCGGGCATAGGCGTCGAACGCTGTCCGAGGACTTCCGCCTCGGCTGCGGTGTAGTCGTCTTTTTCATCGACTACCACAGTTTCGTCAACATGGAAGCTGTACCCTCGCATGAGCTTTATCCCGACATATATAATTGCTATGCCCACAAGAGCAAGCACGATGCCGATGACAGCCATATAGTCGGAGAAAAACCCTGCCTTGGAGATAGCAGTGCCTTCTTCTTCCTCTTCCGCAAGTATCTGCACAAGCTGCAATAGATCCATTTTACTCACCAAAACATAACAGGGCAGACTGCAAACAGCCTGCCCCGCAAATTTTCTGCTTCAGGGGCAGAGATCGTACCCCGATCACTTATCGGCGATAACGTCGATGCCGGGAAGCACCTTGCCCTCGAGGTATTCAAGAGAAGCTCCGCCGCCGGTGGAGATGTGGCTCATCTTGTCCGAGAAGCCAAGCTGGATAACAGCTGCTGCGCTGTCGCCTCCGCCGATGATCGTTGTAGCGTCGGTATCGGCAAGGCTCTTTGCAACTGCGATAGTGCCCTTTGCAAGTATCGGGTTCTCGAAAACGCCCATAGGTCCGTTCCAAACTACGGTCTTAGCGCTCTTGACAGCCTCGGCATAGAGCTCTGCTGTCTTTGTGCCGATGTCGAGTCCCATCATATCGGCAGGGATCTTGTCGGAATCAACAACGGAAACCTCGATCTCAGCGTCGATAGGATCAGGGAAGGACTTGGCTATAGTAGTGTCAACAGGGAGGAGCAGCTTCTTGCCGGCTGCTGCTGCCTTTTCGATCATTTCCTTGCAGTAGTCGATCTTGGTGTCATCCACCAGCGATGTGCCGACTTCCTTGCCCTGAGCCTTCAGGAAGGTGTAAGCCATGCCGCCGCCGATGATGAGCGTGTCGCACTTCTCGATGAGGTTGTTGATAACGTTGAGCTTGTCAGCGACCTTTGCACCGCCGAGGATAGCAACGAAGGGACGTACCGGATCCTCAACAGCGTTGCCGAGGAAGTTGATCTCCTTCTGCATCAGGTAACCTACTGCGGTCTCCTTAACGAACTTTGTAACGCCGGCTGTGGAAGCGTGAGCTCTGTGAGCCGAACCGAAAGCGTCCATAACGAAAACTTCACCGTCAACGAGCTCTGCAAGCTCCTTTGCGAAATCCTCGCCGTTCTTGGTCTCTTCAGCTCCGCGGAATCTGGTGTTCTCAAGAACAACTATATCGCCCTCAGCCATTTCTGCAACAGCCTTCTTTGCGTTGTCGCCTACAACTGTATCGTCAGCTGCGAATGTTACCTTTGCGCTTACCAGCTCTGCAAGTCTTGCAGCAGCCGGTGCCAGCGAGAACTTAGCCTCGGGGCCGTTCTTGGGCTTGCCGAGATGCGAGCAGAGAACTACCTTGCCGCCGTCAGCAACAAGCTTATTGATAGTGGGCAGAGCCGCTGTGATACGGTTATCGTTAGTGATAACGCCGTCCTTGAGCGGAACGT
>CAMVOF010000181.1:0-4852 GCA_947169055.1 uncultured Clostridia bacterium
ACGCCAGCCTGTCACGCTGGAGGTCGTGGGTTCGAGCCCCATTCCGGTCGCCAAAACGCTTCTGTAGCTCAGTCGGTAGAGCAGGGGACTGAAAATCCCCGTGTCGATGGTTCGATTCCGTCCGGAAGCACCAATAATGCGGATTTAGCTCATCTGGTAGAGCGCCACCTTGCCAAGGTGGAGGTAGCGAGTTCGAGCCTCGTAATCCGCTCCAGATAAGCCCCTTGGTTTTTGCCGAGGGGCTTATTTTTTTCTCGGGTGATTTGATCCTGAGTGCGGCAAAAGCAGAGTTCACAGAATGTTTACAAAATTCTTTTGCGGAAAAACCTTTCTCCCTGTGTATATATATGTGAAGGTACCTTTTAAGACCGGTGGTGATAAAAATGGAGGATGCTCAGCTGCTTGAGCTGCTGGAGACTGACAGTGACGAAGCACTCGGCATTGTCAAAAGCAGGTATTCTGCCCTCGTGAAACTTGTGGTCTCACAGATTGTTTCCGATGCAGAGGACTGCGAGGAAGCTGTGAGCGACACGTTCATCAAGCTCTGGCGGACAAGGAAAAGCATAGACCTGGGACTCAGCAGCCTGAAGACTTATATCTGCACTGTGGCAAGGAGCTGTGCCCTCAACAAGCTGAGAGGAAAGAAGGTCTGCGAGCCTATCCCCGAGAACGAGAACGACCTCGGCGTGGAGATAGACTACACCGGCGAGGCTGCAAAGAGCATCAACAGGCGCATCGTTGCCGAGTGCATAAGCGCTTTGCCTCAGCCCGACAAAAACATTTTTATCTACCGCTACTATTACAATATGCAGATCAAAGCCATAGCGGAAAAGACAGATACAGACCAGAGGAGAGTGGAATACATACTTTCCAGAGGACGCGAAAGGCTAAAAGACGCGCTGCTGAAAGGAGGCGTTATCCTGTGAGAGAGATCGATCAGCTGATAAAGGATATACCGCTGGACGAGCTGCTTGACGGACCTGCCGCCGAAAAAGAAACAGATATCGCGGCTATACTTCCCGACACTCCGAAGCTTGTGGCCGAGGACACGGGACGGAATACGGAACAAAAGAATAAAAATACAGATCACATCTACATCATCGGCAGCGAGAACGAGCACAAGCCGCAGATCAAAGCCCGCAACAGGCTGATGCCGGTCGTTGCAGCGGCGCTTGCTCTCGCTGTCGGAGTGGGCGGGATACTGCTTCTGGCAAACAGAGGAGCAAAGAAGAGCTCAACTGAGTCCGAGGCTCCTGCAGTTACCAGCGTTACACCTAAGGCTGACCCGGTCGAAAACAAGCAGTACACTTCGCAGAATGACACTTCCGACACAGCGACTGAGGAAGACCGACTTGCCCAAGCAATTTATTCCGCAGCTCTGGCGTACTCCATCCACTGCAATCAGGAGTCGTCAAAGGCTGCATCGCTGACCATACCCAAAGGCGCAGAGATATTCCTGGACTTTGATGATCCTTCGGCTTATGCGGATTACATTGAAAAGCTGCAAAGCTACGCTGAAGTCAAGCTCACAGGCAAAGCGATGATAAAGCTTTCAAGGGATAATTCCGCCGACACTGTGGTGGAAGTGCAGAAGACAGAAGGCGGCAGGATCGGCACCTACCCAAGCATAGACGAAGAGGTGACCGAGCTGGGTCAGTATCCCGAATGCTGGGAAAAGTATCTTTCCGAAAAAGACGACGGAAATATCCTTGCTATCATCTCCGACGATACGATGGAAGAAAACTACGTAGATAATTTCCAATATGACCCGGACAGAGATATTGGCTTGGAGGAATACGATGCCGAATTCGTATCAAAACGCAATAAGGATTTCGAGACGATATGCTCTTGGTATGAAAACTTCAAGACTCTTGATACAGAGCCTGTTCCTTTAGTCAGCTTCAGAGAGTTCAGCGAAGACGCTGTGTATATCCAGTTCTATCTGAACGGAGAGAGCGTGATAATACGTTCGTCCGACAACGATGCTTCAAGCGTTTACGTGAACGGCTATTATTACAGCGTTAATGCCGAGGAAGTGTTAGCTGCGATAAAGGATATAAACGGCATCGACGAACTGGGCATAGATAATGCTGAATTCCTCAGAATGATAAACGAGCTTGATTTCAGCGACGAGATCTGTGACGGTATCCCGGAATATTACTGTATTGATGAGTACGACGGCGGAACTATCGAATACTATTTCAATTTCACCGAAGACTGGGCATGGAGGATCATTAACGGAACCACCGAGCAAGCCGACATAACAGAGCTTATGGCACAGCTCGGAGATATGTTCTCATCAAATACTTATTTGATAAAGTTCACAGAGCTCTTACCCTACGAGAGATGAAGACAACAGCTTGAGACCCCGCCCGGAGACGTTTTTTAAAAGACGTTTCCGGGTGCTTTTTTTGGCTCTTTGTAAGCTGTGTATAAAAATATGCACAAAAATTTCGCAAAGTGCACAAAACAAATGTGAACTTTTTCTTAAACTATTTTCAGCCTACTTGAAAATGTTTCCGATTTGTAGTATACTGTAACCAATTAGTCACCCTTTGCGTTTAGGGTGATATTTTATCTGTATAATGCAAGGAGGATAGTCAAGTGAAAAGAATATTGAAAAGCACGGTTGCGGCTGCTCTTGCCGCGGCTGTTATGTTCGGCGGCGTGCTGAGCGAGCTTCCCGTGCTTAAAGGATATGACACCGCTGTCTTTGCTTCCGCCGCCGCGGACCCGTCAGCGGGTGCTTCAGCGACCCTTAAAAACCTTAAGGTCTCATCTATGACCGGCACTACGGCAACGATCTGTTGGAGCAAGATCACATCGCCTGCGATGAAGAACTACAATATTTATAAGGGTACGGGCGGCAAGGCTATCTGCAAGGTGGATGCCTCGAAAAACAGCTATACTTTCACAGGGCTGGAGCCTAATACTGCCTACACCTACAGCGTTAAGGCCTGGAACGGCAGCAGCGTTTATTCCACGCTGGAGACTGTCAGCTTTACCACTCCCCTTGCAGCGCTGACCAATCTTCATCTCGTTACCGCCACTGAGACTTCCGTGACTCTCGGCTGGAACCAGGTGAACGGAGCCACGAGCTTCAATCTCTACAACGGCACAGGCGGCAAGAAGATACAGTCCGTTGCCGGGACCGAGAACACGATAACTATTACCGGGCTCAAAAAGGGAACGAGCTATACTTTCTCTGTAAGAGGCTGGAACGGCAGCAAGAGGCACACCGAGCTTAAGACCATAACCGTTTCCACAATGAGCGGCGGAATAAGCCTGGATGTGAACATCCTCAACCAGATTTCGGCGGAGTTCACTGCTAAGAAGGGCTGCGGCGGAACGAGCCTTACGATGCTGCTGCAATCGGAAAAGGGCCTCAACGTTACAAAGAAGGATGTTCTGACCACACAGTATTCAAACGGGCTCTATCTTATAACCACAGGAAGCAATAATTTCGAGCTCACAACTTCCTACGCAAAGAAATACTCCGTGCTGGAGCTCTGCAACAAATACGGCTCCACTCTTTCCGAACTTGTGTGCGTTGCCATGAAATACGGCATAAACGCAAATCTCAACCGCCAGCCTACCGCAGCGGACATCGACAAGCTGCTGGCGCAGGGACATCTTGTACTTATCGGACAGAGAATGAAAAGTATAAACACTCTCGACGGCTACAAGATAGTCAGCACCAGAGAATACGAAGGCACGGACCATTTCGTTGTCTGCCGCGGAAAGACCGCCGAGGGCAACTATATAATCGTCAATCCCTATCAGGGCTACGAGGATGTCTGGACCCCCGAGCAGACGATAGAGAACATCTACAACGCCGAGACCGGCTGGGCTGTAAGCGGACTGCTCTGGCTGAGCTGAGAAATGCCTAAGCATTGAAGCCTCCGGCCGAAAAGTGAGGTGCCGGTCATGAACCCGACTGTCAAAAGAGTATTGATAATCGTGCTGGTTGTACTGGCGCTGGCTTTTCTGGGACTGGTGTATGCCTGCAACAGAGCATCAAGACGTTCGATAGCCGGACTTCCAAATCCCAAGCAGACAGAGACCACGGGACAGTCAAGAAGGACTGTCGGCAACTACGATGTGTTTATCACTTACAAATACGAATATGAGATCGAGGCGCTTGTGGTGCACACAAACCGCCACCACTGGTTCAGCCTTGAGGATCGGCTCTCGCCCATAGACGTTGCCCTTGCCTGGGGAGACGTTGCGGAATACAACGACAGGATAGATTTCCACTGGGACCAGAGCGGAAGATTCTACTACTGGAAGGTGGATTCCGCGAAGGATCTGGAGCTGATCGGTGATTCGGCGGATGTTGTAAGGCAGTCCTCGAACAACCACCTGATCCCCTCCACTTCGAGCCTGAGGTGGAAGATGAAGCGGATAATGCCGGGGGATCACATCAAGATCAAAGGCTATCTTGTGAACGTCACAGCCAGCAACAGCAAGAACGATGTGATTTGGTGGAACTCAAGCACCATAAGATCGGACACGGGAGACGGAGCCTGCGAGCTCATTTACGTGACCGACCTGGAGTTTCTTGATTGATATTCAAGCCCG
This sequence comes from uncultured Clostridia bacterium, assembly GCA_947169055.1. Lineage (GTDB taxonomy): Bacteria > Bacillota > Clostridia > Oscillospirales > Ruminococcaceae > FB2012. The sequence goes on from CAMVOF010000181.1 coordinate 4,582, forward strand.
AAAGTTTTGTGCTTTCGGGCTTTTGTTGTACACATTTTTGCGGCAGGAGCAAGCCCCTGCCGTGAACTCCCTCAGTCACCCTCGGTGACAGCTCCCTCTGAGAGGGAGTCTTTTTATCGTTGCAAAAACAGAAGGAAAAGGTTTTGCATCCGAAGGGGGATTGCGCCGTCGCCGCTGCGATCGGTCGCTGCCCCGACGGGTCTTGACGCGGTCGCTGCGGCGACAGCGCTTGACGCGTGACGCAAGCAGAGCTTGCTTACGTTGAGTGAAA
>CAMVOF010000182.1:0-4841 GCA_947169055.1 uncultured Clostridia bacterium
CTCATAGACAAGCTGACAAAGCAGATGAAGGAAGCCGCAAAGCTGCTTGAATTCGAGCACGCAGCTTTCCTGAGAGACAAGATCGCAGAACTCAGAGGAGAAAAGTGATAATATGTCATTGAACGAAATAGTTATCAAGGGTGCAAGAGAGCACAACCTGAAAAATATAGACCTTAAGCTGCCGAGAGACAAGCTCATCGTTATGACCGGGCTTTCTGGCTCGGGCAAGTCGTCTCTGGCTTTCGACACGATCTATGCCGACGGTCAGAGAAGATATATGGAGTCCCTGTCTTCCTACGCAAGGCAGTTCCTGGGTCAGATGGAAAAGCCCGACGTGGATTCAATATCGGGTCTGTCTCCTGCTATCTCTATCGACCAGAAGACCACCTCCAAGAACCCCCGTTCCACAGTGGGTACGGTAACAGAGATATACGACTATCTCCGTCTGCTCTATGCCCGGATAGGCGTTGCACACTGTCCTGTCTGCGGCAGAGAGATCAAAAAGCAGACCGTGGATCAGATCGTCGATCAGGTGATGAAGCTCGAGCAGGGAACTAAGATACAGCTCCTTGCCCCCATAGTCCGCGGCAGGAAGGGCGAGTACCGCAAGGAACTTGACCAGGCAAGGAAGTCCGGCTATGTAAGAGCCCGTATCGACGGCATAATCTACGACCTTTCGGAAGAGATAAAGATAAACAAGAACCAGAAGCATACTATCGAGATAGTGGTTGACCGCCTTGTGATCAAGCCGGAGATAAGATCAAGGCTTACCGACAGCTTGGAGACCGTTTCGGGTCTTACAGGGGGAGTTATCGGCGTTGACGTTATAGACGGCGAGCCTATGCTCTTTTCACAGAGTTACGCCTGCCCAGATCACGGCGTTTCCGTCGAAGAGCTTGTGCCGAGGATGTTCTCCTTCAACAATCCCTTCGGTGCCTGCGAGAAATGCACAGGCCTCGGCTTTTACAAGAAAATAGACCCCTCCCTAATAATCCCGAACCCCGACCTTTCCATAAGGCAGGGTGCTATCAAGGCAAGCGGCTGGAACACTCAGGACGAGTCCTCCTTCGCAAACGCTTATTTTAAGGCTATCTCCGATACCTACGGCATCTCCCTCGATGTTCCTGTCAGAGAGCTGGAGCCCGATGCCCTGGATATCTTCCTCTACGGAACACAGGGGCAGAAGCTCAGGATATCCCGCAGCAACGACTATTTCAAGCGCGAGTACGACACAGCTTTCGAGGGTATCATCCCCAATCTCGAAAGGCGCTATGCCGAAACTGCAAGCGACTGGGCAAGAGGGGAGATCGAGCAGATAATGTCAGATGTGCCTTGCCCCGACTGCCGCGGAAACAGACTTAATCCCGTAAGCCTCAGCGTCACCGTCGGCGGGAAGAACATCTCGGAATTCTGCAAGCTCTCGGTGAACGAAGCCCTCGATTTCCTGAATTCCCTGGACCTCAGCGAAAAGGAAAAGCTTATCGGCGAAAGGATAATCAAGGAGATAAAGGAAAGGCTCGGCTTTCTTTCAAGCGTAGGTCTTGAATATCTCACCCTCTGGCGTTCCAGCGGCACTCTTTCCGGCGGCGAGAGCCAGCGTATCCGCCTTGCCACACAGATAGGCTCTTATCTCATGGGAGTGCTGTATATCCTTGATGAGCCCTCGATCGGTCTGCACCAGCGCGACAACGACAAGCTCATCGCGACACTCAAACGTCTGCGCGACCTCGGCAACACCCTTATTGTAGTCGAGCATGACGAAGATACTATGCGCAACGCGGATTATATTGTGGATATCGGACCCGGAGCAGGCATCCACGGCGGAGAGATAATCGCCGCAGGCACGATCGACGATATAATGAAGTGCGAGAAGTCCATAACAGGCCAGTACCTCAGCGGCAAGCTGAAGATTCCTGTTCCCGAAAAACGCAGAAGGGGCAGCGGCAAGACTCTCATCGTCCGTGGAGCATCACAGAACAATCTCAAAAACATCGACGTTACGATACCGCTCGGCAAGTTCGTCTGCGTCACAGGTGTTTCCGGCAGCGGAAAATCCTCTCTCGTCAACGAGATAATCTTCAAGGAGCTGCAAGGCAGGCTCAACCGCGCAAAAGTCCGTTCCGGCGAGTTCAAGAGCATGGAGGGTGTCGAGAACCTCGACAAGGTAATCTGCATCGACCAGTCGCCCATCGGCAGGACACCCCGTTCCAACCCTGCGACATACACAGGAGTTTTCAACGATATCCGCGAGCTCTATTCCCAGACCAATGACGCCAAGATGAAGGGCTATAACGCCGGGCGCTTCTCCTTCAACGTCAAAGGAGGGCGCTGCGAAGCCTGCGAAGGCGACGGTATAATCAAGATAGAGATGCACTTCCTGCCGGATGTCTATGTGCCCTGCGAGGTCTGCAAGGGAAGGCGCTACAACCGCGAGACCCTCGAGGTCAAGTACAAGGGAAAATCTATCTACGACGTCCTCGAAATGACTGTGGAGGAAGGCGTGGAGTTCTTCAAGAACCACGCGAAGCTCAGCCGCAAGCTGCAAACTCTTTATGAAGTCGGCCTCGGCTATATCAAGATAGGCCAGCCTGCGACCACTCTTTCAGGCGGTGAGGCACAGCGTGTCAAGCTTGCCACCGAGCTTTCAAAGCGCTCGACAGGCAACACTATCTATATCCTCGACGAGCCAACGACAGGTCTGCATACCGCCGATGTCCACAAGCTGATAGAAGTCCTGCAAAGGCTCTGCGATGCCGGAAATACCGTGCTTGTCATCGAGCATAACCTTGATGTCATCAAGAACGCCGACCATATCATCGACCTGGGACCCGAAGGAGGTAACAACGGCGGTGAGATAGTTGCCGAGGGCACACCCGAGGAAGTCGCCAAAGAGGAAAGATCATACACCGGCAAATACCTGAAAACTGTTCTTTGATAAGCCTTTATTCGGAGCGTACATTTCTGTGCGCTCTTTTTGTCTCAAATTTTCCTGATTTTCTTCCCCGGTACTTGAAATAATCCGCCGGCTGTGTTATAATCTATGTATCTTTATTCTATCCGGAGAAATGCCATGATCTACAATTTTAACACCCCGGGCTTCGGACGCTTTTTTATGGTCCCTTGCTCGGTGACTGAAAAATACATAAAGACCGCTTCCGGCGATCAGCTCAAAGTACTGATGTGCCTGCTTTGCTCCGACAGCTGCTCTGCGGACACAGCCGAACTTGCCGAAAGAGCAGGCGTCAGCGAGAAGACTGCCGACGAAGCCGTGAGATTCTGGTGCGAGGCAGGAGTTATCTCTCTTGCAGGGCAGGGAAATGATTCTCCTGCCGCGGAGCCTGCTTTCAGCGAGATGAAGCCCGAAACCAAGGCTTCCCCAAGAGCAGAGAAGTCAATAAGATATTCCCCCAAGGAGCTTGCCGCAGAGATCGAGAACAACACGGAGCTCAAGTATCTTACAGAAGAATACGAGAAGCTCAAAGGCAGACCCATAAGGGATCAGGAGATACTTTCCTTCATCAACATCACCCAGTATTATGAGTTCTCCGCACCGTCCGTTCTGCTCATAATGGAATACTGCAAGCGCCTTGACAAGCTCAGCGCCGCATATATCGAGACCCTTGTGAAGGAATGGTACAGCAGCGGTATCACGGATTATAAGGATGTGGAGAGCAAGATAATCAGCCAGTCGGGTCTCCATTCCTACGAAGGAAAGGTAAGACGAGCCTTTGCACTGGACGGAAAGCTCTCGAAATCTCAGCAGCAGCTCGTTGCCAAATGGCACGATATGGGCTACAGCATCGAAATGCTGGAGATCGCCTACGACAGGTGCATGGATAATAAAAACAAGCTCAGCTTCCCCTATATCGACGCCATAATAAACAGCTGGATCTCCAAGGGCATCAAAACTCCCAAGCAGGCTGAAAAGGAGCTGGAGGAATTCTCTACGGCTTCAAAGACCAAGAGAAGCACCGCCGGAGACAAGAGCTCAAGCTCCTACGATATCGACGAATGGGAGCAGTTCGCAAAGAATTTTGATCTTAAAAAGAGGAATTGAATATGACGAAATACAGCGAAAAAGCCTTTGATAAGGCAGAGGCCGAGCTCTCGCGCAGAAGAAAGACCGCCGAGGACTCCCTCAATGAAAAAAAGCTGCGTATCGAAGCGCAGTATCCCGAAATAAGAAAGCTGAATTCCCAGCTTGAAAAAACCAGCTACACCCTTATGAAGACCATACTTGCCGGCGGCAGCGATGTCAAAGAGAAGATCGCCGCCTTGAAGCAGGAGAATTTTGCAGCCCAGGAGCAGCTTTCCCAGCTTTTGCAGGCATTCACCGGCGAAGCAGATTATCTCGACCCCGTTTATACCTGTCCCGATTGCTGCGATACCGGCTATGTCAACGGCATACGCTGCCATTGTTTTAAAGAGCTGCTGAAAAAGTATTCCGCAGAGGAGCTTTGCAGCACCGGCGGCATCGCAGTCAACGACTTCGCTCAGTTCAGGCTGGATGTATATGACGGCACAGGCGGCGAGAACAGCCCGAGAGAGAAAATGTCCCAGGTGTTCCGCTATTGCCGCAGCTATGCCGAGGATTTCTCGGATAGATCTCCATCCCTGCTTTTCATCGGCAAAACAGGCCTCGGGAAGACTTTCGTTTCCTCCTGTATCGCAAAGACCGTCCTCGAAAACGGCCACAGCGTTGTCTTCGGTTCCCTCATAGGCTTCCTGCGCAAGATAGAGGACGAGCACTTCGGCAGAGCGGAAGGGGATACCAACAGCCTCCTTGCCGACTGCGACTTACTTATCCTCGACGACCTTGGCAGCGAGTTTCGTACATCCTT